>JAAXGV010000053.1 GCA_012271185.1 Rhodothermales bacterium
CGTATCGCAGTGAGACCCGGGAAAGGACCAGCCCGTAAACCACGCGGCCACACGGCCATCCACACACAGGGGTTCGGTTGTCCAGGCCCCTCCGCTGCCCAGGAAGTGGAGACGATCACAGCTCACCTCCTTAACGATACGTGGAAGCACGTCGTGGTCGTGGTTGCCCGATACCGCGAAAACGTCAATGCCATGGCTGGCCAGCTTCTCAACACCGCGCTTCACTGTTCCTATTGCCTCGAAAAACCGGTCATTCTTGTCCACGATATCGCCGGTAAGGGCAACCGCATGGACCTGCTCGCTAATGGCGAACTGGATGGCTTTGTCCCAGATGGCATGGACTGTGAGCTCAGGGGTTCTGGGTGGAACCCGTGTCGGATATCGGCCGATATGGGCGTCCGCGATAACTAGTACTGACAGCATCCTCTACATGCTTGATGATGACAATAAGGCCTGGTGCGGGCCTGCTGGATGTGCTGAGACAGCAAACTCTATCAGAAAGATATACCCCCACACTGACAGCAGTATGTCAGTGTGCATGCCCTATCGGTGGGTGTTGGCATAGGTCGTGAGGCGCTGGATTGACTGTATGTTATGTTGCCGGTGGTTGCAGCAAACGATTTTATGGGCTTTGATGCGAGACCGCCAGCTTATGATCTCTTTGCGCCTCGGCATCGTGCGCATTTCCGGGAGCAGGCAGCTTGGACGCTTGGTGTCGCCGCACAGCGCACTGGTGGTGGCAGGCCTGTTGCCGGGGCCGGTGTGATGGCGGCGACGCGTGCGCTCTGTGCATTGAAACGCCAGGGTCCTCATGGGCAGTAGCGCACCCATTGGCACAGGTATCGGCTGTTTGTGCCAGGCCGCTACGCCAGGGAGTCTGGCGGTGAAGCGTTCTCTCGCGGACTGCAGGCTCGCTCAGGGCTGAGTGGCGGGTTCTGGCCGTGGACATCGTAATCGTGACTCCCGTGCGTGTGCCAGGCATGGCCACGTGCAGACCGCATCCGGCAAGCGGAGAACCGGGTATATGACGCTCGGAACAAAGATGTACGTGCTCCTTTAATGTCTGCACTGCGACGAACACTGCGATGGCCGGCGTCCCGAAGAACACCAAGCCAGACAACGAACGCACGCTGAACCTGGCGGAGCGGCTGTACCTGCCCGAAATCTTCAAAGGTCTGGGATACAGCTTCCGGAAGCTGGTCAAAGAGCCGCAGTACACTACCGAGTACCCGGATGAGCTGTGGGATCCGCCGGACTCCTTCCGGGGCCGTCCTGTGCTCGTGGAAGAGGATGGCAAGCCGCGCTGCGTGTCCTGCAACCTGTGTGCCAAGGCCTGTCCTCCGATGGCGATTGCGATGCAGTCCAAAGAGGTGGACGATCCGGCAAGCCCGAAGGAACGCGAGCCTGCATGGTTCGAAATCAACATGCTGCGCTGCATATACTGCGGCTTCTGTGAAGAGGTCTGCCCTGAGGAAGCCATCGTGATGTCCAAAGAGTACGACCTCACCTTCCAGGATCGCGATGAGGCGATTTTTGGTATGGACCGCCTCCTGGTGCCCGCTGCACGGCTGAAAGAGCGTCTGGATTACCTGGAAGCGTACAAGAACGGACAGGAGGAGGCCGAGCCGTGGCAGCACCCGGAGGATAACAACCTGCACAGCCTGAAAGACCGGCACCACCTGGCAACGCTCGTGGACAGCGGCATGGATTCGTTGAAAAACACCCACCTGCGTGCCGAGGAGCCTATCGCACAAGCCAACAAGTGGGCAGGCCGGCCGCCTGCAGGAGATGGATGAAGCTGAAACCGCAGCACTTCGCGAAAGCCTGGTTCATCAGCTCGGGCACATCATTGATGAGCTCGAAGCAACGAAGGTTGTGGCAGGCCGACTGACACCGGAAGAGCTCGAATCACGCTTCATGGGACCGTCCGTCAAAGAGTGCTATGGTGCTATGACAGACTGGGACCGTACGGTTATCCTGCCGCTCCTGCGGCGCATGCAGGAGGAAGCAGCCCCTGCGTCTCCGGGGACACTGCCGCAGGACAACACATGGAACGAGGCGGACTTTGGTCATATCCTGCAGGAAGCACAGCATGCACGCCAGGCGCTGGTGGACTACGTCACGACGCTTCCGCACGTCGCATGGATGCGGACAGGTACGCTGGATGGGCAGACACACGATGTGTTTGGGCTGCTGCATGCACTCACGCAACACGATGTCCGCCTCTTGCAGCGTGTAGCACGCCAGCTGCAGCGAAGCCTCTGAGCCGATGGCAAGCGCCAAACGGAAAAGTGCCCTGACACAGTTCAATGAGCTTGCAAAGGCTTTCAGGAAGAAGGAGTTCGAGCCGCTTTATCTCTGGTACGGAGACGAATCCTACTTCATTGACGAGCTGCAAAAGCTTGCAGTGAAGCATGCGCTGGATGATGACTTCCGGGATTTCAATTACGACCTGCTGTACGGGGACGAAATTGCCGCTGGCAGCGCCTTGGCGATCTGCATGACATTTCCCACCATGGATAAGCGGCGCCTGGTCATCGTTCGCCGCTTTGACCGGATGAAAGAAAAGCGGCTCTGGGCGGCCTACGCCAAGCGGTTCAACCCGCAGGCTACGGTGCTGCTCATCTCCCAGCGGCGCCCGGATTTCCGGTCTGAGCCGTTCAAGTCACTGCGGGCGGCAGGCAAAGCGACAGAGTTTGCGCCGCTGACCCGGTGGGAGATTCCGAGGTTTATCAGGTCGCGGCTCAGGGATGCGGGTCGGACCATCGAAAAAGATGCCGTGGAATGCCTGGCGGATTATGTGGGGGCCTCGTTGCGTTTCATCACTGGTGAGCTTGATAAGCTGCAGCTGTTCGCTGGCGACCGAGCGCACCTTACAAAAGATGATGTGGTTCTGGCTATAGGTCAGTCGCGCGAAGTTAACGCCTGGGAGCTGCGCGACGCCATGGTCAAGGGACGCCTGGCGGATGCTGAACGCCTTGCGACGCGTTGCCTGGACCGGAGTGTCAACCCGGCAGGCGAAGCCATACGCATAGTAGCGATGCTGGGAACATATTTCACAAAAGTCTGGCAGGTGAAAAGCCTGCTCGGCAAGAAGCGGCAATCGTCATATGGGGCGATAAAGCAGGTTATTAAGGGACACGATTTCATGGTTCGCCAGTATATGGATGTTGCACGGCTCTACAGCTCCGCTGGCGTGCGGGAGGTCTTTGGTGCGCTTACGGCCGCGGACTGCGAACTTAAAGGAGAAAGCCCTCGAGACACCCGCTTGATTCTGACTCTGATGATGCACAGGATACACCAGTCGTCTCTGCGCGCCCACCGGGGAACTGTAGGCTACCGATCCTGATATCAACGTAACGAACGCACAGCGCGCCGATACTCGCCTATGGCACACGGATACTACGACACATCTCGAAGGGTAGAGGCACTGCTGGACGAGCTGCTCTGCGAATACGTTGACGGCACTGTCGACCGGGCGGTACGGGCAGCTTTTGACGAGTGCATGAGCGAAGACAAGGGTCTGGCGGAGCGCGTGGAATGCCTGCGCCGTATCCGGCGCCTTTTGAAGCAACACCGGTGCCGCGAAGCCCGCGGTGTACGCCTCAGGGTGCGTCAGCGCCTCGTCCGGGAGCTGTGTGCGCTTCAGGAAGATGCACCGTTTCTGCGGAGCCTGAGCCCGCTCCTGATCGTTGCTCTGGTGGCCTGCGCCATGCTGATCGCAGGCACCGCCGGCCACGCACCGGCACCTGTGGCAGTTCAATCCATGGAACTTGAAGAAGCGGGCGCATTACCCATGACGCTGCTTCCCGGCCCCGTGCATCCCGTGCCCGTTCTGCTGGCCAGCGAGCCACCCTTGGTGTATACAGGTATCGAAGCGCAGGAAACCGTCCCGTGATATGTAGGGCCCTTAGCTCAGTGGTTTAGAGCGCTCGCCTCACACGCGAGAGGTCACAGGTTCGAATCCCGTAGGGCCCACAAACTTTTTTGGAACTTGCATATGAAAAAGCTTTCCCTGGTCCTGATGACTGTGGCAGCGCTGGCCTGGAATGTTCAGGCACAGTCCTATTACCACCAGGCGCAGCACGTTGCGTCATTTGGCAGCGCTGTCGCTGCCGCCGACCAGCACCTCATGGTGGCGGAATCCAATGGATTCCGGTATCCCGGAACGGTGCACGTCTATGAGGAGGTTGACGGCGTATGGCAGATGACACACCACCTGCAGGCGCCGGACGCGCATGTGGGAGACGGGTTCGGGAACCCTCTGGCAGCAGATGGTACGATCCTGGTGACGGCCGGGGCGGGCGGCACATACTTCTTTTCATATGACGGCAGCACCTGGACACAAGCGGCACAGGTGCCGGTGCAGGCAGCAAGTCTGGCAGTGGGCAACGACATGGTGCTCCTGGGTGTGCCAGGCCGGGGAGGTGCACCGGGCCTGGTCCACATATACCGCCGGGCCAACGATCAATGGACTGAGGTCGCGCAGATCACCAGTGAATCGCCAGCCTTCGGTCGGGCTGTGGCACTCGATGGTGAGGCAGCGCTGGTAGGCGCCGCCGAGGCAGCCACCTTTTACAGATGGGATGGCAGCGCCTTTGTGAAAGAAGCAGCGTTTTCCGGCTCAAACCTGGGCGTTGCGCGCGGCTTTGGGTCGGCTGTGGCGATCCGTGGAAACGAAGCGCTTGTGGGGTCTTCCTTCGATGAACAATTCACAGGGACTGTGCAGGTGTTTCATTACGGCGGGGCATGGTCGCTGACAGACACCTTGAAGCTCCAGGAGGCAGAGCCAGGCACGCGGTTCGGAGCTTCGGTGGTGTCCCGGCCCGACGGGTATTGGATCGGGGCGCCTGGCGTCCGGCGTGGCGCGGGTGCGGTGTACTTCTTTGCCCGCGACGGCGAAGTCGGGCCGCAAGTGTTTGCACCTGAACCGGCCGCAGGACGCGCAGGATTCGGGTCATCATTGGCTGTTAGGGAACGGCTCGCACTGGTTGGCATGCCAGCGGCCGCCTACGGCGAAGGCAGCGCGCTGCTGCTGGTGCAGGAAGCGGGCGCATGGAGAGCGCAGGAGGTACTCTTTAACCCGGGTACCCCCATGGATCCGGTAACCGGAGACGGTGCCAGATGTGATGCCGGAGCTGCAGCAGGCTACGAGTGCGGACAGGTGGACCTGATGTCCTTCCTCCCTTTGTCAGGCATGGGCACCAGCCGGGGCGTCCGGCTTAGCGACGTGTGGGGCTGGACAGACCCCGAAACAGGCAAGGAGTACGGACTTGCAGGTCACCTGGAAGGCACCGTGTTTGTTGACCTCAGCAACCCTTCTGTGCCTGTCTTTTTGGGAGAGCTGCCCAGAACAGAGGGCTCGCCCGGCAGCACCTGGCGCGATATCAAGGTGTACAGCAACCATGCCTTTATTGTGGCAGACGGGGCAGGAGCGCACGGCATGCAGATCTTTGACCTGACGCGGCTGCGCGTAGTGCCCGATGTGCCGGCGGTCTTTGAGGCTGACGCACGCTATGACGGGATACACAGCGCTCACAACATCGTGATCAACAAGGAGACCGGCTATGCTTTTGCAGTAGGTGCCAGCGGAGGTGGCCAAACCTGCGGCGGCGGGCTGCACATGATTGATATCCGCGAGCCGCTGGCGCCCGCCTTCGCCGGGTGCTTTGCCGACACGTCGACGGGCCGCCGCAATACAGGGTATTCCCACGATGCGCAGTGTGTGATCTACCATGGCCCGGATACGGCCTACCAGGGCAGGGAAATATGCTTTGGTTCGAATGAGACAGCGATCAGCATCGCTGACATCACGGACAAGGAGAATCCGGTAGCGATCTCTTCCGGCAGCTATCCGGATGCGGCGTATGTGCACCAGGGATGGCTGTCGGAAGATCATGCATTCTTCTATCAGAACGACGAGCTGGATGAGCTCAGCCAGAAAGTTGACCGTACGCGGACGCTGGTATGGGATGTCACCGATCTCGATGATCCGGTTCTTGCCAGTGAGCACTTTGGTCCCACCAGTGCCACGGATCACAACCTCTATGTGCGAGATAACATGATGTACCAGACAAACAACGCCAGCGGTCTCCGTATTCTGGACATCACCGACCGCACAGAACCCAGAGAGGTTGGTTTCTTTGACACCACGCCGTACGGCACCAATGATGCAGGCTTCAATGGTACCTGGAGCAGCTACCCGTACTTCAAAAGCGGCATCATCGTGGTAACCAGCCGGCGGGAAGGCCTCTTTATCCTTAAGAGGCAGTCCGTAGGCTCATAGGCAGATCCTGCGGATCATTCCGTATCGGCCAGGCTTTAAAAGACACCCGGCACGAACCACGTAGCGATACGCCCATGTACGTCCCCCGACGCCAGCGTATGCTGGACCAGTACCTCAAGGAGATCGGCCAGATCGATCTGGTAACGCCTGCCGAGGAAGCCGAGCTAGCTAGGCGGATCAAGGACGGAGATGAAGAAGCGCTGCTGAAACTGGTGACGGCCAACCTGCGGTTTGTGGTGTCCGTAGCCAAGAAGTTCCAAGGGCAGGGGCTGCACCTGACAGATCTCATCAACGAAGGCAACTACGGGCTCATCAAAGCTGCCAAGCGCTTTGATGAGACCCGGGGCTTCAAGTTCATCTCGTACGCGGTCTGGTGGATTCGGCAGGCTATCCTGCAAGCCTTGGCAGAACAGGGCCGCGTAGTACGTCTGCCCCTGAACCGTATCGGAACAATCAGCAAGATCCGCAAGGCGAGTGCCCGGCTTGCGCAGCAGAAAGAGCGGCAGCCCAACTATCAGGAGCTCGCCAAGGAGCTGAACATTGATGTGAGCAAGATTCGCGAGGCTATGCAGCATACCGGGCGCCACCTGTCCATGGACGCGCCCTTTAATGAGGACGATGACAACAGCCTGCTGGATGTCTTGCCCAGCAACGAGGTCGTCGCACCGGACGACCCGATGCTTGATGAGTCGGTCAAGATTGACATCGAATACGCGCTGAGCATGCTGGAGCCACGCGAAGCGGAAATCACACGGCTGTACTTTGGTATCGGTCGTGAACATCCGCTAACGCTGGAAGAGATCGGACAGCGCTTTGACCTGACCCGTGAGCGTGTACGCCAGATCAAAGAGAAGTCCTTGCGAAAGCTGCGCCAGAAGCATCGGAAAGAAAGCTTGAAGGTGCACATCGGGTAGCCTCGGAAGCAAGTGCACGCCCTTATGCAATAAACCAGCGTGCCGATTCGTCTCATAACACTGCTACGATGCGGAGTGCAACCCTTCGCGCGCCCTGTCGTAACCTTTTCTGCAACCACCATGTGCTCGCACCAGGCTGAGACCCGGGGCGCCATAAACGCACTGAATCCCATGCAAGTGCTACTACGTCTGGCTTTTTCGCTGCTTTGTATAATCCCGGTGTCTGCCGGCTCAGCCAACGCCCAGGCTGCGCAGACCATCACCCTGAACGATGCCGTGCGCATCGCGATGGACCAGAACTACCTGCTCAAGGTCAGTTCCAACACCGTCCGGCAGCGGGAGAATACGCTGCGGGGGGCCAGGTACTTTCTGGTGCCGGGCGTCAGCTTCAGCACCAATGCCGGTCGCAACTTCGGGTTGTCCTTTGACCAGACGACAGGCAATGTCGTCAACTATTCCTCAGACCGGTTTGGGCTGAGTGCGGGTGCCAGTATGGTGGTGTTTTCAGGCATGCGGGACTGGGCAGCGCTCAGGCAGGCAGAGCTGAATGTGACGGGGTCGGGGCTTGACCACGAGCGGCAAAGGCAGCAGGTCGTGTTCACGGTCATGGATCAGTACCTGATCCTTATCCAGGCGCGCTCCCAGGTCGGTATCCAGGAGGAGAACCTTGCGGCTCAACAGCAGCTGCTGGCGCAGATCGAGGAGTTTGTCAATGCGGGCTCGCGCCCTGTTTCGGACCTGTACCAGCAGCAGGCAGCCACCGCAAACGCCGAGCTGGGCGTACTCGACGCGCAGCGCAACGTGGAGGGAGCCGAAAATCGTCTGATCCAGACGCTGCAGCTGGATCCGTTCGGGGGCTACGAGTTTGTGGTGCCTGATCTTTCGGAGCGTGACCTGATCCCGGAGGCCTATGACGTGGAAGAGCTGGTGCGCATCGCCTTCGATCGGCGCCTGGACCTCAGAGCGCGCGAAGTCGATATCGGGGTCAGCAGGCAGGGCATCCGGATAGCGCGTGGCGGATGGATGCCGCGACTGAGCCTCTCAGCAGGGGCCGGTACGAGCTACTCCAGTGTGCAGGGCTTTGCCACAGGCGGGCGGACAGTACCTTTTGGCACTCAGCTGGAAAACAATCGAAGCGAGAGCATAGGCATCAGTCTGTCTGTCCCCATCTTCGACAATTTTGCGACCAAGACCGCCTTGCAGAATGCCAAGATCAGCCTCAACAACGCGCAGCTGGGGCTGGAAAACCTGCGCCAGGACATCCGCCTGAGCGTGCGGCAGGCCCACCTGGACTACCTTCGCGATGAGAAATCACTCGATGTGACTGAGAAGCAGCTTGCAGCCGCGGTGCAGGCGTTGGAAGCAGCACAAGAACGGTACAATGTGGGCTCCAGCACCCTGGTGGAGCTGGCACAGGCACAGTCCGCATATGTGGCAGCCGCCAACAATCGAGTGTCGGCGATCAACAGCTTCTTTTTCCGCAAGCTGCTGATTGACTACTACACAGGCGTGCTCGACCCAAGCCAGCCTCTCTTTGAATAACAGTACAAGGTCATGGCAAAAAGAAAAAAACGCACCCGACGCCTGCTCTTTATTATGGGCGGTGTGCTCGTGCTGCTGGTTACTCTTGCAGTAGTCGCAGGGCAGATCGCGGGTAACAGCTCCAATGGAATCAGCGTGGAGGTCGCCGAAGTGCAGATACGAACTATCACGCAGACCGTAACAGCCTCAGGCCGCGTGCAGCCCGAAGTAGAGGTCAGCATCAGTCCGGATGTCTCCGGCGAAATCATTGCGCTCCCCGTCATAGAAGGGCAGGAGGTGAAGCAGGGGCAGCTCCTGGCTCGCATCCGCCCGGATTTCTATGCGGCCCAGGTGGAGCAGGCGCAGGCCACTGTACAGCAGGCCCGGGCAGGCGCTGCCCAGGCCGAGGCTGACCTGATGCTGTCGGAGCGGGAGCTGGCGCGGCAGCAGCAGCTCTTTGAGCGAAAAGCGGTGGCCGAAGATGTTTTTCAGCAAGCGCAGACACGGCGCGATGTGGCGAAGGCCACGCTGGAGTCTGCCCAGTATTCGGTAGCCAGCGCCGAGGCAAGGCTCCGCCAGAGTAAAGAAGATCTGCGCAAGACATCGCTGTATGCGCCGATGGCCGGTACCATTAGCAAGCTCAATGTGGAGCTCGGTGAACGTGTGGTCGGTACCAGCCAGATGGCGGGTACGGAGCTGATGGTCGTGGCCAGGCTGGAGCAGATGGAGTTGGAGGTGGAGGTGAACGAGAATGATGTGGTCAATGTGTCGCTTGGGGATACCGCGTCCATAGAGATTGATGCCTATCCTGAACGCACCTTTACCGGGGTTGTGACGGAAATCGCCAACTCCGCACGCCTGCAGCCTGGTGCCTCACAGGAGCAGGTCACCAACTTTCCTGTGAAGATCCGCATCCTCGACAGGCACAATGTGGGCGGCGCGTTCGGAAGCGCACAGCAGACATCGGTGGCCAGCGAGATGCCGGCGGCCCAGGAGCAGTACCCGAGTCTGCGGCCAGGCATGAGCGGAACGGTTGACATCTTCACGGAAACAGTACCGCAGGTTGTGGCCGTGCCGATCCAGTCTGTGACGGTGCGTGACTTTGAAGAGATTCGCCGGGAGGAAGCCCGCAAGGCGCGCGCCCAAGGCAAAGCTCCGGATTCCGCGAGTACAGACGAAGAAGAAGAGCTGCCAGCCTTTATACGCAAGGAAGATCTGAAAAAGGCGGTGTTCCTCTTTGGAGATGACGGTAAGGCGAAGATTGTGGCTGTGGAGACCGGTATCGCCGATGACCGCTTCATAGAGATCCGCAGCGGGCTGGAGGGCACAGAACAGGTGATCACAGGCCCATACAGTGCAGTGAGCCGAGAGCTCGAACCAGACATTGCGGTCAAGCGGCGATAAGGATATGCAGAGTCTGATCCAGTTGCGGAACGTCAGAAAGATCTACCCCATGGGTGCGGAAGAAGTGCGTGCGCTGGATGGCGTATCGCTTGATGTGTACCCGAATGAGTACGTAGCGGTTATGGGCCCGTCGGGGTCGGGAAAGTCCACCCTCATGAACGTTATCGGGTGCCTTGACACACCCACGGAAGGAACCTACCATCTGCGGGGCCACAATGTGGGCGAGATGGAGGATGATGAGCTGGCGGAAATCCGCAACCGCGAAGTAGGGTTTATCTTTCAGACGTTCAACCTGCTGCCCAAGGTCAACTGCCTGCAGAACGTCGAGCTGCCACTCATCTATTCCGGCAAACGCAAGGGCGAGCGTACGCGCATGGCCGAGATTGCGCTGGACAAGGTGGGACTGTCTGATCGCGTACGCCACAAGCCCAATGAGCTCTCAGGTGGCCAGCGTCAGCGTGTGGCGGTGGCACGAGCGCTGGTGAACAACCCCTCGCTGGTACTGGCGGACGAGCCGACGGGCAACCTGGACACCAGGACCGGAGAAGAGATCATGGTGCTCTTTGAAGAGCTCTACCGGCGCGGCAATGCGCTTATGGTGGTAACGCACGAAGAGCACATCGCGCGCCACGCGCGCCGCGTGATCCGCCTGATAGACGGGAAGATTGAGAGCGACACCCGCGTTGAGGATCCCGTGCTCGCAGACTGATGAGTCAGGACTCTGTGCAGTCCAGCGCTTCTTCGGTATCCTCGAAGGTCACGAGCCTGGTGGTGCGCGCCAGACGCACCACCTGGAAAACATTCCCGGCACCCATGGTATGGCGACAGTCCTGCCCTGGCGTGTAGAGCCGGTACCTTGCGACGATGGTATCGCCCAAGTCCTCAACTTCTTCAAACCGCAAATCATAGCCACCGCTCTGTACGGGCAGTGCGGCCACCAGGACCATTTCAAGCTCGAAGTCCACGGGCATAAACGGCACCAGGGGACGTAGCGAGTCCTGTAAAGTTGTCCATTCCTCACGGCTGGTGATTACGCGGTGCACCGTGTCCACCATGGCATTGCGGCCCCGGCCCACCTCTGCAAACGGGAGGGACGGATGGGTTTCAATCTCAGTCTCATGCGCTTCCGGGCCCATGCAGCCGGCAGAGATCAGGAGCAGTACGGAGCCGATGCGTTTCATGCCGGGAACCGGATGGGGGTTGGAACATTGAACCAGCGGAATATAGCTCGATAGCACAAATGTCTATAAGGACGCTGAATGTTCACGCGCTGGTGGCCCAGACCGCAGGCGAAGGAAAGAAGGGCAATCTGTTCAAAACTGTTGCGATCCTGTCGAAGCGGTCGCGCCAGGTAGCTTCCCGCATGAAGGAGGAGCTGGACACCAAGCTGTCCTACTTTGAAGGCTTTGACCTGGAGATGGACGATCCGCAGTTCCTGGAGGAACAGCGGCGCATCTCCATGGAGCATGAGCTCCTGTCCGAGCCTACCGAAGTGGCCATAGAGGAGATGTTCGGATCGGAGATCTATTTCCGCGATCCGCAGGGTGAACCTGACGAATAACGGGGCGCAGCCTTTCCTGCAGCTTGTCCCTTATGACGCAGCCGCAGCGCTCAGTTGTTATTCGTGGCGCGCGTGTGCACAACCTGCAGAACATCAGCCTGAACATTCCCCGTGACCAGCTCGTGGTCATTACCGGGCTGAGTGGCTCCGGCAAGAGCAGCCTGGCGTTTGACACGATCTATGCGGAGGGTCAGCGTCGCTATCTCGAGAGTATGAGCGCCTACGCCCGGCAGTTCCTGGGCGTGATGGAGCGTCCCGATGTGGACTACATCGATGGCCTCTCTCCCGTGATCGCCATCGGGCAGAAGGCCGTCTCCAGCAACCCGCGCTCTACTGTCGGCACGGTAACCGAAGTGTACGACTTCTTGCGCCTGCTTTTTGCGCGCGTCGGCACACTCTATTCCCCGGTCACAGGGAAGCCCCTGCGAAGGCTGTCCAAGGGTGAGATCATCAGCGCCGTCTTTGAAAGCGACCCTGCGCGCATCACCTCCATATTGGCGCCCGTTGTGCGTGGGCGCAAGGGGGAGAACCGCAAACGGTTTGCGCGCCTCGAAAAGCAAGGATTCAACCGTGTGCGCATTGACGGCAAGGAGAAGCGGATAGTGCCGGGGATGGGGACGAGTCGTTACAAGGCGCATGACATTGAAGTGGTAGTGGACCGCCTCAAGGTGCACAGCGGCCAAAAGAGCCGTATAAACCAGAGCGTAGCTACGGCTTTGGCAGTGGGTGCGGGAACAGTCATCCTGTCGACAGCCGGCAAAGAGGATCGTGTATTGAGCACTCACCGCTTCGATCCGGCTACAGGGAAGTCCTACAGGCAGGCGTCGCCGGGGATTTTCTCTTTCAACTCGCCGTATGGCTGGTGCAAGCACTGCACCGGGCGAGGACTCAGCGATGAATTCGATGATAAGGAGGTGATTGACCCGGAAAAGACCATCAGGGAGGGCGGGCTGCGTCTGCTCAGAAAGGGCGATGAGCGCTGGCTGTTTGGAAGGCTCGAATCAGTTGGGAAAGTGTACGGGTTCACGCTGGACACACCCTTGGAGGAGCTTTCTCCGGAGGCGATGAACGTGGTGCTGCACGGATCAGAAGTCGAGGTGTTCGATCTGTCACATCTCTTCTTCGGCACCGGGTCAGATCAGTCGTTCTTTGGAAAATACCAGGGTCTGTATCCGTTTTACCGCTACAGGCTGCCGGCATCGCAGACACGCACACGCCGCTGGATAAAGCGCTTTATGCGGACGGACATCTGTCCGGAATGTGATGGTACCCGGCTCAACGAGAATGCACGGTCTTACCGCATTGCGGGATACAGCATTGCGGACCTCGCATCGATGGACATCGCGTCGTTGTCCAGGCTTGTGATGGAAATTGAGCTTGGTGAGCGGCAGCGGCAAATCGCCGCGCCCATACTGAAAGAGATTGTGGACCGCCTTGCTTTCATGAACGATGTGGGAGTCGGCTACCTGAACCTGAATCGTACGGCGCACACGCTGGCCGGAGGCGAGAGCCAGCGCATCCGGCTGGCAACCCAGATCGGGACGCAGTTGACAGATGTGCTGTATGTGCTTGATGAGCCGTCCATTGGACTGCATCCCCGTGACAACCGCAAGCTCATCGCCTCACTGAAGCTGTTGCGCGACATGGGCAACTCGGTTATTGTGGTCGAGCACGACCGGGAGATGATCGAGAACGCGGACTATGTGATAGACCTTGGTCCGGGAGCCGGGGAACACGGCGGGCACGTTGTCAGCGCCGGTGGCCCTCACGAGCTGGCGGGAAGAACAAATGGCATGGCCAGCCTCACTGCCGAGTATCTCAAGGGAGCCCGGGAGATTGCCGTGCCAGCGCAGCGACGTGTCCCAGACGGAAAAGCTCTGGTCCTGAAGGGAGCCGCGGGGCACAATCTCAAGGGGGATACGCTGGTGCTGCCGCTGGGCCTCTTTGTCTGCGTTACCGGTGTGAGCGGATCGGGGAAGAGCTCACTTGTTATCCAGACGCTGCAGCGCATACTCAACAGGACGCTGCATCGCGCCATCGCAGAGCCGCTTGAGTACAGGTCGCTGAAGGGGGCAAAGCACCTGAAAAAGGTGGTCGCCATAGACCAGAGGCCCATTGGACGCACGCCCCGCTCTAATCCTGCGACGTACTCGGGGCTGTTCACACCCATAAGGGACCTCTTCGCGCTGGTTCCGGAGTCACAGATCCGCGGATACAGCAAGGGGCGGTACTCCTTTAATGTTAAGGGTGGCCGGTGTGAGTCGTGTGAAGGTGCGGGCCTGCTGCGGCTTGTGATGAATTTTCTTCCAGACGTATATGTGACGTGTGAGCACTGCGATGGGAAGCGTTACAACAAAGAAACGCTGGAGGTTCGCTACAAAGGCCGGTCCATAGCCGATGTGCTGGAGATGACCGTTGGAGAGGCCTTGGAATTCTTCAAAGATCTGCCGCGGATTGCCCGCAAGCTCAGGACCCTGCATTCTGTGGGCCTGGGCTATATCCGCCTCGGGCAACAGTCCACGACAATCTCAGGGGGCGAGGCGCAGCGTGTGAAGCTCTCCAAGGAACTTTCCCGTCCGGGCAGGGGCGACACGCTCTATATCCTTGACGAGCCTACGACCGGCCTGCACTTTGAAGACATCCGCTATCTTTTGGCGGTGTTGCAGGCGCTGGTGGACAAAGGCAATACCGTGCTCGTCATAGAGCACAACATGGATGTCATCAAGGTTGCCGACTATATCATTGATATGGGACCGGAGGGCGGGGAGGATGGCGGACGCATCCTCTGTGTGGGGTCCCCGGAGGACCTCGCAAAACTGGATACCCACACGGGTGTCATTCTGAAAGAGGTGCTCGCCGGTGGTCAGAGCGCGTCCTGAGGACGCATCGTGCTGTCCGCGCCTTCTCTTTGTGGCCACTGATGCATTTTGGGTGGTCGTCCTTTGTAAATTGACAGCCTTGCTCACTTCAATGAAACCCAAGTCATGCAGAGACATATAATCCCGGTGTGTGCCCTGGCTGCTTGCCTGACAGCAGCACCAGCGAAAGCGCAGACCACGTACCAGCGCCCGCCGGAAAGCCTGGCACAGCTAGTAGATGCACCCAGGACACCCCTGGTTCTGCTTTCGCCGACACGCGAAAGCATGCTCTTCCTGCAGCCGCCCAGCGTGCCTTCCATTGCGGACCTGTCAGCGCCGGAGCTCCGGCTGGCGGGCAGGCGCATCAACCCGCGCAACCACGGCCCCAGCCGCTCCAGCGGCTATGTCAGTCTGGGGTTCAAGGCGTTTGGTGAAGATGCCCAGCGTATGGTCAGGGGTATCCCGGAGGGTGCACGCATCGGTAACGTCAGGTTCTCGCCCGACGGGCGCCATATCGCTTTCACCGTGGAGCTGACAGACCGCATCGAGATCTACGTGGCAAGCGTCGAGACCGCCGTGGCACGCCGCCAGACGGACCGCGCTGTTAACGCCGCAAGCCCCGGTGCGCCTTACCGCTGGGTGTCTGACAGCCAGACGCTTCTGGTCAAAGCGGTTCCGGCGGGCCGCGGCGCTGCGCCCGAGGTGCCACTGGTCCCCCGCGGCCCCGTGGTCCAGGAAAACCTCGGTCAGACATCACCGGCACGGACATACCAGGATCTTCTCCAGAACAGCTTTGACGAGGAGCTGTTTTCGTATTACATGGAATCGGAAGTGCTGCGCATCTCGCTGAGCGGCGAGACGCACCGTGTTGGGGAGGCAGGCCTGATCACCAATGTCGCCCCTTCCCCTGATGGAGAGCACGTGCTTGTGGAGAGTATCCAGAAGCCTTTTTCGTACCTGGTGCCCTACTACCGCTTCCCGCGTACGATCGCGGTATACGATGTAGACGGGCGCCTCGTGCGGACCGTAGCATCGCTGCCGCTGGCGGAGAGCGTTCCTGTCCGGCCCGGCTCTGTTCCGACCGGACCGCGCAGTGTAAGCTGGCGTGCGGATGTCCCCGCCACGCTGTACTGGGCAGAGGCGCTGGACGGCGGGGATGCCCGCGTGGAAGCCGAGTACCGGGACCAGGTCTACATGCTGGAGGCGCCATTTGAGGGCGATCCGGCGCCACTGGTGAAGCTGGCACTCCGGTATGGCGGCATCAGCTGGGGGCATGAGACCCTCGCGCTTGTCCGCGAATCGTGGTACCTCGACCGAAAAGCGCGCACGTACATCATGGATCCGTCAAGGCCGGACAAACCGCTTACGCTGCTGTTTGACGTGCACATGGAAGATCGCTACAACAATCCGGGTTCTCCGGAGATGCGGCCCACGGCCTACGGCACCTCGGTGCTTCTGACTGATGGCAGCGCACTGTTCCTCAGCGGTACGGGTGCGTCCCCGGAAGGCAATCGCCCGTTTCTTCGGAGGTTCGATCTGGACACACGCGAAACGACGAAGCTGTTCCGCAGTGAGGCGCCCTATTATGAGCGTGCGGTGGTATTCCTGGATGAAAGTTTTTCGCGCATTCTGACACAGCGTCAGTCCACGACGGAGCCGCCCAACTACTTTATCCGCGACCTGGCCAGCGGCGAGGTTACGGCTGTGACAGACTTTCCGCATCCGTATCCGGAGCTGACCAGCATCCAGAAGGAGGTGATCCAGTACGAACGCGAGGACGGCATCCCGCTCAGCGCCACACTGTACCTGCCGCCCGGCTATGATGCGGAGCGCGATGGTCCTCTGCCCGGGCTTGTCTGGGCCTATCCCAACGAGTTCAAGAGTGCGGCAGCGGCGGGCCAGCGCAGGGACAGCCCGCACCAGTTCATGTATATCAGCTACTCCGGCTTTATCCCCTATGTAACGCGCGGCTATGCGGTGATCAACAATGCCTCCATGCCGGTGATCGGGGAAGGCGACCAGGAGCCTAACGACACCTTTCGCGAGCAGCTCATAAGCAACGCCCGAAGCGCTATCGATGAGGGCGTGCGACGCGGTGTCTTGGACCCTGACCGTGTTGCCATAGGGGGGCATTCATACGGCGCATTCATGACGGCAAACCTTCTGGCGCATTCGGACCTGTTTCGTGCAGGCATCGCGCGCAGCGGGGCTTACAACAGGACGCTGACACCGTTCGGGTTTCAGAATGAGCAGCGCTTCTTCTGGGAGTCTCCGGAGACGTACTACTACATGTCACCGTTCATGCATGTGGACAAGGTCAACGAGCCGATCCTGCTGATTCACGGGGAGGCCGACAACAACTCTGGCACCTTTCCGGTGCAGAGCCGCCGGCTGTACAGCGCGCTCAAGGGCCTCGGCAAGACGGCGCGCCTGGTGATGTTGCCCAACGAAAGTCATGGCTACCGGTCGCGAGAGTCTATCCTGCACGTGCTCTGGGAGACGGACCGCTGGCTGGATACCTATGTCAAGCATGCGTCGCCGCGCGAGGTGGAGGTGGAAGAGCCTTCGGGTGACTAGCGGCCAGCGCACGCGTGGAGCGACCTCCTCGCCCGGCATGAACTGGTGCCCGGCATCAGCCCGTGGACAAAGCCACTCCCTGCGGATGGGTTGAATTACAGGCAGATATCACCTCAACGAGGGAAGTAGCAATGGGCAGGCCATCTCAGGGGCAGCCGCCGGACAGGTTTCTCGGGTGCAGCGCTGAAGGTTGAACCCGCGGGGCCGCAACCCATAAGCGTTAACTTGTTTTAATA
>JAAXGV010000174.1 GCA_012271185.1 Rhodothermales bacterium
GGCTTGTAATCCGGAGCGGCTTCATGGGAGGAGCCGTATGAGTTGAGAGGCTCACGTACGGTTCTGTGAGTGCCCGGGGGTGAAATTCTCCCGGGCGACTCGACAATCTGCTGGAAGGCTATTCCGCATCCGAGGAGGGCACCTTTTTTCGATTGGACCTGGGGTGATCAGCGCCGTGATCTGGAAGCTGGGCCAGTTCCGGGAGCAGTGGGCCGTCTCGGCACTCGGAAAGCTCACAGAACGCGGGTGGTCTTCGGACTGCCTCCGTGTTATTGCCCGGATTCGCAGGGAGATCCCTGTGGGTTTCAGGGATAACCTGTGATGGTTCCAGCCGCCGCCTGCGGCGGGCATTGCCTGGTTCACGCTGTCGAAGCGATTGTGATACGTCTTGGAGCCTGGCCATGGAAGCAGGTCTGGGATCCCACGCATGTCTTGACTCAATGGCTTCTCCGAAACTGCAGGGCAGGCACCTGTACGCCTGGGGCGTGTACAAAATGCAGACTCATGTGGAAACGCATCAAACATCGGCTCAGGAGGAAGGTCCCCGATCTTCTCGACACTGCACACGTGCCGGAGAAGGCTGCCTTGGCTGCTTTAGCCGCATCCAGCACCATCGACGATCGAGGTCCGGCAAAGTATTTTCATGGGCGGAAGGAAGTGTTGTCATCGTTCGCTGCCCGTCGGGCCAAGGCGTCCGCAGGCGGCCTAGGCATGCAAGGCACGACCTTTCTGATACAGGGAGCGCCTGGGGCCGGAAAAACCGCGCTGTTGTACCGGTGCGCTGAGGAGGCCGTACGGAACGGCTGGACAGTAGCCAGGATTGAGGGTGATGCTCTGTATGACCCAGCCAGCATGGCATACTGGCTGGACCAGTCATACCTCGCCCGTGCAAGCAGACAGATCGAAATCGATCTGAAGATTGTCAGGGGCACACGTTCCAAGGAAACAGGAGGCGTTGCCAACGTCTCGCAGCTTCTCAGAGAGGCTGCCGCCTCAACAGCGCGCGGCTTGCTGCTCGTGCTGGACGAGGTGCAGGATATCCGGGACTATGCCGATCATCCGCACAAGCCGGGAGTTAAGAATACCCTGAAGCTGATCCATAACGGCGAAGTAGGGTGCCCTGTCATTCTCTTGGCCGGGGGGCTGGGAACATCAGAGGCCGCATTCAACAGTCTGGGTGTGTCCCGCTTTTACGGTGGATGCGTTGTGAACCTGGGGCGGTTGGCCCCGGAACCGGAGCGAATCATTATTCGGGACTGGCTGGTTCGGGACGGTGGGGCAGAAGGGGACACAGGGCTTTGGATCGATGCTATTACCAGGGAGACGCACGGCTGGCCACAGCACATCATTGCCTTCGCAGAGCCAGCTGCCGGGGTTGTACGCGCCTGCCATGGGCAGATGACGTCTGACGGACTGGAAGCGGTGTTGCAGCAGGGGCAGCAGAGGAAGGAAAAATACTATTTCGCCCGGGTTCAGGAACTCTTAGAACAAGACAGGATGGTGCTCGGCAGGGCGCTTTCCACAATGCCTGCGGACAGCTCATTTCGTGATTCAGAGGTGCTGGATATATTCTCTGTAGAGCATTCACGCGCCGAAGCACGGCGGATTTTCGAGTTGATCTTGCATAAGGGCATACTGGCGAAGACGTTGCGGGGCAGGTTTGCGGTGCCTATCCCGTCCATGTACCATTGGCTGGTGGAACAGTATCACTCGGGCGAGCACTCTTTGTAGGGGAGCATCGTACGGCAGACCGTGGCACTGAATCCGGCCGCTATGCGCCACGAAGCAGGATAGCGACAGCCGCGCCCTTGGACACACCAGTTAAGCAAAGAGTCAGGAGGCAGCACACTATGATGGGCCGTGAACCAGTCAAGCCCCAATCGTGCTGCATTCCGCACGGGTTGGCGGCATATCAGCCGCACTGCGTTCTGGTAGGCACAGCCAAAGGTATCTGAATCCTGCGGCTGCTTAGGGTGGCTTTTCTTGCCATGGTCGTCATACAGGGCAGGGCGCGCGCAGCCTGTGGTACGCGTAATGGATGTGTAGCTGCAACCATTCCTGATCGCACGAAGTGGACCCTTTCAGCTTCTTGGGTGGCGTCTTTTTGGGTGCTGGAGCCTGGCACGTGGCGCGCCGGATGGGAGCGCCACGCGCTCCGAGGGAAGGACTGGGGGATCTCCTGGGCTGGGCGTTCCTGATCGATGAAGGCATCGTACTGATGAAGGACGGCGCCTTTCTGGCCGGCATGGCACTGCGTGGAAGAGACCTGGAGAGTGCCTCAACGGAGGAAGTCAACCGGGCCGTGCAAACAGTGCACGAAGTCATCGCATTACTTGGAGAAGGGTATGCGTTGGAAGTCAACGTACACCGTCGGGAACGATGCGAATACCCAATGCCAGCGCAAAGCCACTTTCCGACACTGGCGCTGCGGCAGGTTGAGATGGAGCGCCGGGAGCAGTTTCTGCAGCCGGGTGAGCACTACGAAACACGCAACACAGTCCTTTTAACCTATACGCCGCCCAAGGATCACCTGCGGCGATGGGAGCGCCTGGTCGTCAGTGGTGCCCGATCCTGTCTGGACTACGCACACATCCTGGAGCGCTTCAAGGATACGCTGCAAGAGGTTCAAGCTCACCTGGGTGCTTCCTTTTTTGTGCGCCTGCTAAGCAGCCAGGAGCTCCTGACAGAGTGTCACCGGTGTCTGACCGGAATGCATGACTCAATTGCAGTTCAGGACAGCTACCTGAGCTATGCGCTCGCCTCAAGCGACTTTACGACCGGCTATGTGCCGGTCTTGGCACGCCATCGTGTATACGTTATGACCATCACCTCGGTGGGCGCGTTCACAGCAGCTGCTGCGGGAGACTTCTTTAATGGTCTGCGTGAGGAAGTGCGCTGGCATATGCGCTTTCTGGCGCTAAGCCGTGCCGAGGCGCAACGCCGGATCAGCAAGCTGCAGACACGGTGGTTCCATCAGCGGCGTGGACTGCGGGCCCTGGTGTCCTATGAAGGCAGCGACGCCTTCGAGGATCAGGATGCCGTCGAGATGCAGCGCGAAACCAGCCACGCTCTCGCTGAAGCCACAAGCGGAAAAGCCCGCTTCGGGTACTTCACCAACACTGTCATCCTGCGCGATGAAAGCGCCCAGCACGGCAGGGCGAGAGCCCAAGCGCTGCTCCAGACCCTGCGCGATCAGGGGTTTACCTGCACGCTGGAGACGATCAACGCCACCGATGCCTTTATCGGAAGCCTGCCGGGACACGGCTATGCCAACCTCAGACGGCCATTGATCTCGAGCCGGAATGTAGCCCACCTGTTTCCTGTAACAACACCATGGGCTGGCGAGCGGACCTGTCCGAGTACACTCTTTCCGCCTGGCAGCCCTCCGCTTCTCTATGCGCGTGCATGCGGTGCCACGCCATTTTGTGTGAACCTCTATCAGGGTGATGTAGGCCATACACTCGTGGTAGGTGCCACGGGTGCCGGCAAAAGCGTTCTGGTAGGATTTATGACACTGAGCTTCCTGCGCTACAAGGACAGCCGGGCCTGTATCTTCGACATTGGCCGTTCCCATCAGGTGCTCACGCTTGCCACCGGGGGTATGCATCGTGACCTGGGCAGCGATGCCGCTCCTGCGCTACAGCCGCTTCGGCACCTGGATAGTGAAGAGGATCTGATGTGGGCCCTTTCCTGGCTGGAAACCATCTTCGCACTTTGCGGCACCAGACTTACGCCCAAAGACCGGCTGGGCGTGACCAACGCCCTTCGCCTTCTGGCACAGAGTCCCACAGGTCAGCGCACGCTGACGACACTCTATGTGTGTCTGCCCCGTCCCCTTCAGGATACCATAGAACCCTACACGGTCAAGGGCGCGTACGGCAAGCTGATGGATGGCGTTACGGAGGAGACCCAAGCAGCGCGTCTGACAACATTTGAGCTGACCAACGTTCTGCCGCTTGGCGATACCATGGTTGTGCCGCTGCTTCTGGCACTTTTTCGGCAGATCGAGCGATCCTTGGATGGCACGCCAACACTGATCGTTATCGAAGAGGCGTGGGCCGCACTCATGCGGTCCACCTTTAGTACGCGCATCCGGCACTGGCTTCTGACGCTGCGCAAGTATAATGCTGCCGTCGTGATCGTAGCACACTCCGCAGGCCAGCTGCGAGTTCTTCCCAACGCTTCCAATGTCACGGAGTCGTGCCCTACACGCATCCTCCTGCCCAACCCGGAGGCGCGGGTGCCTGAGCACGCCGAGGTGTACCGGTTTCTGGACCTCGGAGCACGAGAGATTGACATTATCGCGACAGCGCAGCGACGGCGTGACTACTACTATAAGAGCGCAAACGGAAGCCGCCTCTTTGAGCTCAACCTGGGACGAAGGGCGCGGGCGCTGCTGATGCCACTGCCCGGGCACAGCACCCAGGAATCCGCCACAATACTCACTGGGCTCATGGATCAGCATGGAGCCGCTTTCCTTGACCACTTGGACACCGCACTGCCATGAGAACCGTTCTTGTCCTTGCCTGCCTTTTGCTGACCACGCCCGCCCGTGCGCAGCTCCCCGTTATTGATGCGACAGCTATATCCAAAGCCGTAGCTGCTCTGGTGGAGCTGCGCAAACAGGTGCGTCTCCTGACTGAGGACCTGGCCATTGCCAAACAGGTCAGGGATGTGGCTGCAAGCCACTATTCGCGCTATGCACGTGCACTCACGAAGCGTGGCGTCGTAGCGACACTGCCCTTGGGGCGCATCACTGATGAGTTGGAGGATGCACTGGCAGGTGCGCTCAGCTACAAGAAGCCCGATGATCTGGATGCACTCTTTGCTCTGTACGAGATGCCGGCAGATCCGCTGGCCTACGACAGTACAGTCACTGTGCGGGCCATGAACACCGTGTCACACACCATGCAAGCCCTGTCGGTGCATGGGCAGCACCTCAGGCACACGCACGACGAGCTCGAGCGCTTCAAACACGAAATCGCCTCCAACCCCGAGCCGCAGCAGATGTTGGATGTCCAAGCCAGCCTGCAGGTGCTGGTGGCCCGCGAGGCGCTGATGACGCGGCAGGCACTTATGACGCTGACAAACATGGACGCCATCCGTGCCGCTCAGGCGCTCAACGAGCAAGCCCAGCACAGAGCGCTCTACGACACCTTTGTAGGGTATACCAACTGGCTGGGCGATCCTCGGCAGTACAGTGTCAAGTCGTTTCTGCGCATGCCCGGAGAATAGTCCGTGACGTTGCTCCTTACGGCCCTGCTCCAGTCGGCGCCGCAGAGCGCCATGCAAAACTGTGCGCCAACTCAGCTCTTTGATTGTGCCCAGGAGGTTTTTCGCCTCACCACCGAAGGCTGGATTGACCGTGCACTCGGTGCGGCCCAGACGCTTTTTGTGAGCCTGGCCATACTCGAGATCGTTGTCACAGGCTACATCTACTGGTCACGGCGACCGCAGGAAAGCGACCTCATCGGCCAGTTCGTGCTCAAGCTTGGCATCCTGGCTTTTGTGCTGGGCCTGTTATCGACGTACCACCACTGGCTGCCTCTGGTACCCAAAGCCTTTGGTGAGGGAGCCATGCACATTGGCGGTGATGTCGTGGCGCAGCTCTCGCCAACGCACCTGGTCAACACAGGTCTCTCCATCTTCCTCAGCACACTGAAAGCGCTGGGGCTGACCACAGATATCATTGTCGTGCTGGCATTCGTGCCAGCGCTCATCATCCTCCTGTGCTTCGTCATCTTGGCTGCACAGCTTCTGGTTACCCTCATCGAAAGTTACATTGTCGTCACAGGCGGGCTCTTCTTCGTGGGCTTCATGGCTTTCAGGGGCACGGCACCGCTGGGGGCAGGCTACCTCCAGTACATCGTGTACGTGGGGGTCAAGCTTTTCTTCCTGATCCTGGTGGCCAGTGTTTCCGCAACTATTGGTGACGACATGGTTGCCCTGCTCAACCAGTACGACAACCTGTGGCTGGAGCTTATTGAGAACCTGTTTCGACTGGACCCGCGGGGTGCGGCGGATGCGGTCACTTCGCGGCTGGGCTTCCTGTGGTCCATCACGGCTGTGGCCATACTTCTGGCCGTTCTCGGGGTCACGCTGCCCGACCGCATCGCCAGGCAGATGAGCAGCAGCATGACCTTCAGCCTTAAGGGAGTGCTTCAGCGGCTTTGAAATCCATACTGTCGCGACTTGTCCGTTCGCAGCGTCCTGAGGAGCCACACCCGGCCGGTGCGCATCCCTATCTGCACGGACGCTATGCATTTGAGCAGCTTTTTGGCGACCTCGCCCGGAGCCGCCGCCAGTGGCAGGCCGCAGCTCTGGTCGCCCTCGCCACGAACGTGGTTCTTACCGTCGGCTTTATCCTTCTGACCCGGGCACAGACTGTTGTGCCCTACGTTGTGGAGGTGGATGCGCTGGGCGAGGTCAGGGCAGCCGCCAGGCTCGCGGCTGCCAAGCCGCCGGAGCGGGCCGTGCAGGTGGCCCTGCGCCGCTTCGTGCACAACCTTCGGACCGTGCCCAGCGACCTTCGGGTGCTGAATGTGCAGCTTGGCCGGGCACAGGCCTTCGTGGCAGGATATGCGCTGACGACCTTCACGCACGAGGTGCGCGGCCAGCGTGAAGCGATGGAGCAGATGCTCAGGCGTGGTGAGACGCGCTACATCGACGAGATATCCAGCGTTCTTAAGGTTCCCGGAGAAGCTGGCGTGTATCGTGTGTCTTGGCGCGAGACCGAGTCCATCCATTTGGAACAGGCCACCCACGGGTACGAGGGTCACTTCAAGGTGCGTATCCTGGCTCCGGATTCCGAGACCTTTCTCCTCGATAATCCACTTGGCATCTTTGTGACCGACTACACGTGGTCACGAACCAGTATCCTGCCGTAACCCGGCCACACCAGCTGTCAGCCGCCCAGAAGAGGGGCGTGAGGTCACTGCGCAGGAATTTACGGCTATCATGGCTGAGAAGACCAAAGAGTTTCACGACGCCATGAAGCGTATTCCGCACGTTACATGACATGAAGGCCTACACGCGCACGTGGGTGCGCGTGACACAGCCCTGCCGTGTGTACCTTGCCGCACAGATTGCATATAAGCGCTATGCAGCGCGTCTAAGCGGACTCTAGGAGTCTGCGCTGCGGAATTTCCGGGAGGCGCTGTTGAAGCGCGCATTTCCAGTAATTCTGCCCTCTCGGGAAGGATAACGGGCAGATTGCGAACCATCGGGGCTATAAGGCCCCATATAGCGGCGATAAAGCCGGAAAAAGGGCCTGATTCCT
>JAAXGV010000207.1 GCA_012271185.1 Rhodothermales bacterium
ACAGCACGATTGGGACTTGACTCGGATATTCACAGTGACAAAGGTGCTTATGTGGGACGCCTTTCCACGCGGTCCACCCACATTGAATGCTGCTCTTTGGCCTGGCAGGGGTAATAGGTGTTGTAACGAATAGCCCGTGGCACGATGTCCATGAGGTGTGGCTCCTTCTCAAACAGGCGACGCAAGATTGGCAGGAGCACCAGGTACACGAATGCGCATGCGCCCAGCACGATCGGATCAAGACGTGACGCAATGCCCATGCATGCCATGAGCAAGGCAAGAAGCAGGAAGGCATCCTGCGGCAGACCAAAAAGCTGCGGGCGGCGATGAAGAGAGTCATGCACAGCAGCTCGTTGCAGGTATTCATGCGCGGGTGGCATCAAAGCACTGCGCCCTGAAACGCGAAGAACTCTGAAATCTGTGCCGCGCCGAAGATGATGACCGCACCCACGACCGTGCGCCCAAGCACTTCGCCAGCCCGGTTGGACCGCGCGATCCACCATGCAATGCCACCCAGCACTATGATGAGGAGAAAGGCGGCTGTGGCCAGGTCGCCGGTAAGCAGTGCCACCAGCTTTCGTACCGTGCCAGTCGCGATCTCTATGCCGCCGATGCCGCTGGCAGATGCCAGCGCAGGAAAGAGGAGCAGTCCTCCGATGGTTAGCGGCAGTGCCGGAAAAAGGCGTTCCCAGGTGCGTGTCATTGAGCTGAAGGTATGTTGTGCCGATTATACCGTGGACACCAGTGAGCAGACGCACGGGTGCAGCTACGATTCAGGCAATGTTGCGCCGAAGATCGGCAATCAGGGGGCTGGGCGTGTCGTAGCTCGATATGAGCAGCGTCTTGCGGGCCCGTGTACAGACGACATAGAGCAGCGAACGCTCCTTCCTCAGGAACTCCGCACGTCCAGCGGCACCGGCTGCAGCCTTCATATGTTTGCGGGAAGGCAGGTGTTCGTCGGTCACGCTTGCAGCAATGACATGGTCAAACTCCAGTCCCTTAACCCGGTGCATCGTTCCAATGCGAATGCCTGGCTTGGCCAGGTTGTCAGGACGAGAGCTCTTGATGGAAAACGTTGGTACGGAACGCATCATCAGCGCACCTTTGTATTGACTGACCAGGTCATTGGAGCGCGCCACAAGGCAGATGCGGTGCCACTCGTCGCCACAGCGCAGTTCGGTGATGTACTCCAGGATCCCATCGACCTCTTCCTGGAAGGAATTGTAATGGTTGATGACAGGGTCCTCGCCATGCATCAGTGACGTGTAGCCTTTAACCGTGTCGCACGATCCATCGAGATCGTCGTAGGGTACGCCTTCAAGAACACCTACTGCACATTCGCGCACTTCCTCGGGAGTGCGGTAGTTGACGCGCAGTCGCCGGCTGCGGCCCTGGATGTTTATACCGCAATGGCTCAGCACCAGGGGGCGGCCGAAGATACGCTGGTGCGCATCGCCGACAATCATCAGGTTGTTGCTGTCACCCCGCGGCGCGATGGCGCGAACGAGACGCATAGCTGCGGCAGGCAGATCCTGGGCCTCGTCAACAATCACGCTGCGATACCTGCACGGCTGCTCTTCCAGCCTCTTGGCCATCTCGTGCATAGTGTCTTCCGGCTCCCGGAGGCCGATGCTCAAAAGGTTTGAGCGATATGCAGAAAAGATCTGCCACAACTTCTGTCTGGACTTGCGGTGCAGCCCTTTTCCGCGACCTTTTCGCGATACACCCAGGTACTCAGATTCTGTTTCGATGCCGTGGGCCAGCACCACGGCGCTGAACTCCTCCTTGATGAAGTTCAGCGAATGGGAGAACTCAAAGTCCTGACTGTCAACAGCTTCCTGCCAGTATGTGTTTTTCTCAGCTTCTCTGTAGGCCATACGCCAGTGCAGATCCAGCCGCTTGCCCTCTCTGTTGACCCAGGCATCAATGTTGATGACTTCAATACTCCAAACGCTTCCGCACTGCACATCTTCTTAAGGTTTGCGCGGACATCCGCCACAAGGTTCTTGCTGAAAACCAGAAACAGGATTCTGTCCTCAGGCCCGTTAAACACCTCCGTTGCAAGGCGTTTAGCGCGATGCATGGCCACAACAGTCTTTCCAGTACCGGCTCCGCCAAGCACCCGCATGGGGCCGCGGGCATTCATGTTGACCAGGCTGCGCTGAGCAGGATGCAAGAAGATGCGCCATTCACCCAGTGGCGCATCTATCATCTCACGCAGTGACGCATCGTCGCGAATGATAACGAATGCAGGTTGGCCCTTTGGGTGCTTGAGAGCATCGCTGTAGTCGTCTCCAGCGACCTGCCGGGCCATCACATCAATTTCGCGCACAAGACTGTCATAGTCTGCCCCATCGGCAAGCTCGCTTAGCACAAGTGCTGCGTCCTCGGGGAGATCGTCCATGTGATCCTCAAGGTCGGACTTTGTGGCAAACGTGCGAACAAGCGCTATCAGATCCTTTGGCACTCCGAGCCGGCAAAGCTGACGATCCCGCCAGGCAGAAAAAAGATCCTTATCAGCGGGCTTCGTGTCGGTTTCAGCACTGATATGCTGAGTTTCGTAAATCTGGATAACCTTGGTGTCCGGATGGATCGCCACCTTGTTCTGGCATGCCCACTGGTATGCAGCGTCATGGTTGTCTACCCGCAAACAGATGAGCGTGTTATCCTTTTTTTTCCTGCAGGACGATGGCGCGGTACTTCCGGTCAATACGGATCGATCGCAGGTTATCGCTGCCGGCGTTCGTGATAGGTTCAAAATTGAACCCTCCTGAGGTAGGATTAAGGCGGTAACGCTTTACGAACTTATTGACTTTATTCCGAATCTGCTGTGGCAAGCGATCTTTCATCGCCATAAACTCGGTCGTCATCGCCAGTGCAACATTCATGGGTCGTACGGTCTTAACTGGTGTGATTTCAGGCCATTTCTTGTGGACTCGTGTACGCTGGGAAAGGTCCAGCCGGCTGCGCAGTCTTCGAGCTCGCCGTGGGGCCACAACCATGCTGCGGATGCCCTCACAGTGCCACTGTCATCACAGGCGCTTTCACCTGCCTCTGGCGCCGGAACCACGCGGGTGTGCAGCTCTTTAGCATAGGGCGTACGGCTCGCCTTCGCACCTTTCTTCCCGGCCGGTTGCGAGAGCGTCATGCTTCGGACAGGGTGTGCTGGGTTCCAGCCCATCGTACCGGTCCTGCTCCATGCCTGTGGTGCAGAAGAAGCCACGCTGCGGCAAAAACTGAAACAGGTTCATTAGGCGTAGGAACCCGTTCCAGGCGGCTTTAAATCCTTTGCGCCTGGGCGCTCCGTCATCCAGGTGCACGCATATGCTCACAGCACTTGTATCATAAGCGCTGACTGCAGCCCTGCTGGTTCGCACCAGGATTGTTGCACTGTGGTCACTGTCATCCGTGCGCTGGCCCACCAGCGTATCCTCGCCCCTGTCCAGACCAAACCACCGGGGTGCCAGGCCCGAAGCAGCCTCTGACCAGTCTTTTCGGGTCCAGTCCTGGACACACAATACTGCATGAGCGTAGGCCAGCACGGTCCATCTGGCACGGTGCGGCTCTTTCAGGAAGGCCATGAACAGGTCCATGCTGCCAGCGGTCCGCACGCTCTTCATGGTGCCGAGGTCGCCGCATGCGTCAGCCAGGTGGTTCAAGAAATGCTCAATCTTTGCTTCCTTGCCTGCATCCAGTGCGATGTAGTCCTCGTAATGCGTACCACCGTCGTTTGCTGTCAGATCGTTCCAGGTCAATGACCATACATGGTACCGGCCCGATGCCAGTATGGCCATCCGCTTGGCGGTATCCTCTGCAAGCTGGCCGCAATGATATGCATAGCCATCAGTGAACACGGCTACTGGCAATGCCCCGCACTGCGAGGCCGGCCTGAAAACGAAGTCCGGGCGGGACCATTCTGCCAGGTTCTCTTTTGGTCCAAGCGAGACCTGGCATTCTATCTCCCACGTTTGATCGCCATGCGTTAGCCTGTATCCCTCCTTTCCGTTCCTGAAAACCCTTTCGAACGCGCCGTCGGCTCTCTGCTCCAGCTCCTCCACCAGCTTAACCTCACACTGGCTCTCCAGGAACGGGTTCAGGTCCACCTGGTCCAAGGACTGTATCCTGGCAAGGTCTGGGCCCTGTTCCAGGATCTTCTCCAGGGTTGCGCTGGCAACCTCCCGCGAAATGCGATCTCTGACCCAGCTGTTCCGGTAGGCGTACAGGCAGCGGTAGCACCCGTCTTTTGTTGCATCCTGCGCACATTCACACTGCTCAAGGCGCTTCTGCGCGATGCGGAGCACCTCCAGAATCTTCTCAGGGCTACGGGCAAGCCCCTTCAGGTATCCGGTGCCCCCTGGCACTGAGTCGTAGATAAAAACGAAAACCTTCCGCCTGGAATCATCAGCAAGGGGAGCGCTCTGGATCATGGTGCGCAGGTGGCTCACCCGGCCGCGGAAGTACTCTTTGAGTCCCATGTTGAGTGCTGCACAAAACGAGTCCGCTTCGCGGGATACCGGGCCGTCCGCAGCTGCGGGCAGCAGTATCCGGACAGCTTCCGAGGTGAACGCATGATACAGGAAGAGCTCGCTGCCGGCGTCAGGGCCTTTGCCGCGAAGGCAGCAGTCGTAGGCGTGCCTGATGGCACTGTCGCCGTGCATCCGGACCATGCCACATTTCGGGCAGCACGCGAAGCCACGCGTGTTCTTTTCCTCTCCGGCTATGACAACCGGTATGCAAGGATGCTCATGGCCGAAGTTGACAGTCCGCAGTGCAGCCTTCCGCACATACTCGAAGCCAAAAGGCACGATGGCTTTCCTGGATACGTAAGCAGGGCTGGCGTCACGACGGCTGAACTGCACGTGTGTGCGGACATGGTACTGCGTCCGCTCGCGCACCTCAGCGTCATCATATGAGCGACTGGCACGGTCGTTTGACACAGATGCGACGCGTAACATGCGCACCATAGCATGTTTGCGCCCCGTATCACGCCATGTGCTGCTTTCACACTCCGGGCATCGGGGCTGTGTGGCCGTAGCCACGCGTTCGAGATACATGCAGCTGTCGCAGAAGCGCCAGTCTTCTATGTCCCCGTCCTTAAGAGTGATCTGTGAAATTCTGACACTGCGGCCACCCGCGTAAAACCTGTTACCTGGCGCAAGCTCCCGGATGGCTGACGCGCCCAGGCGGGTGTATTCATCGGTTGACACATTTTTGGTGTCCCCTTCGCTGTACAGTATCGTAGACTGCAGTGTGACCAGGCTCTGGGGGAAGGCGTAGTTGGGCAGTATCCCTTCCTTGGTCAGGAAGTTGAATACCGGCATCTTGTTAATGGTGGCCTTTATAGAGCCAAGCATCCTCCGGTGGCGATGTAGCTCCCTTTCTTCCTGAGCGAAGTTCTGATCTTTTGGGCGGGACTTCAGTTGCTCTATCTGCCGCCAGACTCGCCCGATATCTTGTGTCAGCTTTGTACGCTCGTCACGTTTGGTTGCAAACGCTTGCAGAACGGCAAACCTGAGTGTCGGGTCGCTGCTGGTGTTATCCAGGTTCAGGTAGCACTGCAGCTGCTCCCGACACTGTTTGTCGATGTGTTCTCCAAAGAGCCCGATGAACTGCTCGAACAGGCTTTCTGCATTCTCGTCAGCGTATGCAAGCCAGCTGTACGGAAACCGCATTTCGTCCTCCTTGTCCAGGTGGCCGAGCATCAGGCGCAGGTTAGGGGGTACAGCCTTCTCGCTGACACCGCTGGCGATCCACGAGTCAAGCGTGAACGCAGCCAGCTGGCGCTTAAGCACGGCCGGCGCGCGCAGGAATGTGCCGGGCACGTGGACATCGCCGGCGATCATGTCTTCCGGTTCTGCAAAGTAGTACAGATCATGCGGCTGTGCAGCGGCGACGGTAAGCCCGAACGCGTTGCCGTCGCGTCGTCCTGCGCGTCCGATACGCTGCACGTAGTTGGCCTGAGTCGGTGGCACGCTGCAGAGGATAACCGATGATAGGTCTCCGATATCAACACCCAGCTCCAGCGTGGGAGTGCAGGAGATGATGTTCGGGTCCCAGGGCAGTGAATCCTGGCGCATGAAGTCTTTCTCCAGCTGCTCCCGCTCCTTTCTCGCCAATAGCCCCGTATGCTCTTTCGCAACAATCCGCCGCACGTCCGCAGACCGGTATCGTGCACGGTAGTAATCCAGCTGACCCGTATCGGCGGCCTCGAAGGCTCCGAAGCAGGCGTGCCGTACACAGGGCATACCGACCCACAGCGCGTGCTCATGCTGCGGTACGGTTACCTGGTAGCTGCACTGGTTGCACCTGCAGCTGTTCACGCTGGTAGTAATCTGGAGCGCATCAGGCCGCAGGCCCCATACGGGGTGCTTTGTGCTGTCCTTTCTGGCCAAGACCTGCACCCGCGCGGCCTCGCCAAGCACATAACGGTACAGCTGGTCCTGGATCCAGGGAATCTCGTCGTCAGCAAACAGACTCCTCCTGGCCCACCCGCCAAGCCAGGTTCTGCGCTGTCCGCTGCCAATGGTCATGAACGTGTCGCTCCGGCCTGACGTGATGAAGGCCGGGCGGGGACTGCGAGGCCCCATGCGGGGCATATGTTTGATGTGCAGGTCGCTCATCACGCCGTACTGCCTGCCCATCCTTTTGATGTAGTTGCCCAGTACCTCGTGCAGGATGCCTCCACTGACCCGCAGCCGGTAAATCAGGCCGATCAGGAACTGGTGCAACCTGCGGGCTGTCAGGTTGCGAAGCCCCCCAAGCTCGTTGCGAAGCCGCTCAAGTAAGGGGTCACACGCCATCAGCTCCGCACGGGCAAAGGCTGTGGCTGACAGCGTGTTTTCGAGGCTTCGCCCGAGGCGGGCGTTGAGGCCAAAAGCCTGATACACTTCCCATTCGAGCCGTTTTTCGACGTACGCAACAAGGTCGGAACCTTTGGGCAGCTCGCCGTGCTGCGTCAGATACGCATAGTCTGCCAGCCAGCAGAGGTTGGGCGCGATGAAGGTGCCGACAAAGTCTATGTCACCGTACGCATCGCGTGCTGCCTGCACATAGCGCGCTGCCAGCACATCGAGTGCTGCGTTTTGCTCATCCTGCAGGATATGCTGCAGCAGTGATGTTCGGACGTTGAATGAAAACGTGCGTGCCTGAAAATAGCCGGCGCGATGCGACGCATCCTGCACTGAGTCAGAGAATGCCAGCACCTTCTTGTCATCGTTGTGTCGGGACCCGAAGAGCTGCCCGATCGCTACGGATGTCAGGCTGGCTGCCTGTGCGCCGACAATGCTGACCGTGTTCACAGCGCCACAGGAGGCGCATGTTATCCGGGACCATGATTTGCCATCCTTCTGGTTTATCAGGTCCGGGACGCTGACGGTAAGGTGGTCCGTACAGTCCGCACACGCCTGGGCACTGAGTGGATGGAGGATGCGGCACTTCAGGCAGAGCCGGTACTGGGGGGATTCGATGCGGCTGTCCGGGTACAGGAGGCGAAACTCGGCACTGCGACCAAAAAAGGCCCGATAGATTGCGGCGGGGCTGGCTTCAATCACCGGATCGTTCAGCCGCTGTCGCGCCGCCCACCCGGCTGCGCCGCAGTTGCGGCAGACCGCCAGCGGCAGATGGTTTATTTCCTGCCTGTCCTCCTCCGAATCCTCGAGATCATCGTACCACACCAGGCGTGCATCTTCACGTGTGGATACCAGCATCCGTCGGAGCTCGCGTATCCACAGCTGGATGTGCACGTTCAGCAGCGGACGGCTGGGATCCTGGGGGTGACGCGCATAGCTGACCAGGGCCAGCAGACTCTCCAGCAGCAGGCCCGGGGCCTCAGCCTCCGGTGCAAGCCTGCGCGCAACTGCACGCCATGGCACCGTCGCCGCCTCAACAATCTTGATAAGGTTGTGAAAGGCCACATGCTGCCTCAGGGACTGCCCCAGCCGGGATCGCCAGCTGCCGCTGACAACCTCATCGGCTGTGATTTCCGTGCCAAACCATGCGTCATGCTGCGCTGCAACATATTCCGGCAGTGTGCCGTGGCGGGCTGGCGCGAGGGGCTCCAGGCTTGCCGGAAACGCAACATGTCTGATAAGCTCTTCCCCGAGAAAATCCCTGGCCGTCAGGCGGTCTTCTGATATGATGGCGTTCTTATCGAACGCTTCGCCAAAGATCTTCTTTGCGTAGTCTTGAAGCGCGTCGGTATGCTGTGGCGCCAGTGTGGCTGAGGTTCCGACGGGGCATGCGTCTGGCGCGCGGAGGCGATGCTTCAGGCGTCTCAGCAAGCAGGTCAGATCTGTTTCCTGAGCGCCGTCGAAGGTGTGCAGCTCGTCCACAACGATAAAACGCAGCGCGCCGGGGCGGTTGTCCTTCCATATCCTGGCATCGCGCGGCCGAACCAGAAGGTAATCCAGCATCGAGTAGTTGGTGAGCAGGATATCTGGCGGTTTCTGCTGCATGGCCTGCCGCCGGGTGATGATGTTGCCTGCGGTCATACGCCCCTGCGGCACCGCATCCTGGCCGCCTATGTACAGCCCTGCTGTGACCCGGCCGCGGAGGTCCTTATTGCCATGGACTATGCCCGCGATGCGCAGCGCCTGGTCCATAGCTAGCGCATTCATAGGGTATATCAGTATCGCCTTGATGCCTGGCTCACCGGCATGTTGACGGCAGTAGTCCAGGACCGGGTACAGGAACGCTTCGGTCTTGCCGGAGCCGGTCCCGGTGGCTATGATGGTCGGATCCGGTCTCTTAAGGCGCGCAAAGGCCTTCTCCTGGTGCACGTACGCTGCAAAGGGCAGGGAAAGCCCGGGAAAGTATGCTGCGCCCTGCGTGCCCACCTTGAAGGGCAGCTGGAACGACACGTAGGCTCCCTTGAACGCTTCTCCTCGCGCCACAAAGTCCGATATGGTTCTGGCAAACCGTGACGTGGAGATCCGGTACTGCGTCTGCAGAAAGTCTTCTACGGCCTGCCTGACCTGGCTGCTGAGTACGGAAGGGATCATCCGAGGCGCTCAAAGTAGTTCCATGCCACCTTGTAGTCTTCTTCGCGATCGCACCGGTCGAAGGGTGCATGGAGCTCAACGGTTCGCTCCCTGGGTCCGCCTGGCAGGGTATCGTCCATGAATGTGCAGGTCACAGTGCCGTGCTTCATATCCCGTACATCCTCCCAGCCCAGGGCGATATTGGTGCTTTCGCCTTTGATGCCGTAGCCTGTGTCGCCGCGCTTCTTTCTTCGAGGCAGGTAGCCCATCCCTTTCTTGCTTGAAAACACGCATCGCCCCCCCGCGTCGTACCAGGTATCATGCTCGTACATGTACAGCACTGGAAACTGTATCCGGTATACGGCGCACAGCTCATCGAGTGTGAGCCCCAGCGCCTGTGCGCAGAGCACATCCAGTTCAACCAGGGCCTGGCGGCGGGCGTAGTCGGTTCTGAGGGCGCTCTCACGCTGCCAGGGGACGTTGAACAGGCTGAAGTAGCCGTCGTGCAGACGGGGGTCTGATTTGGTCCAAGCCGCTATGGAAGCGCTGGTAACGGATACGTTCCACAGGTCTCGGTAGTCTGCTGTCACGCAGACGAGCCCGAACACTCGGGCGGCAGCCGCAGCGCTGAACGGCATCAGCGGCAGAAGCGAGGTTCGCCCTGCGTGAAGATTATGACTCCCGGCTGTTTTGACATAGCCGTCCATGATGATCGTCAGCCATCCCTGCAGTGCACGCAAGAGGTTCTGCACCTTCCGGAAAGCGATTGAAGTTACCGCATGTACATGAGCGGCTCCCGGAGGCATCACCGCTGCGATGAGCGTTCGCTCGTTGTCCAAGCTTAACAGTCTTCTACAGGCTATGCGGTAATAGCCGCTGTGTGGTTTTTCCCAAGGAGTCGAGGGGATCTGCCGGGCGTATTCCGATGGGTCGCAGGCGATCGTGTAGTTGGTGCGGGGGCGGTACGCATCGGGCAGACGCACAAGGTCCAGGCGGGTATAGTCCCCGTGTGATTTGCAGCCGCTGTTCGGGGTGCTGTAGAGCGGGTTACCCACATGAAAGTGGGGACCGGACAGGATCCATTCCTGCGCCGAGCCGGCAAATCGGGTGCTTCTCTGGATGACGCCGGCCTTCTGTGCGTTTGTCTCATTCCACATTGCGCTGATGCTGAACTGTCCGCTCAGGCTGCGCAGCCGATCTGCTGTGAGCCGCCGCAAAACCGCATGGATGGGTGTGGAGTGAATCTCAGGCAGCTGCGCCTGCAGTGAGCGCGTGCCTGCCGGGTCGAACAGCCGGGCATACAGCGAGAGCTCTTCCGGTCCTGTCCGGATGATGCGTTCACGGTGCCCTTCCAGGACCCACTTGTTGTCCTTTGTCTTGATGCCCGGCACCGGCCCGTAGCCCGCATGACGAAAGGATGCGTCGATCGTGCCGGGATGCAGCAGATGTGACATGCAGGTGAAGGCAGGGTTCGCTTGGGGCTGCGCATACACGTTTATACTGAATCTGACTCCGTGGCCAATCTCAGGAAAAAGGCGCTTTTCATTAGTAAACCGGAAGTGGCGGCGCAGCCGGGGATACAGCGCTTCTCTCAGCGGTCCGCCCTTGGCGTCATCATACACGCCCGTGGGATGCAGTAGCCCAATGGCGCCTGTGGAGAGCGACAGGGCTGCGGCCAGAAAGGACTTGTACAGGTTGGCCTTCATGCCCTGCAACAGCGGATAGTTGGCATTCTGAAAGGCGGCTTCCGCCTTTGCGGCGCCGAACGCTTTCAGGTATCTGCTGCGGTTGGTCGCCTGCTGAAGCCACGCTGCACGCAGCTTTGCCGTCTGACTTGCGCTGAACCGCTTGGTCGCGAAGCGTGGCTCCGTATCGGCCAGGATGTTCTGCTCAACGAAGGAGGCCTTCTTCCACGGCGGATTCCCTATCACGATATCAAACCCTCCCCGCACTGCGAACTGGTCGGCATACTCCAGCTGCCAGTGATGAAACCGGAATTGCTTGGACAGCTTCGCTACCAGGCCCAGCCGGGGACGCTGTTCCTTCAGGGTATCCAGGTCCACGTAACCGATTGCGTCGCGCTCCACAGGTATACCATCCACGACGCTGGTCTGCACTACCTCGTCCCGTCCGGCCAGTATCCGGCTGAGATCGCTCAGGTACTCATCGCGTGCAGGCAGCAGCTCAGTCTTTTCGATGGGCCAGTATCACAGTGCACACCAGTAGTCCATAACCAGCTTCAGCCGCTGGTAGGCGCTGGCATGGCCGCCCGGGCTCAGGACCTCGCGCAGATGCCGCTCCTTCATGCGGGTATCCGTGCGTCGCGTATATGCACGATCCTTGTCCGGATAGATGGCAAACGCGTCGGTGGTGCGATCGTCGAGACGTGTCAAGTCGCGCACATGCTGCGCCCACAGCCTGTCAATGATGCCCGAAAAGTGCTCCAGGAGCACGCATTCGCGTGCGCTGATCCGGGCAGTGAAGTGCTTCTTCCACCGGTCAGCCTGTTTGAGCTCCGCCGCGGCGATCTGCTTGACGACCTTGCCGCGGTAGTCCATCATACCGGGGTCGCCTACCAGAAAATGGTATATCGTCCCGTCTTTGGCGAACTCCACGTCTTCCGGAGGCTGTTTCCACCATCTGCCCTGCATCAGCTGATCCTCGGAATACACGCGGCGCCACGCTCCCACGAGTGAGTTGCCGCACTTGAGCTGGTTGCCGAACCAGGGCACAAAGCCGTCCGGAACCAGCGTGTTAAGCCACAGAGATACCCCGCCCAGCTCCACCGCGATAGGGTTCAGGTCAACGCCATACGCGTTGTTGTCCGCCAGATACATCTTCACGCGCTGCAGCTCTTGGGCATACCGCTCAGCGGACAGGGATTCGCCCCGCTCGCGGGTCTTGCGCCGCAGATATGCCTCCGCGAGCTGCGAAACCGCTTCATTCAGGAATGCGGCTGAGCCCATCGCAGGCTCGCAGACGGTGAGGTCCAGAATCTCGTCTGCGGACAGGCCGTGCAGCACCTCCTCCAGGGCATGCTGTACCACACACTGGGTGAGAGACTCCGGTGTATAGTAAGAGGCGGACTCCTCGCGTGCGCGACTCGTCAGGCGGTATATGAACGAGCCCTTCCTGTGGCAGACCAGCCGGCCGCCGCTGTCATACACGCGCTCCTCCTCATCGTAATGCGCTTCCAGCGCCGCCGCGTTCACGAAGTATGTGGGCGAGAGCATATCCGGGTACGTGCCGCGCTTTTTGACCTCGTACAGGTCTTCTTGTGCAATGAAGCCCTGATAGCTCAGCAGGGCCTCGTAGACCTCGCCCAGGTGGTTGACCCCGAGCTGCGCATACGAGATGCGGCCCTTCCGGCCCGGATAGCCCTCATGGCCAAGGGACATCATCCGGATGATCCGCTGCCATACCCGGTTGCGGATGCGGATCGAGTTCAAGAGCGGTGTCTCCTTCGGGTCAAACAGGCTGCATTGCAGGGGTGCTATGCTGAATGTGTCCTCGCTTCCCTCCATGGTACGCTGCCGGCCCTCCTCCTGCCTGCCGGCAAACACCAGCTTGAAAAGCCTCAGCAGCGATTCGTGCAGGAAGTACCCTTCCGAGCTGTCACCCTCCTCCAGGGATACCATCTCCAGGTCACGCAGCAGCTCCAGGCTGTATCCCTCGCGGTACAGTATGGCGTTCATGGGGAGGTACCCGAGCTCCTGGCGCGACTCCACCGTGAAAAGGAACAGCATCCGGTACATGTAGCGCAGGCACTCAAACGACAGTGCCTTCTCATCCACGCTGGTGGCTTGGCGTCGCGCCGTGCGACGATAATGCAGGAACTCATTGCCCAGGAGCTCCACGGCTTCCCGGAGCGCATACTTGAGGCTGCCGGACACGCCTTGCGCATGCGCTTTGGACCGCTGATCGATACGGTCAAGCTCAGAGGTCAGGCCACTGGCCGGGCAGAGGCTGTCCCGGCTCAGCAGCATCGCCACAAGCTGGAAGGTGCTGATGGGTGTGCGACGGTTGAAGAGCTCCGCCCAGTCAACACGGAGCGCCCGGTGCCCGGACCACTTGGTCCGGTCCAGCAGCACAAAGACGTGCAGCGAAACGATAAGCAGCCAGCGCGGCGGCGCGTCACAGAAGAAGGCCTCCCCAACCAGCCGCTCCAGCGTGGCGCCCTCTGCTGCAAGCTGCATGATGTCGTCCCCGGTATGGGCGCCGTCCAGTGCCTCCACTATCCACAGGTAGGGTCGACTTTCCCGCTCTACCTGCCCCAGCCGTGTGAGTGTGCCGCTGTTCAGGTGCGCGGTCGAGATCTCCGGATTGTAGCCCAGAGCACCCAGAAGAGGCCACACATGGCGCCGCTGGATCTGCAGCCGCTCCGGTGCGCGGGCCCGCCGGAAATCCTCGCGGTGCTCCAGGAACTGGCGAGCCATACGCTGGAGCATGACCCAGCGGGGGGTCTCCCCATTCACCGGGCGCCTGGCTTTGACCCACTGCTTCAGGTCCTTCTCCAGGATCACCTGCAGATAGTGGTCCGAGTAGAACTCGTTCTCATTCCTGATGCCGGTCAGGTCCAAGGCCATGCCGCTACCCTCCAGCCAGCACGGCGACTACCTGCATGTAGGGGGTTTCCTCTATGTGCATGGTGTCATGGATCCATTGCCGGTATGTGTTAAACTTCTCTTCTACTCTGCGCAGCGCATGCACCCTCCGGCCTGTTGTGAGCTGATCCTCGGCCATGAAGCGCTCTCCGACATGCGTCTCGTGGCGAGCCTTAAGGTGCTTGAGGTCCGCGAGGTGCGACTGTAGCTTCGGATCGAGCTCGGATACAAACCTGTCGCGCTCTGCGCGTACAAATTCCGCAGCCTGTTCGACAGCGTCCGGGAGCATGCGGCGTGCAACCTCAATGGCCTGCTGTTCACAGCCTGCGTTTGCCAGCCTGCTCGACTGCAGGGCCGCAAATTCCGGTGATCCTTGAAGGCGCTCAACGTGGAAGACCCCGCCTGTGGCCCGGACCACGCACCACTCCTGGAACACGGTGCGCCCCTTGCGATTCGGATAGGAGATCGAGATGATGTAAGAGATGGCCTGTGCATTGGCACTCGGCAGCGCGATGACCGGCGCTTCCAGGCGCCTGAACGATGCGCGCACCTTGTCGGTCGCCCAGTCCATCAGCGGGTGCAGCGGCCACAGATAGTGCATTTGCGGCCACGTTTCTTCGGTTGCACGGGCGGCCCTGATGCCTGCCATCATGACCTTGGGCTGCGCAGTTAAATCAAAAATGTTGTGCTTCGGCCGGGCTTCGCGCGGCAGCGTATCTGTCACGTTCTGCAGGGCGTTGGAAGCCGTGAGCTGAATGCGCTGTTCGTGGTCCCACATACGCAGCTCAAAGTCCAGCGAGTCGCCTTTGATGCGTGTTAGGGCGGACTTCAGGTAGTCATAATCCGATGCATACAGCGACGGCATGGAGCGTGTGCTGTGGACTGAAGGCTGGGTGCCTGTCCCGAGCAGCGCAGCAACCGGATCGAAAGGGTCCTCTTCCTGCTCGCAGGTGAACAGCCCTCCGGTGGAAGTAGTGCCCTCAATGACATCGCGAACCCTCAGCTCCTCCTTTTGCGCATCGTACAGCCCCATCAGGATGGCGGGGTCTCCGATGTTCTTGTGTGCCTGCTGCTCCTTCTCGACGAGAATCTTGAGGATGCGCTGGTCATCCCTGAACTTCTTTGCCGAGCAGCTGGTCACCAGGTACACAATCTGCGGCTTGCGCTCCTGCCCATACCGGTCTATGCGCCCATTGCGCTGCTGCAGCGTCATGAGCGACCACGGGATATCAAAGTGGATAAGCCTGCGACAGTGGTAGTGCAGGTTCAGTCCTTCTGAGCCCACGTCCGATGAGAGCAGCAGCCGCACCGGCGACCGGTCGCTGCCGAATGCTTCCACGATCTCCTGCTGATCCACATCCTTCATCGTCCCTTTGAGCACGCGGACAGTGTTAGGCCCAAGTTGCAGGTCAGCCTTCAGGCGCTCATGCAAGAAGTCAAGCGTCGCGATACGTTCCGTGAAGATGACGACCCGATCATGCGGATCCCGAATGTCCCAGCTCCAGTGCCTGAACACCTTCAGGAGGCGCTGATACTTGGAAAAGGTGTCGGGCCGGACGTGCCCGAGCCGGTCGGCGATGCGCTGGAGAAGGCCCGTGGCTTTGGGCCCTTTGCCTTGCTTCCGGAGCTTTGTGATGCGGGCCTGTATGGTTTCCAGGCAGGCCGCCGGTGACGACAGCACGGCTTTTTCCAGCACGGTTCGCAGCAGCCATCCGTTGCCCACCCTGGCAGAGAGCTGCTCGTTTGTGGTGTCTGCCAGCGCCGAAAAGACGGCTTCTTCGGCCTTCGAAGCCTCAGTCGGCAGGATATGGGTGTCGCGCTCCTTAAAGGCCGCCGCGACTTCGTGCCGGATATCTTTCTTGAAGCGGCGCACAAACAGGTTCTTACCTTTCAGGTCTTCTCTGGTGTACTGATCCGGGTTGGCTATGGCTGTCGGGTCCAGCATGCTCATGAGGTTGGCGAAGCTGCGTGCCCGTCCGTCGTGCGGTGTCGCACTCAGCATGATGAGTGCATCGGAGCGGTCTGCCAGGATCTCCGCCAGCTGATTTCGCAGCGACCGGGTGCCCCGGTTGGCCACGTTCTGGGCTTCATCGATCACGATGATATCCCAGTAGGCCTGCTCAACGAAGACGCGGTAGTCTGCTGCTAACTTGAGCGTGTCGATCGAGATGATCGACTTATCAAAGTGATTAAAGGGGTTGTGTCCTACCGGAATCTGGTTACGCACGCGCTGTATACCTGCAGAGTCCAGCCGTACCAGCGGGATCGCAAAGCGGGTCCACAGCTCTTTCTGAAACTGCATGAGCATGCTCTTGAGCGTCACCACGAGGATGCGCCGTCCGCGTCCGCGCCGCATCAGCTCCGCAATGAGGATGCCCGCTTCCAGCGTCTTGCCCAGTCCGGTGCCGTCTGCAATCAGTATCCTGGGCCGGGGCTGCTGCAGCGCCAGCACCGCAGGCAGACGCTGATAGGGAACGTTATCCATAGCGCCGCGATGTCCCAGATACAGGTGTTCGTCGGTAGGGGGCGTGGCGCGCAGCTGACTTTCTATGTGAAGCTTGGCTGCCAGATAGCCTGGCGATTCATCGTGAACCAGCCTCACCTTCTTCGGATCGACTTCGGCGAACTTCTCTAGCTCTGTCAGGAACTTCCAGTCGCAATCCCGGACCAGCGGGCTTACGCCGGTGACTGACAGTATGTAATGGCCATCAAAGGTGCGATCGGCACGGCGCACGATCCACTCTTCGCCTCGGATTTCCAGCCGTGCCCCCGGTGCAGGCGGTCGCTCTATTGCAGAACTCATACGTAGCATTGTTCACATTCATAATACTACTCTCCGTCTCAACTGTATTTCTGCCTCGCCGCTGATATTTACCCGTCAGGCAGCGGGCGGGTTCAGCTTGATCGTCCGCTGCCTGACGACCGGTTCACCTGCGTACAGCCGCCGGCCGCACGGCAAGCCTTCTCGGGTCCACACTTGGGAGATCAAGCTCCCTGATCATTTCCTCTTGCCGAGCACGTTGTTCTCCGGCAGCGCGTGCGACCAGGCTTACCTCTTAGCCGATCCCGGCAAGTCTGTGGTACTGTTACACAGCAACCTTCGCGTCTCTCGAAGCCATGCCCGCGATTGCGGAGCGGAAGCATTTTTCGCGCCAGTCTGCCGCTGCTCCCACCTGAAGGTGCCTGAGTCCAAGTGAGGCACCAGTCGCAAAACAAGACGATGGCCTTGCCTGCCCTGTCAAGCAAGGCATAGCCTGCGTTTCCGGTGATCGGTCAAGCTGGCGTATCCGGTTTCTGTGGAAGAAACCAGGGGGTCATGCGTCCTTCTATCCGCGCAAGGCGTTCAGACACGTCCGCGATGCGTCTGTCAAGGCGTTCTGATACGTCAGTGATGCGCCTGTTCAGAGTGGTATACAGTCCTCCAATGGCCAACAAAATGGTAACCGTAGCGCCTACGGCAGAAAGTATCGTGGTGATCATGGGGCTGCATAGTGAGTGTGGTGATAGAACGCCGTCATACGAGATTCGTTCAGCAGGGGGCACGCTGTTCGGCATAGCCATGCGCTATGGCGAATCCCTGGCTACGTGGTGCGGGTAGCTCACAGGCCAGCCGATACTGTTCAAGAACGCGTTGACAATGCTGGCGCGTCTGATTCTCTGTGGTCACATGCGGCGGCGCTTGGTCGACATGGGCTTGGTCCAAGTGCCCACGCTGCAGTTCCCTATCTTGTGAGCGTACTTTTTGGGCTGGTCTGGTGGCAGGTTGTCATCGATTTTCGTGCCTGCCTTCTTTGCTTCGATGATGACGATGGCCTCGTCTGCCTTGTCAAGCAGGGCGTAGTTTGCGTTCCCGGTGATCGGTCAAGCTGGCGTATCCGGTTTCTGTGGAAGAAACCAGGGGGTCATGCGTCCTTCTATCCGCGCAAGGCGTTCTAACACGTCTGATATGCGTCTGTCAAGGCGTTCTGATACGTCCGAGATGCGCCTGTCAAGACCCTCGATGCGCCTGTTAAGCGTGGCATATAGTCTTCCAATGGCCAACAAAATGGTAACCGTAGCGCCTACGGCAGAAAGTATCGTGGTAATCATGGGGCTGCATAGTGAGTGTGATGATAGAACGCCGTCATACGAGATTCGTTCAGCAGGGGCACGCTGTTCGGCATAGCCATGCGCTATGGCGAATCCCTGGCTACGCCACAGGCCAGCCGATACTGTTCAAGAATGCATTGACAAGGCAGGCACGCGCCTGGCTCTCTGTGGTCACATACGACAGCGCTTGGTCGGCATGGGCTTGGTCCAAGTGCCCACGTTGCAGTTCCCTATCTTGTGAACGTACTTTTTGAGCTGGTCTGGTGGCAAGTTGCCATCGACCTTCGTGTCTGTTTTTTTCACCGTGACGATGACCTCGTCTGCCTTGTCAAGCAGGGCGTAGTTTGCGTTCCCGGTGATCGGTCAAGCTGGCGTATCCGGCTTCTGTGGTGGAAACCAGGGGGTCATGCGCCCTTCTATCCGCGCAAGGCGTTCAGACACGTCTGAGATGCGTCTGTTAAGGTGTTCTGACACGTCCGAGATGCGCCTGTCAAGGCCCTCGATGCGCCTGTTCAGCGTGGCATACAGTCTTCCAATGGCCAACAAAATGGTAACCGTAGCACCTACGGCAGAAAGTATCGTAGTGATCATAGGGCTGCGTAGTGCGTGTGATGATAGAACGCCGTCATACGAGATTCGTTCAGCAGGAGGTACGTTGTCCGGCGTAGCCATGCGCTATGGTGAATCCCTGGCCACTCGGTGCGGGTAGCTCACGGGCCAGCCGATACTGCTCAAGAACGCGTTGACAAGGGCTGGCGCGCGTCAGGCTCTCTGTGGTCACATACGGCAGCGCTTGGTCTGGGAAGCTTCCAGCTCTCGCCGCAGGTTCTCCTTTATCATTACTGATTTCCGAATTTCTGGCACCTTCAAAGGACGGGCAGCGTGGTCATCATGCTGTCAGGTTCGCTCAAGAGACAACAGCGCCAGGATTGAATCATTTCACAGCAGAATGCTGCTCCGACCCGCTGGCTGCCAGCAGCGGCACAGGAAATACTGAATCAATCCACGGGAGTCTTGGCGTGGCCACCTCTGTGATATGTGCAGTCGCTCTTGAGGTGGCAACCGAGTGCTGTCACAATCAGTCTTTTTTCCGTATCCAACTGGGCAGCCATACCTCAAAGTCTGTGCCGGGCTGTGGCACCAGGCCTTCTTGGTTGCTAGCTAAGCTTGCAAGCCACCTCTCTTTGGCAGCATTACCTTTATTTGTATCAACGTATGCTTTTCCGTCAAAAATGGCTCGGTACCCCTTAAACTTGCCGTCCGGAGGCTGCGGGCCGAGCGATATGCCAGGACCTCCTTTGAACGAATCAAGGCCGCCACCCCATTCAATCAGCCACTCAGCCACCCTTGCCTGAACGTCGGCGCCGCTGCTTTCCACCTTCCATTCGTCCCAGTCACCGGAGGCCTTATTCCGGGTTCTCCAAGCACGCTTTTGCCCCTTCTGAGTCAGTATGGTACCATCGGCCTGCCTAAAGGTCGTGGGAGGATTCCCAATTGGTCCGGGCTTATTAGTGCCGTTTGGCGGAGGAATTATGATAACCGGTCCATTTCCATTTGGTTCAGTCGCCGAATGTAGCCTGATCCAGGCGCGCTTCACAATGATCAGATCGCGCGCACTGGCTTTTGTTTTTGACAGACCGAGCTCCTTCCACACAAGCTGTGCAAGTTTGTCTGACGGCTCCTTCCTTGCAGATTCCCACCAGTGCTGCATTTTTGAGGTGACTTCATGCGTCCTCGCATCGTACAGCAGTCGCGAAGGGTCCGGATCGGAGAACTGGCTCCTGACAGAAGCCAGCCAGCCCAGCACAGAAGGGCGGAGCCAGCCCTTGCTCTGCACATCATATGTGACAAACGGCGCTTCACCCAGCGTGTTTGTAGGGTCCAGGCAAAACCAATACCACTCCAGACCATTGGTCCAGGCGCCCACGTTGCAGGTCCCTATCTTGTGAACGTACTTTTTGAGCTGATCTGGTGGCAGGCTGTCATCGATCTTCGCGCCCGCCTTCTTTGCCTCGATAATGACGATGACCCTGCCTGCCTTGTCAAGCAGGGCGTAGTCTGCGTTTCCGGAAATCGGCACGGGAAACTCCTGGGCTACGCGGTGCGGGTGGGCCACAGGCCAGCCGACCCTGTTCAAGAACGGATCAATGAGGCTGGTACGCGTCAGACTTTCTGTAGTCACATACCGCAGCACCTGGCCGACATGGGCTGGGAAGCTTTCCAGCTCTCGCCGCAGGTTCTCCTTTTCCATTGTTGATTTCTGAAAATCCGGAATCTTCAAAGGACGGGCAGCGTGGTCGTCATGCTGCCAGAAGGCAGCAGCACGAAGGTTGGGCCGTCCCGTAGCGGAATATACTGCGCACAGCATAATTCTATCCCGAGCCGCGGGCTGGAACTGCAGGAGGCGCTGACGGAAACCAGCCTCGCATGGCGAGAGCACAACTGCCAGCCCCTCAGTCTGCCGCGACGGAGGGGGTTGGTATACTGCGCCTGCCAGCAGTACCTTTCATGCCGGAATTACCGAGCACACGATGCCAGCGATCGGATCAGAGGAAACACCCCTGCGCGTAGCCATCATCGGGGCAGGACCCGCAGGGTTCTACGCGGCAGGACATCTCTTCAAGCAGCGATCATGCTGCGTGACAGTGGACATGTACGACAAGCTGCCCACACCGTTCGGGCTCGTCCGCTGCGGTGTGGCACCGGACCACCAGAAGATCAAAAACGTGACCCGCGTCTATACCAGGACCGCAGCCCATACAGGGTTCAGGTTCTTCGGTAACGTGGAATACGGCCGGCACCTCTCGCTGGATCAGCTGAAAGCACACTATCACCAGATCTACTTCTCCACCGGCGCACAGGTGGACCGGCGCCTGAACATTCCGGGCGAAGACCTGGGACGCAGCTACTCCGCGACAGACTTCGTAGCATGGTACAACGGCCACCCCGAATACCGCCACCTGGAGTTTGACCTCTCCCGCCCGTGTGTCGCCGTCGTCGGCGTAGGTAACGTGGCCGTAGATGTTTGTCGGGTCCTCTGCCGCACCATAGAGGAGCTGGCGGCCACAGACATTGCCGACTACGCCCTGGAAGCGCTCCGCGAAAGCAGGGTACGCGAGGTGCACATGCTGGGCCGCCGCGGACCAGCACAGGCGGCGTTCACCAATCCCGAGGCCAAGGAGCTGGGCGTGCTCCCGGGTGCCGATATCCATGTGCCACCCGGTGAAGCGGCACTGGATGCATGCACGACAGCACACCTTGGAGAAAAACCCGACCGCCTTACGCAGAAAAAGATCGGGATGATCCGGGACTTTTCCATGCGGCAGCGTACGGGCAAGCCAAGGCTGCTGACGATACGCTTTCTTGTGTCACCCGTAAAGCTCCACGACGACGGTACAGGCCACGTGGGAGGGGTGCAGCTTGTCAGGAATGAGCTGTACGCCGTCGGCGACGGCCGCCTCAGGCCCCGCGCAACGGACACGCTGGAAGAGCTGCCGGCGGAGGTGGTCTTTCGATCCGTAGGGTATCGAGGCGTACCCCTCTCAGGTCTACCCTTTAATGACAGCTGGGGCGTGGTGCACAGCAGCAAGGGGCGCGTGATGGATCCGGAGATCCAGGCTTCCGTGCCGGGCGTCTACGTGGGTGGCTGGATCAAGCGCGGCCCCACGGGGGTCATCGGAACCAACAAGGCGGATGCCCTGGAGAGCGTCAAAGCCATGATGGAGGACGTACAGAACGGGTGCTGCCTGAATCCTGCAGCGCCCAGTGTAGAAGCCGCAGAAAGGATGGTCCGCGCATGTCAGCCTGACTACGTGTCGTGGGAGGACTGGGAGCGCATAGATGCGCTGGAGACCGCCCGCGGCAAGCCGGCAGGGCGGCCCAGAGTCAAGTTTGTTGACACAAGCGAGGTCCTGGCGGCACTGGGGCGTGCCTAAAGCGAGCCGCGCTCACGGTCCATGCTGTTGTTTAGCCGTGCCAGCCGTAGCATCAGCACCTCAAGCTCGTCATAGTAGGCGTCCACATTCATGGTGGACTTGCGCGCCTTCAGCGCGGCAATCTCATGTTCTATCGCCTCCTTGCTCTGCTGCATGGCCGTGAGCATCTTCGTGGCGCCTTCAAGCGAGGGTCGCCGCAGAAAGGTCACAGCGGCCAGGTGGCCGTCCTGACTGTCGCGCAGCTGCTCCAGGCGCGTGCCTTCACCGTCGCCGGTGTCGTCAATAAGAGGGTGCTCAGTCGCCAGGAGGCCCTCGCCTTCAAAATGTCCGGCCGTCTGTATCGCCGCATAGTTGAACACCTCCAAGACGGAAAGGCTGCCGTCACGGTCCAGATCAGCCGAAGGGCTGGACAGGGCCTCCACAAAGAAGCGCGGGAAGATCGTCTGGTTGCGCTGCGTGCCGCTGCGGGTGGCCGTTATCACAACACGCTCCGGTGCGCTTAGCGCTGCAACAAAAGGGGCACTGGCGCTGGCGGTGTTGACGAAAACGATGCGTGCCGCCGGTAACGCATTGATCAGCAGGGCATAGTCAGCGCTGGAAAGGTCCCTCCGGGCGATGTTCAGCATAGCATCGCGGCCGTCGAAGCTGCCATGCCCGAACAGCACGACATAGACCTGATCCTGAGGGGTGACCAGGCCTGCCAGCGCAGTGAAGGCGGCCCTGATGTTCTCCGCATTGGCGATGGCATCCACGACAGGCTCCCCGGCCGTAGCCGGCTCAGACAGAACCGTCACATTGCTTTCCTCGAAGCCCAGCGGCCCTACAAGTGCCGCATGTGCATCAAACAGGTACTGCCGGAGCGTGCCGGTATACTCCGGCGATCCTCCAAGCCCGCCAATGAGCACGGCGTACTGGGTCTGTGCCAGGCATGGCCAAGCCACCAGACACGCGTAGAGCGCTACGGTAAGCCTTGCTGTCGCCGATAGAGCCATTCCGCACAGAGCAGTAGCAGGGCCAGAAGAAAAAGTGCCGGCATATCCCACAGGTATTCAGCGTGATACACCGACGTGCTGGTGCGGCGCTCACGCAGGTTCACTGGCACAGCGCCGGCCTCCGCGGGCGTATAGTAATAGCCAGCCACCTCAGCCAGCTGCTCCAGCACAGGACGCTTGAGGGTGGCATCATAGTACTCCACCTGCTTCGTGCGGGCCAGGACGCTGTGCTGCTCCCGGCCAATGAGAAGGCCTCCATGCCGGGCCGTCACATCCAGCTCGTACAGTCCCTCGGCAGCAGGCGCGATGCGTGTGGTGTAGGTGCCGGAGCGGGTCAGCTCCTCATCAAAGCGAAGCGGCACGATACTGCCGTCAGGTGCCGTCAGCACGCCCTCCACCTCCGCATGCTCAAGGGCGCTGTACACGTCATCGTACACGTTCACACTAAGCTGCGTCGCGTCACCGGTGCTCAGATAGTTCTGGCCCGTCTGCAGGTCCACCTGTTCAGGTGCGGACGCTGCCAGCCATCGCGCCAGCTGCTGCCAGAAGCGCTCATGCCGATAGTCGGTCGCGTCCAGCAGCATCTGCCAGCGCCAGGTGCTGCTGGTCGCCAGCGCCGCCGTGCGGCCCTTGCCGTAGCGCTGCACGATAAGGAGCGGCTCCGCTGCGCCATACCGGTCAGCAGGCTTCTGGGCAAGGACCTGCGCACCCGCCTTGGGGGTACCAAGGTAATTGATGCTGGTCAGAAGCGGCATGCTGCTCCACAAGCCGCGGTTGGTGACAAGCTCTGAGGACAACTTGAGTATGGGGCTTTCCAGGCCGGCAGGCGTGGGCTCAAACGCAAACCCCGCCGACTCCTCGCCGCCTTCCAGGGGATGGCTGAAACGCACAGGCACCACCTGCGCGCGCGTGGCGTCCAGATACACGGGGAGCACGTCCGCAACAGGGCCGGTCACATAGACGCCCTCGGCAAAAGTCTTGCGCCCGCCCATCATGAGGAAGCCGCCGCCACGGACACGGACAAAGGATTCGATGAGGCGCAGCTGCCCGGGCGAGAACGCGGTAGCCTCCACATCTCCCAGGATCAGGGCATCGAAAGCATACAGGTCTCCGGCCACGCTCGGGAAGCCCCCCGCCAGCTCCGCAGGGCTGCGGATGCCCTGACGATAGAGCTTGCCGGTCCCCGTGCGCGTGATCGACGTGAACTCCACAACCTGATCGTCCTCAAGTGCGCGCTTGATGAACTTGAAATCCTGCCGGAGATGCCCCTCGAAATACAGCACGCGGAGCGTGTCCGTGCGGGCATCCACCAGCATCGATAGCGCATTGTTGGTGGTGTTGAGCTCGCCCGGTGCTGTGTCGACAGCTATGCGGTAGGCATGCGCGCCATCAAGCGGCGGCTCGAAAAAGAAGCTCAGATGGTCAATCCGGCCATCACCTTTCAGTGTGCGTGCTTCACTGAAAATAACCGCATCCCCGGCGTAGATGCTGAAGGTCACTGGGTCAGGCTCACGACCCCAGCTGCGAACCTTCACATCAATCTCAGCCCCGGCATGCTTGCCCACGCCCTTGCTCACCAGGACATCCACCAGCTCCCGCTCGGCCGCGAACGACTCCTGGCCCATGCCGATGATGTGCAGGCCGATGCCGGCGGAGCGCAGCGCTTCTGCCTTGTCCAGCGGATGCTGTGCGGTGTTGTCCGCGCCATCGGTCACCAGCACGACACCGGTCAGCGGAAGGCCCCGGAAGTCTTTGATCACCCGGTCAAGCGCGGCAGAGATGTTGGTGCCCACGCCGTGCGCGCCGCCGTCCAGTGAGTCGGCCCGCACGGTACGCTCATCAAACGTGTACAAGCGCACCTGAAAGTCCTCCTCAGCAGACTGGATAATGCCGCCATCGTCATGGTAAAGCAGGTCATACGCCTGCGCTATGCGAGACTGGCCGTTATCTCCGTCTGTGACCGACATGCTGCCGGACACGTCGACCAGGACAGCGACAAAGTTTTCGTCAGGGATGACGCTGGGAGTGATCAGGGCTGGCTCGAAGAGCGGGGTGACAAGCAGCAGGGCGGCTGCCAGACGCAGGCTGAGCGATACCAGCCGTACGCGCCGCGGTGCGCTGGCCCGGAGCAGAAAAACACACACAAGGACGGCAAGCCCAGCCAGCACCAGAAGGGCAGGGAAGGGCTGTATGCTGACAACGCCCTCGGAAAACTGAAGTGGACTGAACTTGAGCAGTCGCTCTGCCATGCCTGCCTCTACTGCCGCGACAGCGACTCATAGTACTTCTCCACCATACCGGAATATTCCGGTGGCACCTCCCCGCGGCGGCTGCCGTACAGCCGGGTCTCCATCTGCACCAGATCAAGCGCACGCGCGATCTTTTCCTCCAGCTGATTCAGTGCGTCGTAGACACGCCGTTCGAAGAAAGCTTTGGCGGATTCCTCATCCAGCAGGACACCCGTATGGTCAGCGCGCGTCAGCGCATTCTGGACCCCTGCCAGCGCCTGTTGCGTGGCGTTGTCACCGCCCTGCTGCATAAGGTCCTGCAGCCGTGCCGTGGCCCTCGACAGCTGGCTCCGCATCCGTGCCTCAAGGCTGCGGCTGTCCGCTTCAGGGTCGCTTTCGCGCAGCCGTGCCGCATCGGATTCCAGGCGCCGCAGCTGCTCCTGCAGGTCCTGCACCTCGCGCAGCGTGGCGGCGAGTGACTCCTCCTCCGTAACCGGCAGCGACTGTTCCAGGGCGCGGCGGCTTTCGTCCAGGTTGGCAAGGTCGCGCAGAATCTCTTCTTCTAGGCGCTGGGCGCTCTCCAGCCAGCCATTGCGGAGCGCCCGGTAGGAGCTTGCCATGTCGCCCGCAAGGTCATCGCGCCGCACCTGCTGCTGCAGGTTGCGCAGGCTGGCGGTCATCTCAGGGTCCTGGCTCTGTGCTTCCATCCGTGCAGCCTCTTCCATCGCCTGATGCAGCGCATCGACAAGCGCCAGGCGCTCATCGTCCAGCGGGCGCATCTCCGCCTCAGTGGGACGCGTGGATCGGGAGGCCAGCTCCTCAATGTCCTGGGCCAGGCGCTGCTCCCGGTCCGACAGGTCCTGCAGATCGTCCGTCAACGCTTGGAGCTGTGCACGTCTTGATCCGCGGGTGGCCATCTGCAGGTCGGGCTGCAGCTGCTGCAGGTCCCTCAGCGCCTGCTGCTGCCGCTGAACGGCCTCGTCCAGATTGCCCCGGCGGAGCGCTCGGTCAGCTTCGCGCATATTGCGCAGTGCGCTGGCCATGCGTCCCTCGGTCTGCTGCATGTCGCGGGCCACCTGCTCCAGCTGCTGGCGGACCTCCTCCTGATCCCTGCGCAGCTTGTCGACAAAGCGTTTGCGGTCCTCGCCCTGCAGGGTTTCGGGGCGCTGAAGGTTGGCCAGATCCTGCTGCCGCCGTGCCAGGTCCTTTACCCGGCGCAGAGCATCATCGAACTGCTGCGTTTCTTGCGCCCGCTGCTGCTGTACCTCGTACTTGTCCTTGGAGATATCCAGCTCAAGGTCCATGAGCTCAGACATACGCTCCTCCGTGGCCGACATGCCGCCGCCCTGGCCACGCTGCTGTTGCTGCGCAACCTGGTTCTCCCTGTTTTGGGCATCGGCACGAAGCAGCGCGGTCAGTGCCTTGCGCTGCGTCGGCAGCGCATCCCGCAGCGCATCCCGCTCCAGCTGCTCCACGGCGTGGCCCATGCTAAGGACCGCATCCTCGAGGTAGCGGACAGTCTGCTGCTGCATCTCGTTGCCGCGCAGCTCCAGCGAGAAGGCAGTGGACTGTATACGCTCTTCAATGCTGCGCTGGAGGCTGGACTGGGCCCCTATCAAGGCCCGGAGCGCACCCGCATAATCTTCATGCGTGTCACGCTCGCGGACCAGGCGCCAGGTGGCGGCGATAAGCTCCTGCTGGCTGACCACCAGACCGCTCTGCTGCCGGCCGCTCTGCCCGCCCGCCGCTGCGGAAACCTGCGTATAGGTCTGATCAAAGGGGATGATCTCAATGAAGTACATGTCCGTCACAGCATGCTGCAAGGCGTCCTGCGCCTCGAGATAGTACGTGATCACATCACCTGGCTGCAGGCTGTAGTCCTCCAGGAACAGTAGGTGCTCGCCTGCGCTTTGGCGTGCGTCTGGCGTGTCCAGCAGGCTGATGGTCTGCGCCTCCCCGCCCCCGACAAAGAAGACCAGACCAAAAGCCTTGACGCCATAGTCATCGTCGACGTCGGCGGCGATCAGTACCTCTTCGACAGCGTTGGCGCGCACATCCCGCCCCGGATCCTGTACAGTGATGTGCGGCTCGCTGTCGGGCACTGGAATGATAGCATACTGAGCCGGAAACAGGTTGCGCTTGCCGTTGGCGTCGGTCAGCCTGAGCGTGTACAGGTCCTCTTCCTCCAGCGTGATCTGCCCTGAAAACAGGCCGCCGTCCCGTGCGGCAAGAGGAAGGACCACGCCGCTTTCGAGGAGCATCTCGGCGGTCTTGGGCATGCCTGTGGTATGCACCGCCAGTGTCACGGTGGACCCGGCAAGACCGTGTATGTCGCCCGTGTCCTCTTCCGTGCGGGGGGGCAGCGGGATATGGTCCGGGTACTCATAGGTCAGGTCAATCTGATTCACGGCCGGAAACTCATACACGGAGATCACGAAAGGCTCCGAGCGGCGACGCCCAGCCTCCACATAGTATTCTATCGGGTCCTGTATGCTGGTGAATTCGGCCATGAATGCTGTGCCTTCCAGGCCTGCCTTCATAACCTGCCGGACCCATGTGCCGCCGGACTCCCTGAAGACGATGAGAATATCGCTGCCGGGGTCGTTGCGCAGCTCGGCTACAACAGTCTGGGATTCGCCTTTTTCCACCTCCACGTTGCCTGGCAACACCGTCATGAAGGGTCGTACCGCTGCGGCGCTGTTTGATGCGACGAGGCGCACCTTGTCCAAGTTCAGCCCGCCCACAAGCAACAGCGCAGCTGCGGCAACAGCGCAGGCGCCGGCGATGGCACGGGCTCGCAGCTTGCGCACCAGCGTGCGCGGAACGATGCCGCGTGCCATGCGGCCCGCATCCTCCAGGAGGCCGGACAGGACCGCGTCAGCACCCTCAACCCTGTTGGCACGCGCCTCTATGGCACTGTTCAGGCGGTCTTCAAGGCCTGGCGCCTGCTCCTCAATGAACAGGGCGATCCGGCGGTCGCTGATCTTGCGCAACACAGGACGGACAGCATACCAGAAGGTCGCGCCGCCCGTGATAACTGCACCGCCTGCTGCCGCGAGCCAGAAAAGGAGCCTGTGCCCGCGCAGGAAGGGGTAGGCCAAGAGCAGCGTGACCGCGCATGCAAAGAAGATGACCAGCGCCACGGCGCTGCCCTGCAGCAGTGCACGCCGCCTGAGCTGGGACCGGACGGCCCGGATCAGGCGCTGAAGGTGTATCGGTGCGTTGTTCATGATGCGTCTTGTTCCTTGCGGTTACGGTGCGCCAAGAGCGTTTCCAGAGCAAACAGCCCTAGAACAGCTATTATAGCGAAGCGCCACAGCTTATGCTTCTGTTCCGCCTCCTCGCCCGAAAAGGCAGCCTCGCCGGGTGTCGCGGCTGCCTCACCTATGCCGCCAACGATAGCGGCGTAGACCTCCCCTTCGCTTCGCGCGGTGAGAGCAGACTCGCGAGAGTCTGTGTTCACAGAAAAAGGGTAGGTATCCTCTCCCAGCACGGCCGTGTAGTGACCGGGCTCGTGCAGCTCCCGGAAGAGACCCGTCCCCGTGGTGTCCATCACCACCTTGTACACCTCGCTGCCTGGTGTGCTGACATCCCAGGCAGCGCCCGGTGTGCCATACAGAGGCACCGCATCGCCTACAGTGAACTGCCTGGGCCGCTCCGTTAGAGTGGTCGCGTATGAGGCAATCTGGTGGACAAGCGGAACATAGAGTTCGTGCAGCACCAGGTCGGTCCAGCCGGTACTGAAGCTGGAGGTATAGACGATCACCGTGCCCAGCCCGACCCGGCGCTCAATGACAAACGGGTCGCCGTTGTCGTAGCTGCCCAGCACCAGGCTCCCGGTGGCTGGCGTCACCTGCACGTATGTACGAAACTTCGGCCTGATCAGCGCGCTTGACCCAGCGAGGCTGGCGAAGATGGGGTGCTGGGCCTCGACCTGGCCGATGAAGGCGTCTTCGCCGGTATGCACAACACCTTCGAGGTGTCCTGTGCCAAGCTGCTCCAGCCCATAGTCGCTAGGTGCCAACGTATCCCCGAAAGAAAGCACAACGCCGCCGCCCCTGTCGGCGAAGGCCCGCAGGGCCGCCACCTGGGCCTGTGTGAGGCGTTCTGCGTTAGCAACAAACACAACATCATGCCGGTACAGCGCGGCGCCTGTGATTCGCTGGCCACGCTCAAAGTCGAAGCGGGACTGCTCTGCAAGCGCAAAGGCGCTGCGCAGAAAGAAGGCATCACGATCGGCGGCAACCGCCAGCACCGAGGGCCGGGAAGCCACCGCATAAGTGAAGTAGTGCCTGTTGTCCCTGTCCAGGTCGTCCCTGTCCAGCGCCAGGTAGCCCTGGTGCAGGCCTGCACGCGGTGCTGTATGCTGAAAAGTCACCGACCCAAGGCCTGGGGTGGCTGCAGGCTTCCGGTCGGCTGCACGGTTCCCCAGCACCAGGCTGATGCCGTCACCTGCTGCCAGCGCCAGGTGGCGGGCATCAAAGCGCGTGACGGTGGTTTCGCCGCGTTGGCGCATCGTGAGCGCAAAGTCGTCAAAGTACCGGTTGACGCGGTTGTCTTGTCCAACCTTAATAGGCTCAAATATGACACCGTCAGGCAAGGTGTACTCAGCCATGGAAGGGCTGAAGCCGTTCTGCTGCAGATCCGATATGAGCACGACGCGCTGCGACGCGTGCTGCGCTTCCATCAAGATATCCTCTGCCAGCTGAAACGCGGGAAAGAGGTCCGTGGCATGACTGGTTGGGCGCAGCGCCGGGATCGAGGCCTGCAGCAGATCCCGGTCGCGGGTCAGTGGCACCAGCTGTGTCGCCTCGCCCGCAAATCCCACCAGGGCCAGCTCATCGCGCCCGTCGGACTGCGCCAGGATCTGGTCCAGCGCCTCCAGCGCTTCATCAAAGGTGTTCCCGGCCTGCATGCTCATCGACTGGTCGAACAGGATCACCACGGACTCATCTTCCCGCTGCGGGATAAAAGGTAGGCTTTCACGGATCATGTAGGGGCGGGCGAAGGCCGTGGCCAGGAGCACGATCATGGCCATACGCAGGGCGAGCAGCAGAATGTCGCGCAGCCTGCGCCGCCGGATACGCTCCATCGGTGTGGCCTGCAGGAACATCAGCGAGCTGAATGGCACCTCCCTGGCTCTCATCCTTCGCACAAGGTGAAAGAGCACAGGCAGCAGTGCTGCACTGGCAGCAGCCAGGAAGAGGGGCGAAAGAAAGGACACGAGCTACGTTCGGCGCCGGCTACGGGCAGAAAGATACTGAAACAGCGCCCCGTCCAGCGGGCGGTCTGTGGTGATCATGATGTAGTCTGTGCGCAGGAGTCCGCAGGCCCGCCGGATACGCTTCTGGAAGCGGCTGAAGTTCTCCTGATAGAGCTTGCGGGCGCTGCTGCCTTCGACAAGGAGCCGAGTGCCGGTTTCAAGGTCCCTGATCCGCATCACATCGTCGAAATCGAATGCGACCTCCTGCGGATCCAGTATGTGAAAAATCAGCACCTCGTGTCCGCTGAATCTGAAGTGGCGCAGTGCCTCAATGAGCTGATCCGGATCGGACAGTAGGTCGCTCACCAGAACAATGAACCCCCGCCGCTGCTGCTGATCCGCGATGGCGTGCAGCGGCTTGTCGAAAGAGGTACCCGTGCCCAGGGACAGGTTACTAAGACTGGTCAGCAGCGTGTGCAGGTGTCCTTTGCTGCTGCGCGGGGAGAGGGTTTCGCGGATGTCGTCGTCGAAGAGCACCAGGCCGGCGGCGTCCCGCTGGCGTATGGCCAGATAGGCCAGCGAAGCGACCAGGTAGCAGGCGTATTCCAGCTTGCTTACGCTGTGTGACCGGTACCCCATGGAGCGGCTGGCATCCAGCACGAGGTGAACACGCGTATTGGTTTCGCCTTCGAACTCTTTGACGAGGAAGCGGTCGGTCCGTGCGTAGACCTTCCAGTCCACCCGTCGCAGGTCGTCTCCGGGCACATAAGGCCGGTATTGCATGAAGTCCACACTGAACCCCTTGTAGGGGCTCCGGTGCAGGCCGGCGATGAAGCCTTCAACCACAGTACGGGCGAGCAGCTCCAGCCCGGAAAGGCGTGCCAGAACCTGGGGCAGGATAAATCGTGTGGCTGCGCTGGACATCGTCAGTGGGTGTGCGCCATCTTCCAGAAGGCGATGCCGCCGGCCTGACGCCCGACGTTCGCGGTGGCAACGCGCGTCAGCGCAGACAGATCAATGACATCTACGGTGCCAGGCTCACTCCCAACACCTTCGGCAGTAACAAAAGCATACCGCCCATCCGGTGAAATGGTTACGCCATGCGGGATGCTGCGCGTGCTCGCCAAGCGGGCAATTTCCAGGCCGGTGGTCACATCGTATATCCCGATAGCCGCTGCGCCTTTCAGTGTAACAACCATGCGGCGGCCGCTTGGCGTTACCGCAAGGTTGTAGGGGGCGCCATCCGCGGGGATGCGCCTGGTGATCTTCCAGGCTGTGACATCCACCTCGATGATCTCATCGCCGCCATTGTCGGCCACAAACACGCGGTCGGCATGCGGGTGGTGCACCACCCACGTGGGTTTTCTGCCGGTTGTGAGCGTGCGGGTCGCCTTTAATGATAGGGCGTCAACCTCGTGGAGGGTCCCGCCCATCATAGATACGGAGTAGTGCTTTGTGCCGTCCGGCGAGAGCCGCGACCCATGCGGCATCGCTCCTGTAGTGATCCGGCCCACTTCCATCATACGCTCAGGATCCACGACAGACACCGAGCTGGGTTCCATGGTGCCATGCAGGTTGAAGTTCGCCACGTAGAGCAGCCCCGTTGTCCGCGAAACCGACATGGTGGCCGGAAAAAGGTCCAGGGTCACGCTGCCTATCTTTTGGTCGGTGGTGGTATCATACTTGTCCACGGATCCGAACGGCTGCCCGTGTGCGAGGGATACGTACCAGTATCTTCCGTCCGGGCTTACAGCCAGTCCGTGGGGACCTTCGATCTCCGTGGGGATATTACCTACGGGAATGGTCCTGACAGACGCAGCAGTCTTCTGGTCAAAACGTACCAGTGAGACGGTGTCATCCGACTCATTGGCCACGTAAACGTAGTACTGCTGGGCGCTGGTGCGGTTGCTGCATACCAGGAGCAGCAGTGCCAGGAGGGGCGTTGGCGCAGGCAAAGTGTCTGTCGTTATGTATCCGAGCGATTATGCTGCTGTTCTACTGCACGTCCCTTGACCGGTTGCCTCGGCTGCGTGCATGCGGCGTCCGTGACGCCCTTTTGTGGCGTACGCTGGGCGATGCCCGCCTCCTCGCAAGTGAAGCCATTGTCGTAGCAGACGGCACAGGCTTGGGAGAGACCACAGATGAGGGTGGGCCTTCCCTGCGAGCACGCAAGGTGCCTGCCGCAGCCTTCGTGAACCTCTCCCCCTATCTGCCTCCTGCCTCCGTGCGGGCGGCAGGGGGTGTGGTACTTCGCAGCGGTGTATGGCCGCTGCAGGTGCTGCTCATACATCGTAAGGGATACTGGGACCTGCCAAAGGGCAAGTGTGTGCCCGGTGAGGTGCTGCGCGAATGTGCTGAGCGTGAGGTGCAGGAGGAGACAGGGATTGGCGAGCTCCGCACCTTTGGCTGCCTCGGAGCGACACGGCATGGATACGCGCAAGGTGGTGAGTATCACATCAAGCACACCTACTGGTACCATATGCAGAGCCCGGCCATAGCATTTACGCCGCAGGCAGACGAAGGCATCACAGGCGTGCGCTGGATGCGATGGGAGGAGGCGGTGTGTATGCTCGGCTATGAATCCCTTCAGCGCCTACTGCGAGGCGCTGCTGATGCGCTCGGCAGCACGGAGACAGGCTGAATAACGCCTTCCACTGCACAAGCGGCGCTTCGCCGGTTCGGCCTTCGCTCAGGCTGTATCTGCCGCGCCTGCACCGGTGCTTGCATACAAGGCGGGAAGGGCCGATGCAAGGCTGTGCGAGGTTTGGCGGCGATGCCTTGCCGAGTCCTGATCAGACCAGAGCCATCCTCGTAGCTGCCTTCCAGCCCCCTGCACCGGCCTCGCACAGAGAGGGTTAGGAACCGCAAAAGGATGATGCTGGAAGCTCAGTGCTGACCCGGGAAAACGGCAGGGCTGTGCTGCGGCCGGGGTGGGTCCGTGCTGGTGACGAGGTCGTCCCCGCTCTTGAGCAGTCTGTCCAGGTCGCGCCCGACAAATTCATAGCGCCACCCGGAGCGGAGCGGGCTATGAAATCCCGCCACGTGAGCCTTTACCTCTTTCAGGGAGGCGACCCGCTGAGGTGCCACGTGCCTGTTCTCCGCCCGTTCCCGCACGAATGCCGCAGCGGATGCCGCGCGCGCGGTGAATGCATCATCTGACGGCAGGCTGGGAGGTTCAGGGGGGTAGTCTTCCGGCGACAGTGCACGAACCGACTGCACTTCGAGAAGCAGCTCCTGGCCGTAGCGGCCAACGAAACCGTCTGGCAGATCCCGAATCCGTCCCAGATGGCGCAGGTTGCGTGGCAAACGTATCGCAATGGCCTTAACCGCGCCGTCAGGCAAGAGCCACCTCCGTGGCGTGTCCAGCTGCCGCGCCTTTGCTTCACGCCATGCTGCTACGGCTTGGATAGCTGCGCGCTGTTTGCCTGTGAGCCTGTTAAGCCTTCTAAACCTCAGGTACGCAGTGCGCACATCCGCAGGCGTGTACAGGGCGCGGTCGCTGTATCCCTGCATCTCTTCGGCCAGCCATGCCTCTCGTCCCAGCCTTGCTAGCCGTCCTTGGAGCACCTTGTAGGCTTGACACAGGTAGCGTACATCGTCACAGGCATAAGCCAGCTGCTTCGGACGCAGGGGGCGCCGGAGCCAGGCCGTTACCGTCTCCGACTTGTTAAGCACCTCATTGAGCAGAGCGGCAACAAGGCCTGCCAGTGAAACTTGCTTCGGCAGACCCACAAGGCTTGCCGCACACTGCGTGTCAAAAATGTTGCAGGGTACTGTTCCGGTGGTGTCATGCAGCAGTGCAAGGTCTGTTTCTGGAGCATGAAGCACCTTGACCACATCGTCGTGGCCAAGCAGCATGCCCAGCGGTGTCAGGTCTCTGATGACCAACGGGTCAATCACGGCCACATCCTCCGAATCCAGGGCGACCTGGATAAGCGCCAGCTTGGGATAGTATGAGTTGTGCGAAACAAACTCTGTGTCCACCGCCGCCAGTCCGGTTGCAACGGCACGTGTAACCAGGGTGCGTAGCGCCTCGGATGTCGTAATCAAGTGCATCGAATGAAAAGCAGGTTGCTCAGGCTCCGGAGGCAGGCCCGTTCCGGAGCGGCATGCCACGATCCGGGATCACTGTGCAGGCAGACCTGCGGACCTCCGAAGAGCACACATCGTAAGAGAGCAACGCATTATCTTCTGCCCGACCAAGCCTCAGCTGCCCTGGAGCCCTATGCCGTACGTCGTTGCCGAGCCGTGCATCAACTGCAAGCACACGGATTGTGTGGAGGTGTGCCCCGTAGACTGTTTTTATGAAGGGCCCAATTTCCTTGTGATTCACCCGGACGAGTGCATTGACTGCAATGCCTGCGTTCCTGTCTGCCCGGTTGAGGCCATCTATCCTGACGATGAGCTGCCGGAGGAGTGGGAGCACTACATACAGTGGAACCAGTACCTTGCTGAAAAATGGCAGGAGGATGGATATAACATCGTTGAGCGCAAGGAGCCGATGGACGATGCGGAGGAATGGAAAACAAAAGATAAGTCCGAAGAGCACATCCTTGATTGGGAGTAGCCTTCCCAGGTACGCGTGTCAGCGTCTTTATGCCGCTGACTGGCCTGGCCAGTGCATGAAAGGGAGACTGGTGTACATGGTTCCAGTGCAGTCCTGGCATCTTACCGCGCCACGCGGGCATCTGGCCTGAATGCCGGGCGTCAGCTCCCTCAGGTGCCTGCGGAGTAATCTGTCGCGTAGACAGTCTGTTCCGGGGTCAGCGTATCAATCCTTAGGCCCATCGACTGCAGCTTCAAACCGGCGATATGCTGGTCAATGCTGCCGGGAAGGTTCATGACGGTGTTGGCGAGTGCCTCGCCGCGCTCATGCTGCTGCACCAGGCTGAGGTGCGCCATAAACTGGTTCGCGAAGCTCATATCCATCACTTCGGAAGGGTGGCCTTCCGCCGCAGCCAGGTTCACCAGCCGCCCCTCGGCCAGGACAAAAAGCTTGCGTCCATCGGACATGGTGTATTCCCGGTTGTCGGGCCGAATCACCCGTGAGCATGCCGATACCTCTGCGAGCTCCTTCAGGTTAAGCTCCACGTCATAGTGACCGGTGTTGCATACGACAGCACCATTCTTCATGGCCTCAAAGTGGCGTCCCCGTATGATGTCCTTCATACCGGCCGCGGTAACGAACACATCACCAATGGCAGCGGCTTCATCCATGGGCATAACACGCATGCCTTCCAGCGTTGCCTTGAGGGCGGCGGTGGGTTTGACCTCGGTCACGATGACATTGGCCCCCAGGCCTTTGGCGCGCATAGCCACGCCACGCCCGCAATGGCCATACCCTGCTACAACAAAGTTCTTTCCGGCCACCAGTATGCTGGTGGCGCGCAGGATCCCGTCCAGCGTAGATTGCCCTGTGCCATAAACGTTGTCGAAGTCCCACTTCGTTTCCGTGTCGTTTACGGCATAGACAGGATAGAGCAGCTTCCCGTCCTGAGCCATCGCACGCAGGCGCTGCACACCGGTGGTCGTTTCTTCGCTGCCGCCGATAATGTGATCAGCCAGGTGTGGGAAGCGATGGTGCACCGTGAAGATGAGATCGGCACCATCATCCAGCGTCAGGTGGGGCGGCTTGTCAATGGTGCGGTCAATGCTCCAGTAGAATTCCTCCACACTTTGGCCGTACCAGGCATAGATCTCAATCCCGTGCCTGGCAAGGGCGGCTGCCACCTCGTCGTTGGTCGAGAGCGGGTTGCACCCGCTCCAGGCCACCTCGGCGCCGCATGCCGCGAAGCTTTCCACAAGCACGGCGGTTTCCTTCGTCACATGCAGGCAGCCGGTGATCTTGTAGCCCTTAAATGGCTGTGTCTTCGAATATTGGGCGCGCAGCCGGGCCAAAACCGGCATCCGGCTCTCTGCCCACTCAATACGCATCCGCCCGGCATCTGCCAAGGCTAGGTCCCGTACCTTATACGCGCCTGCTTTGTGGTCCATATGAAATCTGGTGTGCGTGCCGCTGCAACGATCTGAGCCCGGAGCCGTTTCCCGGATGAAGATGAAGAGGTCTTCAAGATTGCCCCCTACAGAGGTCTTTGCGGTGCGGGGAGCAGCGGACTGGCCTGGAGCGTGGCCCGTCATCCGCGTCGGGTTCCAGCGCAGACCGCCCCAGCCTGGGCGCAGGATGCATGGGCCGGGACTGTTTGCCGGAGGCTGTACTGCCCGCAAGCGGTAACGCCTACCGGGAAAGGATAAGAGCCTCGGAAAACACCGCGCCTCCCGCGCGCATGTGCAGGAAATACAGCCCGGCTGCAAGGCCAGGGAGCTCCAGATGCACCGTGTGTGTGCCGGCCTCCTGGGTGTGATCAGCCAACACCTCCACACGCTGTCCGAGTGCATTGTAGAGTTCCAGCACTATCGGCATGGCCTCCGGAAGCGAATAGCTGAACGTCGTGTGCCCGGAAAACGGCTCAGGGTAGTTGCTGAACAGCTCAAGCCCCGGGTCGGCGACAAAAGCCTCTTCACTGGTGGAGCTCTCGATGGCCACTGAGCGCACCAGCCACGACTCAGCGTCACCGAACGTGCCACCTGTGCCAAGATCAATACGCAGCCAGACACTTGCGCCAGTATGCCTTGTCAGGTCAAACAGCGTAACCTCGTCTCGCGCCATGGCAAAAACCGGCTCGCCAGCCATCGGATGCGTCTGGGGCAGGTCATCGGATGCGTCATACCCGTCCCGGGGCGCAAGCACCTCCCAGCGGGCACCATTGTTGGCTGATACCTTGACGTTGCCGCGAGCGTCTTCAAAGCGCATGGCATGGTCCAGGCGGAGCGTGATGTCACTGGCATTGGAAGGCAGCTCCGCCGGAATCAGCACAATGCTTGATACCAGATCGTTGCTGCTGTTTGTCGCAGCGTAGCCGCCATTCTCGTCAGACGCCCACAGCCCTGTGGTGGTGGCCCGCGCAAGCACCGCAATGCGGTCTACCAGGCGCGCTTCCACCAGAAGAGGCGGAGCACCCTGCGCCGGAAACTCCAGCACGTTGCCGTCAAAGTCCTGGATATGCAGGCGGTACCGGATCCGATCTCCCGACTGGAGCACTTCCGGTTCCTGGAACGTTCCGACAAATGTGATGATACTGGATGGATCCATCGCCAGCCGCAGCGTGCCGTGCTGGTCGGCAGTGCCGCTCCGCTCAAAGGTATAGTCTGCTGTGACAGCATCTATTCCCGTATTGTCCGTAGCGACGACACGGGCGGGCGTGGGGGCCTCACCAGCCGGTATGGCAATAAGCGGCGCAGGCGCCCTACCCAGCAGCGCTGGGGCGGTGTCATCGGTCGGGAGCTGCTCCAGTATGCGTATACCGCCAACGACCCAGCCCGCGTAGTCGTGCGCGGAGGTCTGTGCATTGCCTTGGCCGGTACCGGCAGTCAGGCGCAGCTGCAGGTGCGGGACATGTGGGAGGCTGAAGAGCGCCCGTCGCCAGCCGTAGCTGTAGCCCGCAAAAGCCGGCTGACCGGCCAGCGGGTTGGAATCATCCAGCATTGCCGTGTAGCCGGCCTGCGGCACGAGCACCTGCCAGGTTGCGCCGTCATCTGTGGAGGCCCTGACATTGCCGCCGTCAAAGGCCGTGCCGCCGGGGCTGTGCACTGGTGCGGAGATACCCGAATGCTCAAAGTCGTGCCAGTGCCAGATCTCCAGAAAAGCCTCAGGGAAGTTGATCAGGTTGATCCCGGGAATCTCCAGTGCGCTGATGCTGGAGTGATCCGCATAGGGGCCGTCCGCAGTCATCAGCCACACCTGTTCGCCCGAATGTGCAACCAGGAGGCCATACGACGGCTTGGCGCGTCGCCACGCGCCATTGGCAGACAGCACCGCACCCTCGTCTGCGTGATAAGAGGCCAGGATGCCTTTTTCAATGATGTCGACAGCGAACGCCGGCGCATCCACCGGGGGCAAGGTGCCCGTGTTCTGCGCGCCTGACGCATCAGTCGCCCATATCCGGTAGTGGACGCGGCTTTTGACCTGGAGGTCCATCGCTGGAAAGCTTCCCGTAAACAAGGCATCGTTGCCTGTCAGCGTAAATGTCTCGCCGGACAGGCGCGACCCATCCGGCAGCTCCACATCATACTCCACCCAGGCTGAGGCTACGGGCATGGCATCGGCGATGGCAGCAGAAACAAGGGGTGGCCAGTCCTCTGCTGCAATGTGCGTGAAGTACTGATGAGTGATGACGGGCGCCTCAGTGTCCTTCATCACATCAGTAGTGAACACGGTCTGCGGCGCGTCGGCAGGAAGGTATGCGACATTCCCGTACGGGCTTTCCACCCTGAAGTAGTATGTGACCGTTTCCGCGCTCGCCGAGAGCGGGACCGTAAAGGTGTACAGGTCGTCCCCGGTTTGCGCCATCGTGGCGATCTCCCACGTGCCGCCGTTGACGGCATAATGCACCTCGGGACTGATCGCGTCGTCGCTGCAGCTCTGGATGTGCAGCTCCACAGTGAGCGGAAAAGCGAAGTCCGGCAGCGTGGCTTCCGGCGTGTGCGAAAGCACAAAAGTGCCAGGCGTACAGGTGATGTAGCCGCGGTCCACCAGGATCGGGGCGATAGTGGACACGTGACTGCCCTGATGGAGGTCGCGGTCAGCCTGGATAATCGCCTCGGCTGCGTCAGGAAACGTGACGGGCGCATTCAGATAACGGTGCGAAGCCAGCACCAGCCTGTCTGTTACCTCCTTGCCTGCCGCGTCATAGAGGTCATGCAGGGACGTGGCCCATATGATCCCGTCACGGTAGATGTTGCAGGGCGGATTGCTGACACACGTGAAACCACTGGGGTAGGTGGCGGTGGTGCCCAGCCTTCGCCCGGGCCATGTTTCATTGCCGTCCCAGGCAAACACTTTTTCCCAGTCGCCCGCAGGGATGGTACCATCGTCCATGAGCCCCCGCGTATAGGTGCTGGCCCAGTAGTCTGAAAATCCCTCGTGCAGGGCGCCGCCTTCCCCGGTATTGAAAAGGTGCGGTGTGGTGCCTTCAAGCAGCGCATGGCCGTACTCGTGCCAGATCACTTCCGCATCTTCTCCATCGTCAATACCGCCATCACCAAAAGAGACGGCGTTCAGATGGGGGTAATAGGCTGAGTTGT
>JAAXGV010000124.1 GCA_012271185.1 Rhodothermales bacterium
CCCCGAATCAGAAAACGACTCAGACACAGCACACGATACAGAAAGGCCTGCCGCTGGGCCTGCGTCCAGGCCTCCCTGGAGGCCAAACGCAAGGCCGCAGCCGAAAAGCCCACCGCCCCCAGGTAGCCATGGGCGCTATGAACCAGATAGCGCACCTGTGCGCCACAAAACGTGGTCATAAACGCAGGCCACAATGGTGTCGCGGTGAACATCAAGTCCCGCGAAGTAGCGGAATGACGAAGAAGTTGGTTGCATGGCAATTCAGCTTTGGTGAATGAGGATCCGAGTCAAGGTACGTACCCCCGGCCCCGGACTACCATGCTATGATATCTGGTTCAGACCCTCCTTAGTTTGGCACTTAATTTTCCAAAGAAACGCATCGATGAACGTCAACCGATTCGATACCGGATGCATCCGTCATCTTCAGCAACATGTGATCGGAGATAACGGCCATGAGGACCTGACCCTCAGCCAACGAGACCCGACCAGCAGGTTGCCCTTGGACATCTACGACATCCCAAACCTGGTCTCGTCCGTTCGGCGTCCGGCGCACCCACAAGAAACCGCCCGGTCCGGCCAACAGCTCGAACCCCAGTGGGTGGTATCGAGGAAAGTCAACGGTTCGCCGTGCTTTCTCCCTCAGAGGCTCGAAGACCCGCTGCCCCATGAAATCCTGCGGGATGGCGTTCTGAAGCCAAAATTCCCTGTCCTCCGCCGTGACCTCGAAGCGATCATCAAGGGCCAGCGAAACCACAGATTTCAGGGCACCGTCGAGACCCAGGATACTGGCTTCTGAACCCAAGCCTTGCCAAAACGCCACGTCCCCAGAAACGGGTGTCCATCGCGGAATCGGCGAGTACGGATGGGGAAGAGTATAGCTCGGCGCTCCCGGTGCCGTGAGACGCAAGGTAGCCGTCCACTTGGGGAAGACGATCACCGTGTCCTGGCGAACCGGATCCTCGTTGGCGCTGGCCCCAAACGACCGGACGATGATGGTCCTCTCGTTGCCCATCGGCACGGACAACTCGAGCAAGACCGTCTCCCCCACACCCCGATCGAGACGCGTCGCGGCATTGGGCGAGATTCCGAAATCCTGAAGCCTCGCGGTTCGCACCAGGTCGCCTGTGAACTCGAAGATGGACAACCGGTTCTGACTGGCGTCGAGCGTATAGATATGGTCGCCTATTAACGCAACTCCACTGCGTCCCTGGAATTCACCGGGCCCTTGGCCGCGCTGACCCCAGCTTCCCCGCTGGGAACCGTCGGAAAGATCGAAGAGATGGATCACCGGATAGGACCCAGTAAGCACGACCAGCAGAGAATCGTTAGTACTGACTTCCCTCACGTCACTCCAAAGGAGGTCATCCCCGTCAAGGCGATAAAGCGGAACACGATCAACGCAAGCCTGCTGCCCAGAGCTGAGCACAGGGGTCACGAGCACTACCATGAGTAGAATGATGCAACACCGAAATAGAATCATTTCTTAGGCCTCCTGTTTGCTGTAGAGCCGTCCTTTTCAGCTAGCGCCTTGACCGTTAGCGTTAGGAGCGGCTATTCCCACTGTATAGTACGGGTTATCCGCAAAAAAAAAGGGAATTACATGCCAAACTAACATGATTCTCGAGAGCTCGGCCATGATTGATAATGACGTTATAAATACCTCAGTTTATACAGACTTGTACGGAACACCATGGCCCCGTATCCGTATCAGAAGTCAACACCAGCCACCAAAGTCTACCTTGATTTCACAAATCAGACCTTCCTTAAGTCGGAAATCTGATTACTGGGTAGGACTTGCCGGTACTTGTGCCGGCAAGCCTTGGCCCGGCTGTGCGGCCACGCTGCTTCCGAGGCCGGCATAGAGCCGGCTCGTAACCGCGTGTGCTGTGGCCTCGGGCAGATCCACAATACGTGGATAGCGCAGATATCCCGCGCCCGCCGTGTCAACGCTGACAGTCCGCAGGCCCAAGCGGCGCTGGAAGAACGTGCCCCTGATCATAAAGGCCTGAAAACGCTCTGCCGGAACGACCCATATGTGCTGCCTGAACACGCCACGGCGAATGTAGAGCGTGTTGTCACTGAACCGGTACCCGTGGTTCCGGTACTGGAGCTTAGCTAGATAGCCCAGCAGCGGCAATACCAGGAACACCCAAAAGATCCAGCTCCCGAAAAAGAAGGCGACCGGCACGACGATGAGACTGAAAACAGCGGCGTAGCGGATGAATGTGCGCCGGATGGTCAGCTTGGAAACACGTTCATAGGTGCCGGGCAGCACAAAAGGGCGGATATGGGGGCCGACCACAGCAAGCTCATGCCATCTTGCGAGCGGGAGCGCCATGCGGCTGCGCCGCCCCGAAACATCATGCCCGATTATCTGCAGTTCCAGCCGAAACCAGCCAAAAAACCGCATCAGAAAATTGGAGTACACCACCAGCGCCTGGATGCGTTTGAGCGGGATGGTGGCCTCCTGAAGGGTGAGAAGGCCATGACTTCGCACAAGCTTGTCACCCAGACGGCGGAGCCTGAAGTTGTAATACCGTGTGACTGTTTCGATAAGCCCGGTGAACCAGGCGAGAAGGCAGGTGATCAGGATCGTGGCCAGGGCGATGATCCACCCGAGCCGCCGGGCCTCGGATGCTATCGTTTCTGCCTGCTCGCTGCCAATCCAGTCCAGGAGGTCCTGCTCTGTGAAGCCTGACAGCTGCTGTACATAGGCCAGTCCAGAGAAGATGATGGCGATATACACGAGTGAGAAACGGAATGTGCCTGCCAGGAAAACACGCTCCAGCGGCATGGCCGCAAGGAGGTCCGGCTCCGACGGGACCGCCTCGGCTGCCGCAGTGGACCGACCCGGCTCATCCCGTCTTCGCACCATGTCCCGAATGTTTAGTGCCGCCTGATGGCTCGTGTACTCCAGCACACCTTCCGCTTCGTTGCTGCCAGCGGTCATGATCTTGACGCTGGCCAGGCCTGCCAGTCGCGGAAGCAATGTCCGCTGAATCTCCACATTCTGTACCCGTTCAATCGGGATGCTGCGCTTGCGCCTGCGAAAGACTCCACTTCGGATGATGATCTCCTTGCCAGTGATCCGGTAGCTGAATCGCAGGTAGTGCGCCAGAATCAGCGGCAGGGCCACGGCCCCGTACAGCGCCATGCACCCGAAAAGGACAAAAGTCTGGAGGCGTTGCTGCGACTCTGACATCCAGGCTATCGCCGGGATAATGGCCATAGCCAGTGCCGGGACAGTCTTTATGAGCCGCAGCATCAGGGTGAGCGGGTGCAGCCGCTCACGCGGCGCGTCAGACTGCGTATTCATTGATGAAGTGCTTTACTTCGCTGCGCAGCCGTTCGGCTTCATCGAAGTGCAGCCCCGGCAGCACGACATCGCTGCTCTGGGAGCCTGCGGTATGTACGATGAGACGGCCAAGCCCGAAGTGGCGCTCAATAACGTCCTGCGAGACATCAAGGTGTTGGATCCGCCTGAGCGGCACGATGGTGTGTACGCGAGTCCATATGCCGCGAGTGAGTGCCAGCTCTTCCGTGCGCAGCTCATAACGCCAGAACCTGTACCGGAGGTTTGGCAGAACAACAAAGTGGAGTATGCTCATCAGAAGCGCTGAACCCGTTATCACACCCAGTGGTATTGCCCTGTCCGCCTTGGCCAGGCCAGCACTATCAGTGATAGCGGCAATGAGCAGCATGACGCCCCAGAACAGGCCGATCTTCAGGCGCCATACCTGCTTGATACAAGGGGCCAGTGGTTGCATAAAAGATGTTGATCCGCGTGCTGTCGCACGTGTTTAATTGTGACAGCTGCCGGGTGGTTTCCTTCTGCGGTGATGGTGACACGTACGATCAGCATTCTTGGGTGTGGCTACCTGGGGTTGCCTGTGGCTGAGACCTTGGTTGCCGGCGGGTGGCGTGTTCGAGGGTCTACGACGAGGAAGTCGGAGCTTGCCAGGCTCGTAGCTGCAGGTGTGGAACCGTACCTGCTGCGCCTCACGCCGCAGGTGAAGGGCCCGGCGTTGCATGACTTCTTTTGTTCGGAGTACATGCTGCTAAACTTCCCACCGGGGAGAAGGAGGCCCAACGTGGAAGCCTTCCTGCAGGCATCCATCCAGGCTATCATCGCGCGTTTGAGCGGGGTGCGATTTGTTGTGTTTGCGAGTTCCACCAGTGTGTATGGCGCAGGAAATGCGCTTGAAGCAGCAGTGCCAGCGCCGCTTACCGCCTCCGGCCGTGCGCTGCTCAAAGCAGAGTCGCAGCTGCAAGCCTGCAGAGACTTCAGTACAACGGTCCTGAGGTTCGGTGGACTGTACGGGTACTCGCGTCAGCCGGGACGGTTTGTTGGTGCTGTGCGCAATGGCGCCGCGCGTGTCAACCTGGTTCACCGCGACGATGCGGTGGCTGTAACGGTTCGCGTGCTGGAGGATCACATAATGAATGAGGTGTTTAACGTGGTCGCAGACATGCATCCGAAGAAGGACGCTTTCTATCGTCAGTCGGCGGCTTGGCTAGGCAAGCCGCCGCCTCGCATAGAATACGATGCGGCGCTCCCGGGAAAGGTTGTCAGCAGCGCGAAACTCACCCGGAGTCTCGGTTATCGATTCATCTGGCCGGACCCCATGGTGCGTGCACCCTAGTCTGGCAACTTGAGCGTCGATACAGTGTATCAGGGCTCTCAGCCACCTGCAGATTATTATGCGGAATCAGCTCACGGAAGAGGAGCGGAAGGTGCTGGTCTTTAAGGGGACCGAACCTGCCTTCAGTGGCAAATACAACGACCACTATGAGGCAGGCACCTACCTTTGCAAGGCATGCGATGCGCCGCTGTACCAATCAGAGGCGAAGTTCAAGTCGGGGTGCGGATGGCCCAGTTTCGATGAAGAGATTCCGGGTGCGGTGGCCAGGCAGATGGATCGTGACGGGCGCCGGATGGAGATCATCTGCCGGCAGTGCGGCGGCCACTTGGGGCACGTGTTCACCGGAGAACGCTATACGCCCAAAAACACACGCCACTGCGTGAACTCATTATCGATGAGGTTCATCCCCGCAGACGCACAGGAAGCATAGTGCGCGCAACAAGTGCCGGAGGTGGGACTCGAACCCACACGTCACCAGGGACACAGGTTCCTAAGACCTGCGCGTCTGCCATTCCGCCACTCCGGCCAAGGGTACTCGATTGCGTATACGCGCCAATTGTTCCATCGTGCTTGCGCAGGCTTGGTACACACTTCTGGCTCATCATGATGGCCTGCGCGGCCAGCACCAGTGCTGCGCAGCAGCCGGCTCAGTGGATGGTGGGCGTGCCACCGGTCATTGAGGTTGATGAAACCTGGCTGGAAAACCTCCAGGTCGGGACTGCTCGCATTGGGCGCTGCGCTGCGGCCCTGGTGACGGCCACCGGCCTGATGGCCACCAGCTACACCTGTGCCAGGCGTCATGTGCGCACAGCCTGGAGTATTGAACACGTACCGCTGGATGACGGGTTCTATGCTCAGGACCTCTTTGATGAGCGTCATGTGCCCGGACTGTATGCTGATCACCTAGTGAGCGTTCACGAGGTCGGTGCCGGTGCACCTGCTGACTCAACGTGGGAGGATGAGGAAGGCCTTATGATTTACGAGGTCCGGGCAGTGGAAGACAGTGCGCGCTTCCTGGCTTATGCCTACCGGCGGTATGGAGATGTGCGCGTCGTCATGATGCCGGAAAGATCAGTCGCCACATTTGGTGGAGATCCGGATGAGGGCACCTACCCGCGATACAGCCTGGGGTTTGGGTTCCTGCGTGCTTATGATCAGGAGGGGCACCCCGTGGTGACGGAAAGCTACTTGCCGCTCAGTGGTGCGGGTGTTACGCCGGGACAGACGCTTTACAGCGTTGGCATCAGAGAGCAGGTGCCTTGGATTTCGACAGGGACTGTGGAAGGCTATGCGTACAATGGTACGTGGGCACCCCCGTACACGACGCTTTTTGGCCTGTATGATCTGCACTTTTCGCATGGCGCTGGGACTCCATGGGAGATGCCGGCATCATGGCTGGCGGATCGCCAGCACATGGACCTGTCAGTGCAGCTCAGTGCTGTCTCGACTGTGCTGTGTCCTGGCAGTGGCGCACCCTTGGTGAACAAGGATCTGGAAGTCATGGCCATAGCTTTTGATCGCGTATCAGCCGAAGATGCATGGCGATGCATAGGCGTCACGGGAGCCGGTATCTACGAGGTGCTTCGGAACCACTACGACGCAGGCATGCTGGTCGCAGAACTGGACGAAGAGGGACTGGATGAATATGCGGAGTAGCCTGCTGACAGCGCTGGCGCTCCTGGGCGGATGCAGCGCTTCGCAAGAGGTCGCAGTCGTTACGCAGCGTGCTGAGCGTGCGGACACAGCACAGCACGTGCCAGCGGCGGTTGCGAGTATTCCGGACACCACAGCGCTGGCAGGCACGTTCGGCCGGTTTGATGATGGCAGGATGTGGACCTTCGACAACCCGCCTGCGGACTACTTCACCTTGCGCTATGGACTGAGCGCGGATTCAGCCTGGATGACCAGAGCAATGCGGGGTGCTCTGCGCTTTGGAAGCTCCTGCTCGGCCTCACTTGTGTCTGCGCAGGGCCTCGTCATGACCAACCACCACTGTGCGCGTGAAAGCATCACGAAGGTGACTGAAGAGGGCGAGACGCTCATGAAGGACGGGTTCCTGGCGGTAACGCCCGCTGACGAACGAGCGGTTGCTGGGCTGCATGTCGATCAGCTTCTCCGGATAGAAGACGTCACCGGGAGCGTTCACAGTGCGAGCAGGCGTGTTCGTGGCGATGACGAGCAGTCGCGTGTGCGTGCGGCGCGGGCGACTGAAATTGAGCGGCGGATGACAGCCGGATTGACCCGGGAAGATTCCACGCTGCGTGTTGAGGTGGTTGAGCTCTTCAGCGGCGGTCGCTACGCGGCCTATACGCTGCGCCGCTTTGATGACGTGCGGCTGGTTATGGCGCCGGAGAAAAGCCTAGGGTACAATGGCGGTGACAGCGACAACTTTACGTACCCTCGCTATGCGCTGGATGTGGCTTTCTTCCGTGTTTATGACAAGGAAGGGAATCCACTGGCGACGAATGACTATTACCGGTGGAGCGAAGATGGCGTTCAGGAAGGCGATGCGGTATTTGTTGTCGGTAACCCAGGTGCTACAAGCCGCCTTGGTACTGTAGCCGCACTGGAACATGAGCGGGACCACTCATTGCCGCTACAGATCGACTGGCTGGCGAGGCGCGCAGCTGCGCTGGCGCCCTACCAGGAAGACGACGCCGTGGGCAACGCGTACTTCTCTCTCGTTAACAGCCTCAAGGCGCTCCGCGGCCAGCTGGACGGCTTGGCCGATGGCGCCCTGATTGCGCGGCGCGGAGCCAGCGAAAGCTACCTCAAAGCTGTGATTGCGACTTCGGACTCGCTGACCGAAGTGTACGGCAGCCTTTTCAGAGACGTGGAGGAGCTGCAGATCTCCAAGCGGTCTGAGGTTGGCAGGGCGCGTGCCTTCGCCTTCTTTGGCACTGCACTCGGGTCCCGCGTTCTGACCCGTGCACTGTACGCCTACTACTATGCCATGCTGCGCCGCCGCGGCTACACTTCCGAAGAGGAGTTCGCGGAAATCCGCAGGGAGGCCATGAGCTTTGAGAGTCTCCCTGCTGATGCGGAAGTCGCACTCATAGCCCTGCGCCTGGAAGATGTTCGGGAGGTCTTGGGAGAGCGTGATCTCTCATTCCGGCGCATCACCAATGGCTTGCCGGTTGACAGTGTGGCGGCAAGGCTTGTCGCGGAAACAGCGCTTATGGATACGACCGGGCTGGACTCGCTCCTGCGCGGCAGCTACCTGAACAGTGATGATGCCAGCGTGCCGGTCGTTGAGGCGCTGGCGCCGCTTGTGCTGACAGCTCAGGGCCAGGCACAAAGCTTCGGCAACAGAGAGAGCCTGCTTTCGGCTAAGCTGGCCCAGCTGAAGTTTATGCTGCGCGGAGCCGACATGGCTCCGGATGCGTCGTTTTCGCTCCGCCTGGCTGACGGCATGGTGAAGGGCTACGACTACAACGGGACGCGTGCACCGGCGTTCACCACATTCTACGGGCTGTACGACCATTACTATTCCTACCGCGGCACCAGCCTGGAGTGGGATCTGCCTGACCGGTGGCTTTCGTCGCCGGATTCGATGGACCTGTCCGTGCCGCTGAACCTGGTCAGCACCAACGACATCACGGGAGGCAACTCCGGCTCGCCACTGCTGAACAGAGACCTTGAAATCGTCGGGCTCATCTTTGATGGCAACATCGAATCCCTGCCTAACGTGTATCTGTTTTCGGACCGCACCGCCCGGGCTGTTTCGGTCGATGCACGCGGTATCCTGGAGGCGCTGGAGCACATCTACGGTGCTGACCACATCGTTGCAGAGCTCACGGGCGGGCGCTCGCTGAGGTGATCGCCGTCTGGTTATGCCAGTGCCAGGCGGGCAGCATAACGGAATGCGTCCCGGATGTGCAGTGTTTGGTTATCCGCATCGCTCAATCCGTCCGCCTGATGCAATCCTTGTCGCCAAAGGAGGCAATCGCCCCACTGATTGTCTTCGGCGGGTGCAGGGGTGGTGCCGGCAGGCGTATGTCTGGCTTTCCGGTTACCTGCAGGCCTGGCTGTTGCAGTGAAGCCGATGCATCACCAATCCGGAGTACCTGGTTCTCCCGCCCTGCAGTCTGGGGAGCCCCTCTGGCTGCAGGAGGCATTCCCGGTCTGAATCGCATGGAGAATGCCTGAGGAAGGTCGCGTGTGTCAGCGTACACGTCCGGACTGCGCCTCCGGCGTGAGGGTGCAGTTCGGCAAGCATATTCGTGCAGAGACATGCTTGCCCGGCAGCTGACAAGAATCTGTTCCTTTTTCGGCGAAGATCTGAAGAGGCGGCAGGCCGTTAGCGACCCGCTCGGCATCATTGTGCCGAGGTGCAAACCTTGCCCTCGCATGCCGGCACCCAAGGGCAACGTGTATCGACCTGCTGACGTTGAAGTGTCCCGGAGACTGAGTGGGCTCTTGAATGGCGATCCAAGAGAAGACTGCCGGCAACGCGGATGAGGCGCAGCCTAGGCGTCAGGTGTGTCTGCTGCTTAGCGGAGGCGGGGCCAGGGCCGGGTACCAGGCTGGTGTACTGCAGTACATGGGAGAGCTGTATCCGGAGCTTAGAGTGCCAATCATTACCGGTGTGTCTGCCGGTGCAATCAATGCGGCCTTTTTGGCAAGCTACCCCGGGCTCGGGGAATCGTCCAAGCTCGTAAAGCACTGGATGGATCTTGATGAAAGTCAGGTATTCAAGCCAGAGTCCATGTTGTCGCTGGTTCGGCGGCTCCGGCGCGGGCCGCACACCCCGATCGTGCACGATGAGACCGAGGCGCTACTAGATTCTGCGCCGCTCAAAGCGTTTCTGGCTGAACGTCTGCCCTGCAGGGATGGTGTGCTGACGGCCATTGGCGAAAACATCGCAAAGGGCGACCTTGCTTCGGTGTGCGTGACGACTACGCGGTTTTCAACGGGACAGACTGTTTCGTGGGTTCAGGGCAAGAACCTGGAGGGCTGGGAGCGTGCAACGCGGGTGGGCATCAGGACCACGCTGACGCTGGACCATTTTCTTGCATCCACAGCTTTGCCACTGATTTTTCCCGCGATCCGCATAGGTGGAGACTGGTACGGTGACGGCGGTATACGGCTCAGGGCTCCGCTCGCGCCCGCAATCCATCTGGGTGCAACGGACATCATCGTGATTTCAACCCGCAAGCGCCGTTCGACGGCGGAAGCGGCTACGCCTTCTACCGAGGGTTATCCGCCCGTGGCTCAGATCATAGGGATGGTGCTGAATGCGATCTTCCTGGACACGCTCGACCATGATGTGGCGATGCTGAACAAGACCAATGCGTTGATTCGTCGTATCCCGCCTGGCGAGCGGGCCGGGTTGCGTGAGGTGGGGTGCCTGTGCATTGAACCGTCAGTGGACTTGGGTAAGCTTGCAGGCTCCTATGAGCTAAAGACCAGGGGGGCGATCCGCTTGCTTACACGTGGCTTGGGTACGCGCGAAACAAAAAGCCCAGACTGGCTTAGCCTGCTTCTGTTCAATCCGGACTACCTGAGTGCTACGATCCAGGTCGGCTGGGATGATGCGCGTCGCAAGAGAGACGAGATCGCATCATTCCTGGATCAGGCCACGTAAAAGCAGGCCGCATGCGTAAGGGATTATCGGTCAGTGTCAGTACCTTCCCCGGGTTCAAAGCTCATGGAGGCGTTTTTGCCGAAGCCCGGTGCGCGTTGGCGTCTGAGGCGGTCGGGTATGGCTGTCAGCGCCGGGCTTCAATCTTGCTGCGATGTACTACTCCGGTCAAAGCGTGGCAGATGGCGGAATGCAGCGGACAGTTCTTGGGGTCGTCTGAAAGGGCACAGCCAGCGCAGAGGTAGCACTGCTAAAAAGATGGGTATGCATGCCGGGACCGGAGCCATGAAGTTTACGCTTTGGCTGTTTGCGGGCTTGCTCTGTGCTGTAACAGCCTGTGCACAAGTGGTATCCGGTCGGATTTCTGACGCATCAACTGGTGATCCGCTACCCGCCGCCTCGATTCATGTGCAAGGCAGCTATCGCGGCACGATCACCAACCCAGAGGGTCGCTATGAGCTGCGTGTTGATGCCCTGCCAGTGACGCTGGTGGTGCGCTTTCTTGGCTACGAGACGGTTCGCAGAGCAGTCTCGAGAGAGGACTCCCTTGTGCAGGATTTTGATCTTGTGCCTGTGGTCTATCAGCTTGCCGAGGTTACAGTGAGTGGGGAGAACCCGGCAATAGTCATCATGCGCGAGGTCATAGAACGCAAGAAGCAGTGGCGCGCTGCGCTGAGGTCCTACGAGGCGCAAGCGTACAGCCGATTCAGTATTGGCAATGACACCAGCCTCGTATGGGTGAAGGAATCGGCTTCGATGGCATATTGGGACCGCGATCGCGGCATGAAGGAGCGTATCACCGGTAACCGCTCAACCTCCAACCCATTCCTGGAGGACGAGGTAATGCCTGTGGCGCAAACCGTAGCCAACCTGTACGATGATAACCTGATCATTGGAGGACACAACCTGATCGGTGTTACGCATGCGAATGCGCTGGATAACTACAGGTTTACCCTGGAGGGTGAACGCTCGGTTGAGGGGATATCTGTCTACGACATTGCGGTAGAGCCCAAGAACCGCTTTATCAGCGGTTTCCGGGGAAGGGTATCCATCCTTGACAGCGTGTTCGCTATGATTGATGCGGAGCTTCGGCCTGGGGATTCATTCCTGTTTCCACCCCCAATCCAGCACTATGAGGTCACATACCGGCAGCAGTTTTCTTCCTTTGCTGAAGAGTACTGGATGCCTGTGGACTTCCGCTCGGAGAGTGTCATCAAGGTCGGCATGCAGGGGGTGCTGTCGTTCCCGGCTTTCAGCATCAGCCATGTTGCCCGCTTCACCGACTACCGGACGAATGTGGCTGTTCCAGAAGATCTGTATGCCGATGAGGAATTCCTGCCGGTAGACTCAGCGGCGGTTGCGGCCGGAACAGTGTTTCTCGAGCCTGGCCTGGTTGTTCCGCTGACGGCAGAGGAAACTGCGGCTTATGACAATCCTGACATTGAAGAGGATTTTACAGAAGCCTTCACCCCCGGCGGCTTGCTTGGCAGGGCGTTGGCGCGCCGGCCCGGCGGGTTCAGGTACGATGAGGAGGGTGACAGGGCTGATACGACGCGCAGCAGGTGGCGTCAGTCCATGGCCGGCCTGGTCCATCCAGGCATCCGGTACAACAGGGTGGAAGGGTTGCATCTTGGTTTGCGTGCAGTACCTGACATCGGACAGTACGTGACGCTTGATGGCGGTGCGGGCTGGAACTCGGGGCTTTCGGAGCGTGACCGCTGGGCCTGGCATGCGTCTATGGGCGTTCGGTCAAAGGGTCGAACCTCTTTTTTCGGCGAGGGAAGGTATGAGACCCGTGTTGCGCGACGGTACGGAGAGCACAGCTATTTCTCTCCTTTCCAAAACGGGATGGTGATGATTTTTGGTGGGCCCGACTACTTTGATTACTATGGACGTAAAGGACTCGCAGTAAGTGCAGGTATAGAGCACGACAGGAGCAGGCTGCGCATCTGGACCACGTTTCGTGACGAGGATCACTGGTCTGTGCCGATGACAACCAGTTACGATCTCCGTGGTACGGTACCACTGGATGCTAACCCTGCCATCATTCCAGGGCGCATGCAGTCAGTGTCACTCAGCCTGTCTGTTGGGCGGAAGGGTTTTTTCTCTGGAAGACGGAGCAATCGTGCACTCGATTTTACAGCGGAATTCAGCATGCCCCGAGCCAGCTATTCCTTCCAGCGCTATTGGGCGGAGATAGCGTGGCGCCAGCCCACGTTCGGACGCAGGCGCTTGCTGCCCGCTCTATTGGAGGTGAGTGTTGTGGGTGGCATTGGCAGTAAGGGGCTCCCGCTTCAGCGGGCGTTCGTGGTTGACAGCCGCCAGGATATCTTTCTGCAGCGTGGCGCGTTGCGCTCTGCCAGCGGGCGACCATTTGAGGGCGATGATATGCTGGCGCTGTTCTGGGAGCATAATTTCCGCACCCTGATTTTTGAGGTGCTTGACTTGCGCCCACTGGTGCGCCAGGGCTACAGCCTTCTGATCTTTGGAGGACATGCCAGAACTTGGCTGCCAGGTCGGGGTTCCGGCGTGGAAAGGTTGGGGACTAACGGCATCTACCACGAGCTGGGCGCCTCTTTGGGAGGAATATTCGGGTGGTTTCGGATCAATGTGGCCAAGCCTCTCCATGGCGATCCAGTGACTGTTGGCGCAGCCTACTACCACCCATTCTAGCAGATATCATAGCATGGCGTTCCGGGGCCGGGGGTACGTACCTTGACTCGGACCCTCATTCACCAAAGCTG
>JAAXGV010000088.1 GCA_012271185.1 Rhodothermales bacterium
CAGCGCAGCGCCGAGCGCAACCACTTCGTCTACGTTCACTGTGGATATAGGCTCTTTCCGGAACACCTCCTGCACTGTTCGCTGCACTATCGGCATTCGCGTGCTCCCACCCGCCAGGATCACGCCTTGTATGTCGGAGGTGCCGACACCCGCTTCTTCCATCGTGGTCTCGCAAAGCAGTGCGGTCTGCTCTATAAGAGAGGAGATACGCTCCTCAAATACCGATCGCGTTACGGGGATGGCTCTTCGACGCACCCGTGCAACTAGATCACGCTTCGACAAGGACCGTTTGTATTCTTCGGCATCCAGCGGCGTGAAGTCTTCGTTTTCCAGGTCTTCCCCTGTCTGCTGCTTATACTCCTCCTGAATCATTGCCTGCAGGATTTCGTCGAAGTCAATCCCTCCCAGCTTGTGAATTCCGTTGCTTGTCAGCACCTCCACATCCTGGCCGCTGACGCGAACGAGAGAGATATCGAATGTGCCCCCACCCAAATCGTATATCGCGTAAACCCCAGGGGATATCTTCTTTTCATACGCGTAGTAGAGTGCCGCAGCGGTTGGCTCATTAATGATATAGCGCACCTCCAGTCCTGCAAGCTCTGCGGCTTTCATGGTCGCCACCCGCGCCTCGTGGCTGAAATTTGCCGGTATCGTGACCACCGCATGGTCAATCGGTCCAGTCCGGGCAGTGGTGTATGCCGCCAGCTTTTTTAGCACACGGGCGCTCAGCTGCGTGGGCGTGAAGGCCTGGCCGCCGATGGAGTATCGCTGGGACGTGCCCATCTTGCGCTTGAAGTATGCTGCAGCTTCCTGTGGTGCATTTGCCCAGTGCCGCCTCGCGTCCTCGCCCACCACAATCTCCCCCTCTATGCTGGCCACGCAAGACGATGTCAGATTGTTCCCCTCCTCATCGCGCACTATGGTGGGGCGTCCCGTCTCATCAAACTGCGCCACAAGAGAATACGTTGTTCCCAGATCAATGCCGACGATGTTAGCCATGATTATGCATCTCCTTGCGCATGGAATATGTGGATTTTGACTTTGGCGGGTACGACAACTTCACGATGGTCTCCGTTACGTATCAGGTAGCCCGCCTCCAGCACGGCCGCGATCCTGAAGTGATCGCCTGCGTTGGATGTGCTGACCTTTTTTGGATAGTCGGCCACGCCAAATGCTCGGCGATAGTCGCTGCCGACCTTGGGTTCGAACCGCTCAACGTTGCATTCAGCAAACGCATCTTCCAGCAGGTAGTGTATCTGCATCAGACCATCTGCATCAGCAGATCCCGCCTGCTGATAATCCTGCACAGCCTGGTCGGCATGAATGAACCGCCTGACGAACCTCCGAAAAATCTCGTTGTCATACCCGCGCTTGAGTCGCTGAATCTCCTGCTCCCGCTCATCAAGGTTTTTTCGCATCGTCAGGAACGTATCCAGAAGACGTGCGAAGTCATCCCGTACCTGCCGGCTTTCTCCTTGCACAAGCTCCTCAATCGCGGAGAGCGTGCGTGAGAGGGGTTCTACGGAGCGTGCGACCAGAGCCTCCACCTGCCCGTCGTCCGCCTGCACAGGCGCCTCTGGTGGTTCAGAAGGCAGCCCTTTCTGGCGGTACCAGAGCATCAGGGTCAGGACAAGCGTCAGCAGCAGCACCATAGCCAGCACCCTCCAGAGGCCTGATACGCCCGCTGACACTGCAGAAACACCTTCACCCTGAAAAGCCTCACGACCATCGCACATGCTGCCTGCGCCTCTATCGGCGTACCACACACCGAAAGCCGAGTCCGGCGGAATACAGAGCTCCGTACCATCAAACACCAGACGCTCCAGCTTGGACAGCTTCGCCAGGCTCGCCGGCAAGGGGCCTCGCAGTGCATTGTGTTGGAGCTCCAGGACCTCGAGACTGTCCAGGTTACCCAATTCACCCGGAAGCTCTCCAACAAGGTTGTTGTAATGGAGCCGCAAAGCGGTGACCCGTCCGTCATTGACCGTAACGCCATACCAGTCGTCATTGGCGGCAGAGATTCCAGTCGCGTGTCGGGACCAGTTAGTGTTGTGCTTCCAGTTGTCCCCATCAGTGGCCTCGTAAAGTGCGGCCAATGTGGTCCGGTCCTTTTCCGCCAGACATGCAGGGGTATCGGTTTTTCTGGGTAACCCGGCAAGCCATTCCTGGAGTGCCGCATCGGGTGGTATACAGAGCTCCGTGCCACCTATCCACAGCATCTCCAGTGCAGACAAGTTGCTCAGTGTCTGTGGTAAAGCCCCTGCCAGTGCAGCATTGGTGTGAAGCCACACTTCCCGCAGATTAGAGAGAGAGCCCAGCTCCCTGGGGAGTTCCCCGGACAGCCTGTTGTATTTCAGGTTCAGGGACCTCAGCTCGGAGACGTTGCCGATTTCGGAGGGTATGCTCCCCAACAGGTTGTTGGCGGCAAGACCCAGGCTGGTTACCCGCCCGTTCTCAACGGTAACACCATGCCACTCGTCCAGGCTGTCCGCAGAGGGAATGACGGACTGCGAAGTAGACCAATTGGTGTTGCGCTCCCAGTTGCTCCCACCGGTTGCCTCATAAAGCGCAATCAGTGCTCGCCAATCGGTTTCGAGTGATTGTGCTGCAACGCCTGCTCTCTGGGCTGATGCAGGCCAGGCGAGCAGCAGGGTGGCTACAACCAGTACTACAAGAGGTGGCGTGGCGCGGTGGGTACTTCTTGGATTACCCCCCCCCCATTTTTGCAGCGAATAAGGAAGGAGACACGGTTTGTACCTCTCCATTCGCCTCAAACGCTCCCGAAGAGGTGATGTGGTGCGACCGGCGCTCTGTCTGGTACTGCTGCTTGCCCAAGGGAGATGTCACGCGCTTGTGGGTCAGCACGGAAGAAGCCAGTGGCATCTCTCCGCCTATTGGGGAGGCGGTTCCCATGTGCAGAAGCGTGTGGTCCCCGGAGCCTGGCTTGGCTGCTGCTCTGCGCACGTCACAATGTCGGATGCTCATGAAGCGTTCTTCTGCCCGGCGACTCGCAATAATAGCAAAAAGCGCCGATTATGCACGTGAGGTCCATCCGAACTTGCCGGCATGCCGTGTGAGCCTGAAGGCTACACCCTCCAGATCCAGGAATGCTGCGCGTTCCTGCGGCTACTGCGAGACACGGGTGCGTTGTGGTGCAGCGTGCCGCAACCCGCCTACTCCAGCGTGCCGGTCCCGAGTATGCCCGCCGCATGAAAGAGGCGGATTACAGCCATGTTAAAGCGGCGCACCGCCTCCAGGTAGCGGGCCTCAAGCTCCAGGTTCATCTGCACCGCCGCTATCAGGTTCTCCGTGTTGCCCAGCTCAAGATCGAAATTGATGGTCTCCACCCGCAGCCACTCCTTGCTGATGGCAAGCGACGAGTCTTGGGCCACCAGCACCGCTTCGGCTATGGACAGCTCTCTGTAGGCCTGCTCCACGTCCATGCGTACGAGCTGCTCCGCGGCGGTCATAAGGTGCCGCACCTCGTCGCGCTGCGCCTTGGCCTGCGCTACGCGTGCCTTCGTCTGCGCAAAGTTGAGCTTCTGCCTGAACCCGATGCCGGCACGAATGCTGGTTCGCCGGAAGCCATCGCTGATGAACGGATTGGGCTGGCGATAGCGATTGGCTGCGCGCGAAACTGTGGCTGAAACGCCGAAAATCAGCTGCGGATAATAATCCGCCCTCGCCACTTGCACCAGCGCCTCCCGTGCATGCAGCCCGGCACGGGCCTGGCCCAGCTCGGGGCGGTTGCCGTGTGCAAGCGCATAGTATTCATCCAGTGGAAGGGGGATAAAGTCCAGAGGCTTTAGCACCGCTTCGGCCGGCAGCGCGCGCTCTTGCTCATCCATGAGCAGCTGCCGGTTCAGCCCTGCCAGTGCAATGGCACGCGCCTCGGTGACCTCCCGGATGCGACTCTGGAGCTCCTGCTCCGTGATCAGCACCTGATACCGGTCCGCATCATCAACGTCCGGATCTCCCTCTTCCAGGAGCCGCTCAACCTCACGCTTGGCCAGCGCCAGCACATCAGTAGCCTGGTCAGCCAGGTTCACCAGCGCATCGGCCAGCAGCGCACTGTAATACAGGCCGGCTGCACGGAGCGCCACCTCCAGCTCCTTGGTCCGGACGACACCGGATTCAGCCGCAGCGCCATAGGCTGCCGCACGCACGCTTCCGCCCAAAGCACCAAAAGAATAGATTGGCTGCAGCAGCTCAAACTGGGACTGCATATAGGGGCTGAAACTGGAATAGTCGTTGCGCACCGTCGGATCCAGGTACAGCTGGCCCGTTGGCACCCCGTTGGGGTTGGTAAGCCCGGGGACCATCGCAAACGCCGACTCAACCTTCATCTCGGTGAGGTACCGGCTGACTCGCGCCAGACTGCTGCGGCTGTCCGCATACTGTGCCTTGGCTCTTGCGGCATCCAGGTCCGGGCTTACTACCACAGCGCGATCGATAACCTCCTGCAGACTTACGCGCACAGTATCATATTGCGCGCTGACATCAGGTACCAAGGTGAGCAAGGCCAATGCACACTGTAATCGTACGCGCCGTTTCATCGGGGTAAAGGACTCGTTTTTGCCGCTAGCCGCACAGTACAGCAGCATGGTGACGGAGCGTGGCAGGCAGGTCTTCGGGCAGGCACCACGGCTCTGTGCCTCGGATGCGGTTCCAGCCAAAGGAGCAGACAAGGTCGGCAGGCTTTGTCGGACGCGGTTCGGCTATGAGCCCCAGCGAATATGCCAGGTACCCAACCAGCGCTTCGGACTCCACACCCGCGCCACGAAGCGCTGCGAGCGTAAGCCCATGATCCCGCTTGGACAGCTTCTCTCCCCGTGCATTGAGCACCAGCGGCACGTGGCCGTAGTTGGGCCGCCTGCCACCCAGCGCCTCTATCAAAAGGATCTGCCGTGCCGTGGATGAAAGCAGATCCTCGCCACGGGTGACCTCCGTGATGCCCATATGCATGTCATCCACAACCACTGCAAGCTGGTAGGCGAAGAGACCGTCCCGACGCTTGAGCACGAAGTCGCCCACAACCCTTGACACGTTTTCGGTCTTAGGCCCGCGCAGACGGTCCGAGAAAGAAACGGTCCGGTCCGGCACTAAAAAACGAATGGCTGCATTTTCCGTGGTCATGAACCAGTCGGCATCAAGCGTTGTCGGCCTCAAATGTGCGGGATAGGGCACCCCCTGGTCAGTGCCGTGCGGCGCTGATGCCAGGTTTCGGAGGTCCTTGCGCGAAACCCTGCACGGAAACAGGTGCCCGGCCCTGTGCAATACCTCCAGCGCCTTCTCGTAATGTGAAGCCCGTGCTGATTGTCTGTACGGAGCATGCGGGCCACCACGATACGGCGAAGCGTCAAAATCTATGCCCAACCACGCCAGGTCGTCGGCGATTTGGCGTGCGAGCCCGTGTACCGTGCGTTGTGTGTCGAGGTCTTCTATGCGCAGTGTGAGGCATCCGCCTGCACTCTGCGCAGAAAGCCAGGCAACAAGGGCGGTGCGAGCGCTCCCTACATGCAGCAGCCCCGTGGGTGAGGGCGCGAACCGTCCATGGGGGAATGCGGGCACAAATGACTCGATCTCCAAGCTGTGGCGGATCGTACGCACCCCTTGCTGCAAGGTTTACCTGCATTCTGCGCCAGAAACAGACACAGCGACGGCTGATAGCGGCAAGGCCTGAGCCCTCACAGCACCACATGCCTGCCCTGCAGCATGAGCACGAACACGGCCATTTTATCAGCTGTGGGAAAGCCTCGCGCAAACGCTGCCAGGTGGCTATCTTTAGCATGGAAAACCCTACCGCCATGCGCCCCGGCTTCCAAACCCGCAGTGTCGGGAATGTGTTGAAAAAGCTTATCGCCGATATGGGTATCGGCGCGAAGCTTGATGAAGTCAGGGCCCTTGAAACGTGGTCGGACCTGGCAGGTGACCGCATCAACAGGCAAACCGACAAGACCTGGATCAAAGACAGCAAGCTGTATGTCCGGGTGTCGTCTTCGGTATGGCGGCATGAGCTGCACTTGCAGCGCAGCCAGTGGCTTGAGCGCCTTAATGAGGCGCTTGGCAAATCCGTTGTGTCAGAGATCATCTTCCGTTAGCCGTCTGGTCCCGGCGCTTAGCCACACCAGATCTGCAAAATAACCGGCCTCCATGCGAGAACTGTTCGCTTTTGTAGCCGAGCTGCTGCGCCCCTCCTCGTCGCGCAGGATCATCTTCATCGAAACAGACCGCCCAGGGGAGCGGTCGTATGGCATCCAGGGCGGTACCATGCGCATTGCCTCAGGGCTGGCAGCCGGCACACTGGTCCTGGCAACGGCACTGATCATGGCTTTTGTGCCGGTCGAGAGATTGATTCCTGGGTACAGCGCAAAAGAGATCCGGCGCAGTACCGCTGCGGCCCTGATACGCGTCGCGGCACTCGAAGACTCCCTTAGCGTGCAGGCCCGCTACCTGGCAAGCCTGCGGCAGATTTTGACCGGCCAGTTTGACAGCACGCAAACCGCACCTTCGCCGCCTGGCAACACGGTCGGCTCAGCTGATGCGCAGCAGCAGTGGGACATGACACTGGCAACTGAACAAAGGCCGGACAACGGACAGCCTATCTTCCTGGACCGGTTCCCGGTTCGCCCGGTGGCTGCGGACGCTGGGCCAGGCAGTGCCCGGCTACGAGCGCCCAGCCTGCCCTTGCCGGCCGCCGCACCCGTCAGCGGCTACACCACCCAGATGTTCAATGTACGTGCAGGTCACTATGGTGTCGACATTGCCACAGAAGAGGGGCAAGTAGTACGCAGCATTGGTGCGGGCCACATCATATTTGCTGACTGGACACACAGCGGAGGGCACACTATCATCGTGCAGCATGCAGACGGCTTCGTCACCGTCTATAAACACAATCAGCGCCTCCTCAAACGCCTGGGAGACCGCGTGCAGCAGCGTGAGGGTATCGCTGTAAGTGGCAATACCGGGCAGCATACTACAGGGCCGCATTTGCATTTCGAGCTGTGGAACAACGGTCTGGCACAAGATCCGCGCCCGTACCTGCTGAATCCATAGATGTTCACGCTGAACACTGTTAGCGTATAGCAGTAGGAGCAACACTTCACGATGCACGCGCACACCAATGCCAAAGCAGGTAGTAAGTCCTGTACCGCCCACGGTTAACATCATTGCCAAAGGCTCAACCTTTGAGGGCACCCTGGTCACGGAGAGCGATATCCGTGTAAGCGGAACCATTGACGGCACGATAAAGGGGTCCACCCGGGTGATTGTTTCCGAGGGTGGCTGCGTAACTGGTGACATCCAGGCGAACAGCAGTACGATCGCTGGCACGGTTAAAGGCAAAGTCGTGGTCGTAGAGAGTCTCTTGCTCCAGAGCACCGCACGCGTTGAAGGTTCCATCGAGACCGGCCGCCTGATCATTGAGGAGGGCGCCGTGTTCAACGGCGAGTGCCAGATGAGCAATGACGGGCAGTCGATCCCGAGGAGCAGCAAGACCACGGACACTGCCTCAAAGGGGGTATAGCCCTCATGCGGACAAGGAGCAGCAATGCCTTCCTACTATGAAGCCATGCGGGAAGCCGGCCCGTATCTGGGGCTTGGTATGCAGCTGACTGGCAGCCTTGTGGCCTTCGTGGCATTGGGGTACTGGGCAGATCGTCTGTTGGGTACCGCGCCGTGGCTGCTCCTGGCAGGCGCTGTACTGGGCATGATAGCCATGGCTGTGCGCATAGTCTATCTGATCAAGCGAGCTTAGCTGAGATTTCACCGTCGGTCCACAGGAGTTGCGGGATGTCTTTTGCGCTTTGATGGTTTAAGGAGACCTTGAAAATGGGTGAGCCGTGCTGAGTGCCAGCGTTGGCATCGCAATTGGGCTTGCCTACGGAGCTTCAGGGATCGTGGTGGCCGCAATGGCTATTCGGCAGGATATGCGTACCTTCATGGTGCTCTACTTTTGCGGCATGTTCGTGCGAATGCTGCTGGCCCTTGCCGTGGTGATAGCCGCCGTTGTGTGGCTTGCTGTTGATGTCCCTGTCTTTGGCGGTTCGCTGCTGGGTGCGCTTATCGCTGCTACCGTTCTCGAAGTCCTATGGCTTGTCCGACGATGTCCGCAGCCGGTCTGACACGCATGCTGCTGTGCGGCGTGCTGCTCTTGGGCATGGCCATGGAGACGCGCGCCGAAGACGATGAGGAGGGTTTTGACCCGGTCCACCACACCGCGAATGGCTACTATCTCGACTTTTCCCCGATCGGCAAAGTTGAGCTTCCCCGTCTCTTCGTTGTACGCACAGAGAGCGGCGGCTACAAGCTTCTCGGCTACTGGACCACCAAGGCGGCGCTGCGCAGCCATGCGCTTGTGCCCGGGTATGAAGAGGCAGATGAAGGAGAAGTGCATGATGTGGAAGCGCTTGTAGCGAGCGGGCATCACCTGGATGCCCGCCTGGTGCCGGTCTCGGGCAGCCTCGTCATCGATCTGTCCATCACGCGGCACCTCATGTTTGCCTTCCTTGCGGCGGGGCTCCTGCTTTGGGCATTCATTGCCATGGCACGTCGCTACGCCAGAGGCATTGGCCGCACAAGCGCTCCCCGGGGGCTATTGCAGAACACCCTGGAGCTGTTTATCGTCTATGTGCGTGATGACATCGCCATTCCCTGTATGGGTATGACGCACTACAGGCAGTTCCTGCCGTTCTTGCTCACGGTCTTCTTTTTCGTCATCACCTGCAACCTCTTGGGGCTGGTGCCGTGGGGAGCAACCGCGAGCTCGAACATCAACATCACTGCAGCGCTGGCGCTGTTTACTTTCGTTCTGACGCAGGTGAACGGCTCCAGATCTTATTGGAAACATATCTTCTGGCCGCCGGACATGCCGGTAGCTGTCAAGCTGCTGCTGATCCCGACGGAGGTCATGGGCATCTTCATCAAGCCGGTGGTGCTGGCCATTCGCCTCTTCGCAAACATGACTGCGGGGCACCTGGTTATACTCAGCCTGATCGGCATGATCTTCACGTTCAGCACGCTGTTTGGACCGGTCGGGGGCTATGGGGTAGCGCCGGTCGCCGTAGGCTTTACCCTCTTCATCAATGTTCTGGAACTGCTGATCGCCTTTATCCAGGCGTACATCTTCACCTTCCTGTCTGCGCTCTTCATTGGTATGGCCATGGTGGAGCACGAACATGAAGAAGCGCACTAACCAACACAATCCTTTTCACGCAAAGCGTCTTAGAATCACATGGAACCTACCGCATTGGCCTGGCTTGGTGCTGGCCTTGGTGTCGGCCTTGTCACACTGGGTGCCGGTCTCGGCATTGGCAGGCTCGCGGGCCCCGCTATGGAGGGCACCGCACGCCAACCTGAAGCTACTGGCGATATCCGAACGTCGATGATTATTGCTGCTGCGCTTATTGAGGGCGTAGCATTCTTTGGACTGGTCATCGCCTTTCTGCTCACGATCAAAGGGTGAGCTGGACTAATCTGTAAAGATCAATGTATCTAGCTGCCGATCTGCTTTCGCCAAGCTTGGGGCTGTTTTTCTGGATGCTGCTGGTCTTCGGGCTTCTGCTCTATTTCCTTCGGCGTTATGCCTGGGGTCCGATCGTCGCGTTCTTGGAGCAGCGTGAACAAAACATAGCCAGCTCGCTCTCCCGCGCGGAGGAGGCCACAAAAGCGGCACAGCGGCTGCTGGCCCAAAACGATCAGGCCCGTCGCGAAGCAGAGCAGGAGGCACAGCGCCTGGTGCGCGAGGCACGCGAAGAGGGTGAGCGTGTTCGCGCTGCTGAGATTCAGCGCACGCGCGAGGAGGTCCACCTGCTGCGCGCAAAGGCATCGGAGGAGATTGCCCGCGACAGGGAGGCGGCGCTGCAACAGCTGCGCAGCGAAGTGGCTGGCCTTGCTATTCTGGCGGCCGAGCGCATCCTGCGTGAGAATCTGGACTCCGAGCGCCAGCGCAACCTCGTGAACCAGTTCATTGGTGAGCTCGCGACATGACCGACCAGGCTGTTGCACGCCGCTACGCCCAGGTTCTGTACGATGAGGCGGAGGCGGGTGTTCGCCAGGACATGGAGCTTGTCCGCAAGACCCTGGAAGGGTCACGCGACCTTCGGCTGTGCTTGGCCAGCCCTGTCGTTCCGCGCAAAAAGAAGCTTGCCGTCCTGGAGGCCGTTTTTGGTGATCAGGTTCAGCCCGTTACGCTGCGGCTTGTGCGGCTGCTCCTTGGGCGCGAGCGCGAGGATCTGCTGCTTGCTGTTACGCGGGAGTTTGACCGTATTCGGGATGCGCAGCTTGGGATAACGCGTGTGCATGCGCGGGTGGCGCTTGCCCTCGCGGGGGAAGAGCAGAAGCGGCTGCAGCAGGTCCTGGCGGAAAAGCTGGGCACCGGCGTCCGTATGGATGTGGCAGAGGACGCATCGCTCATCGGAGGCGCCATTCTGCGTATTGGTGACATCGTATACGATGGCAGCGTGGCACACCAGCTTGCGCAGCTGCGCAGCCAGATACACTGACAGGAAGCACAACATTTCTATGGCAACGGCAATGCGACCGGACGAAGTAACGGCAATCCTGCGTCGTGAGCTTGGCGGCTTCGACGCTGCAGCGGACATCTATGAAGTTGGAACGGTACTGCAGGTGGGTGATGGCATCGCGCGACTCTACGGGTTATCCCAGGCGCAGGCGGGCGAGTTGGTTGAGTTTCCCGGCCGGAACGTTTCCGGCATGGTACTGAACCTCGAGGAGGATAACGTTGGCGCGGTGCTTTTTGGCGCGGTGCATGAGGTCAAGGAGGGTGATGAGGCGCGCCGCACCAAGCGGATCGCCTCTGTCCTGGTAACAGAAAGCATGCTTGGGCGCGTCATTGATCCGCTGGGGCAGCCTGTTGATGGTCAGGGTCCGCTGACGGGCAAGACATGGGAGATGCCGCTGGAGCGCAAGGCACCGGGCGTGATTTACAGGGAGCCCGTTTCCCAGCCTCTGGTGACTGGCATCAAGGCGATTGACTCAATGATTCCTATTGGCCGCGGCCAGCGTGAGCTCGTCATCGGGGATCGCCAGACCGGCAAGACCGCAGTGCTTGTTGACGCCATCATCAGCCAGAAGCGGACGCACGACACCGATGAGCCGGTATACTGTATATATGTGGCTATTGGCCAGAAGGCGTCCACCGTGGCGCAGGTCAGCAAAGCGCTTGAGGAAAACGGTGCCCGCGATTACACGGTGATAGTCAATGCCCCTGCGTCCACGGCAGCGCCGCTACAGTTCATTGCGCCCTTTACGGGGGCCTGCATTGGGGAGTATTTCCGCGACACCGGGCGCCATGCGCTGGTGATCTACGACGACCTTTCCAAGCAGGCTGTGGCGTACCGCCAGGTTTCGCTGCTCCTCAGGCGCCCGCCGGGGCGTGAAGCCTACCCGGGTGATGTGTTCTACCTGCATTCGCGCCTTCTGGAGCGCGCTGCAAAGATTACGCGCAGCGAGGTCATCGCACGCCAGATGAATGACCTACCTCCTTCCCTGCAGGGTCATGTCAAGGGAGGCGGTTCGCTGACCGCCCTGCCTGTAATTGAGACGCAGGCGGGTGCCGTTGATGCCTATATCCCCACCAACGTGATCTCTATCACGGACGGGCAGATTTACCTGGAGCCTGACCTCTTCAATGCAGGCGTGCGTCCAGCCATCAATGTTGGAATCTCGGTAAGCCGGGTAGGCGGAAACGCCCAGATCAAGGCCATGAAAAGTGCGGCGGGCATGCTGCGCCTTGATCTGGCTCAGTACAGAGAACTCGAGGCTTTTGCCAAGTTCGGATCGGATCTTGATCCCGCAACGCAGCGTCAGCTTCGACGCGGCGAGCGCCTGGTGGAGCTGCTCAAGCAGGGACAGTTTGCTCCGGTGCCGGTGGAAGAGCAGGTTGCCGTCATTTTTGTGGGCAGTGAAGGTCTGCTCGATGCCATACCGGTAAGCGATATCAAGCAGATTGAGGCTGAGCTCCTGGAGAACCTGCGTACGCGGCAGGCGGAGGCGCTGGCTGCTGTCCGGGAGACAGGAAAGCTCAGCGATGAGACCAAGGCGGCGTTTCGGGAGGAAGCCAGGCGTCTGGTCGGGTTGTACACGGACCGGGGATAGCGCGTCATGGCCACGCTGCGCGACATACGGACTCGCATTGGCAGTGTCAAGAACACGCAGCAGGTGACACGTGCCATGAAGATGGTGGCCGCCGCCAAGCTGCGTCGTGCCCAGGAGAGAATCTTTCGGACGCGGCCCTATGCCAACAAGATCGCCGAAACCCTCTACCATCTCGTTCACCATGGCGACTTCGATGAAGACGTGCACCCGCTTTTTGTGCGGCGCGAAGACATCCGAGGCATACTTGTCATTGTGGTCGCTGGCGACCGTGGCTTGGCGGGCGCTTTCAACAGTAACGTGTTCAAGAGCGCAGAGCAGCTCATCGCTTCATCATACCATGCGGTGCAGGCGTCGGATGGACTGCATATTCTAGCCCTGGGTCGCAAGGGGCATGAGCACTTTGCTAAGCGTCAGTGCCAGGTGGTGGGCAACTTCAGCGGGGTGTTCCGCGACCTCCGCTTCTCAACCGCCTACAAGGTGGGGGACATTGCAATGGAAGGGTTCCTGAATGGCCGCTGGGACGAAGTCAAGGTTGTGTACAACGAGTTCAGGAACACGATCAGTCAGAACCGCATCGTTGAGCCGCTGCTGCCCATTCCGAGCGAGCGCTTTCTGACACCGGTCATGACTGCCGAGGGCACCACAGAGCCGGACGTTAAGGAACGGTTTGTGGCCAATTATCTTTTTGAGCCGGATGACCCTCGGAGGATCTTCGATCTCCTGCTGCCACAGGAAGTAAACTACCAGATCTGGCGTGCGCTGCTGGAGTCCAATGCTGCTGAGCAGGGCGCACGCATGGTGGCGATGGATAACGCGACCTCCAATGCCAGCGAGCTGTTGCGCTCGCTGCGCCTGCAGTACAACCGCGCGCGGCAAAGCGCCATCACCACCGAGATCCTGGAGATCATCTCCGGTGCCAATGCGCTGGAGGATGCGGCTCTGTAGCGCTATCTGTCGCCGCACTCCGGCACCTCGCGCAGCGGTTGCACCACTTCAGAGCGAGGCATTAGCCCGGACCCGGTGCCCCCGGTGCATGTTGCCAGAGTGCTAACGGAAGCCCCACCCGGCTCTACCGTTGGCTACCTGTGCCACACGCTGCATGATAGCCTTGTCGACCAGTTGTCGAACGATGCTATCCATGCCAATATTCCGTACGCGAGCCGAGAATGCCAAGGGGCCAAGCGATGCGAACAGCTTGCCGACAAGCTCATCGGCAAAGCTGCTGGACACCAGGGGCACCCCACTCCAGTCCAGCAGTAATGGCTTCGAGGGCTCCGCGTTAAGCAGATTCTCACACTTGGAGCGCAGCTGCCGGCCACGCAGCCGCGATCCGAATCCGGTAGATTCATCACGCAGTCTGAGTACGATGGCGTCCCCTTCCTCGTACAAGAGTTCGATAATATCTGTCGGCTCATGCGGCTCGCCCCCGAAACCGAGCGCCTTCGCCAAGTCTAAATCTGTATCGAGGCCGAGCTCCCCATAGACAAACGTGCCGTGAAACCGCTTTCGTTCGCTTTCCTCGTAATTTTGGGGCACCGGAGCACTGCCTTCCTTGTTGGCCCTAACCACGGTCGTTGCCAGCCCTGACCTGATCATAAAAAGCCCTTTCGACATCGTCATGATATTCAGGGCTCCCGCGAGACCGTTGCCTTGGCCAACGTCGGGGTTCCGCGTAATTCCAGCTTTCATCGCTTCACCGATGGCCTGACGGTCCGTCTGCAAATTCGGCAGTCCCTCACGGAGGGACGTCAAGATACCTCGTCCTGAATCAGCAACCCCGAAAGCTACCTTTCGGGCCTTCTGGAACGTGCTGGCTTGAACGATCCCACCCTCTGAGCACTTCGCATGATTGAGCACGTTGTCGGTGATCTCGTTGATTGACCATTCCAGTCCTGCGATGACCCGGCGATCCAGAGTCAAGTTGCGCATCACGACATCCAGGAATGCATTAACGAGCTTCTGTTGCTGACCTGAATCAGCGAAGCGCTGGGCAGCCAAATGGTTGTCGTGTGTTGCGTTGCTCGTCTGAAAACGTTCGGGTTCTAGGAAGTGAGCCCAGTTCGTGTTGAGGAAGAGATACCGGAGGCTGGTCTTCTCTGGTAGCTTGACAGATACACCAATGTTCTCACGCCGCAGTGTGTCTACAGCAGACAGGAGTGGGAGCATCCCCTTCGGAAAAGCCGATGTACATGTCGAAAAGTCCAGGACCACGTCATTGAAACCTCGTTTTCGGCAGTCGTGAAGGTATCCCGAGCATGAACGGTAAGCTTTGTTGTCGACTTTGTCAGTGAATCGGATACGATTGCTATGAAGAAGGACATCAGATGTCCTGTATGTCGTTATCGGCATCAGTCAGACCAGAAGTCAAATAGGCAAACTTTAACCTGATCCGCACGCGGCGTGTTTCACTTAAGGAAGGTCTGATGTGCTCCAATTGCGCTTGCCCAGTGCGCTCATAGTACCCTCGCGTTGCTGTTCGCCAGTACGCAGACGACGAGGCCGGTTTCCTCATCAACGAGGCCATCCGATTGCTTAACATCCCAACGGAACCTCTACCAATTCTCCCAAGAGGAATGCCCACTTTGTCTGGGTGCAGCATATCGTTTGCGACTTGGCACCGGGTAGCACGCGCGGATATGTGTTCGCCAACGGTTCTGCGTCATCGAACCGATCCGGTGCGGGAATGATTGAAAAAAACTGACCGAAGCCACTCGATGGATTATATGATGGTGCTGCCGGGTCAGCTCTTCCATACTACCCAGCTCTCCGCTTGCCTCGGGCTTCTGGCCAGTGACTGGCAAGGTGACAGGTGGCGTAACCGACGTGGCGAGGTACTGTCTGTCGAGGCCTGCAAGGCGGGATACATGGCCAAACGTACTCATTGCGAGCTGGCAGACAAGTGCATTGCCAACACCTGTCATGCTTGACACGGCGGGGAGTCTGTGGGCGACTGTACTGATATGCCCGTCTTGCGCAAGCGTGGCCATGCGTTGATTCCGGGCCGCAGGCCGAGACCGCGAGGTTAAATGCGGCCATCAACACCAACTTGAAGGAACTTGGACTCGAGACGACCGATGACATACAGTGACGGAGATATTGAGCGCCGGCTGCAATTGAGTGAAGACAGCCACTGGGAATTCAAGGAGATTGAGTTTGCCGGAAACCGTCCTAAGAGTCCGTGCCGCAATGATTTGGCGGATGAGATCGCAGCGTTCGCCAATGCGAATGGGGGCGTGCTGCTTTGCGGCGTCACCGACACAGGGGAGGTGCAGGATATGTCGCGCGAACAAGTGGACGCGCTGGAATCAGTGATGGTAGAAGTGAGCTCCGATTCCATCAAGCCGGCCGTTCGTATCGACAGCCATAAAAAGCGACTCCTGAGATAGCGCTTAGGAAGTTGGCGCTCCTGGCGCCCGACGAGGCCGGGATTTCGCGCGCCACGGTGGCTGGCGTGTTGTTATGTACCCGAAACCCTGAGCAGTGGCTCCCGAATGCCTGCATTACGGCGACCCGTTACCGGGGGAGGAATCATGCCTCAGGCCAGGTCGATGCACAGGAAATTGTCGGTCCGCTGAACCGGCAAATTGCCGACGGAGTGGCCTTCATGCTGCGGAACATGCACGTTGCAGCCCGTAAAGAGCCGGCGCGTGTAGATCTGCCTCAGTACAGCGATAAGGCGCTGTTCGAGGCATTGGTCAACGCCGTCGTACATCGCGACTATTCGATGCGCAACAGCAGAATCCGCCTATCAATGTTCGAAGACCGTTTGGAGCTTCAGTCGCCCGGCTCGCTACCGAACAACCTGACAGTGGACAGCATGGTATCACGGCAGGCAACTCGCAACGAGACGTTGACATCCGTGCTGGGGCGGATGCCGGTGCAGGGAATTCGGGGCTCGGAGGAAAGGCAGTATTTCATGGAGCGTCGCGGAGACGGCATCCACATTATCCTGAGCGAAACTCAGAAGCTCTTAGGGAAATCGCCCGTATATCGGCTGATCAACGAATCAGAAGTTCACCTCATCATACCTGCGGCAGTGCAAGAGCAAAGCTCCGCGCGTGCTGTCGTCACCGTGTGGTCCTCCGGCTTGAAATCCCCGCAAGTACCTGGCTTCGGCGAGGCGCAGAAAACAAAGCTCGCCGATACCCTCGCTAAGATCAAGGAGTTTTCTTTCCCTGTCTCGATCGACGAACTTGATAAGCAGTATGTTTTCACTCTGGTCATTCGCGACCTCGTCGTCCAGCTCCAAACCTTGGCTGGCCCCATCCTTCCGGCTGCGGCCAAGACCCAGTTGCGCGCGATCAGTGTGGACGTGGGTGACTTTGTCTCCGCCTCGAGGGCTCGGGCAGAGTTGGATGCCCTTCTTCCCGCCGTTGAGGATGCCCTCGCATCATTCAGCAGCCGATCGGACGTTGAGGTTTTTGCCAGGGATTCTGGCAAGGAAACTGCTGACAGGTCCATAGGTCAGCCCTTATCTGGTGCTGACCTGCTGATACTGTTTCCCAATAAGACTTGGAAGCATGCAATCACGAACAAAGACGGCGAGGCGACCATTGATCTGCACACGACTCATCTTCCCATGACCGTTTTCGCCGCTGCCCCTGGGTACGCGGCCTTTCTTAAGCGGGAGTGGATACCAAGCCGAGAAGCGCTCGCAATAGAACTTGAAGTCCTGAGGGAAGGCGGCAGTATCATCTTCTCCGAGGCGACTGGAAGTCTTCCCGGGCTCAAGGGGAGGCTGAACCCCATTCGCGACGCCCTTGACCAACCTATCTCTATGCGTCTAACATCGCCATTAACGAGGGGCAACCGCAACCCGTATACTTCGCCTTGGGAGAGGAGCTTCGGCTAACGGACGCAAATGGATTCGAGCTGATCACGCGCATCGTCGATATCGCGGGACGATCAGCGCTTTTGGAGTACCACCGTATCCCGTATTCTGAGTGGGAGGGATAATGGTCTGCGAAACGCAGCGGCGCTTCGTACGATATTCCGGGGGACGCAGTCGAGGTACGATTTTTGCGAGAAAACTGCACTGGACGAAAGTCCATTCAGGATGCCACGTGTTGCCCTTATTTAGGTCGTCTCAGGATCCCGCTGATGTACCTTGTTCCTGGTGAAGGAAAGAGTCTTCCCGAAGGGATATCCCATGCTCTTGCAGGTGAATTGCGTTGACCTCGAACCACTGCCGGGTCTAATTATGCATCATCAGAAAGCCCCGAATGGTGGTCTCATCCGGCACGGTATCGGTGCCGGCAAACTGATGCATTACCCGAACATCGGGGCGTCCGAGCCACTGCTGCATGAATACGCAGCATGATTTGCGAGGGCTTTTCGTTTGTCAATCAGCGTCAGGGCCGCCCGATTTGGCCATATCAGGGTCAATGGAGGCTTCTCTCCCGTCTTCCACGTCACGAAAAGTGCAGTGAGGGATTTGGTTGATGTCATAGGCGAAGGTGACGCGAATCT
>JAAXGV010000172.1 GCA_012271185.1 Rhodothermales bacterium
GGCGGGCTGCGTCGGGTCCACGTTCGCGGTCAGGAGGAGATCCGAAAACGGCTACCTGTTCAGGTCGCGGCCTTCAACCTCGGCCATTTGATGCGTCAGCGGTACGGTATTGGTATTCCGCGGGGTCTGCAGGGCCTCGCGGCAGCCCAAGCTGCGCTCGCAAGGCATGTCACTTCCGCTGTACGCTTTTTTCGCTCTATGGGCCTTCTTGGCCTGATCCTCGGCTTTTCAGGCCGCAGGGCCCGTCTTGGCTCCAAATACTCCCCCGTCTCGGCGCTGGCACCTCTTTTTCACCCGGCACCCTGGAACTCATTTCTTTCACAAACTGCTGATCCAAGCGGAGAAGACCGCTATGTATAGAACGCTGAGCCTGACTTGTTTTGCACTGTTCTGGGGGACACTGGTGTGCATATCATCGGCACTGGCCCAAGAGGTAAATCAGTGGGAGGTAAATCGGCAGGACTTGCAGTGGGACATCGGCTGGGAATCCAGAGCGGCTTTCCTGCGTGATAAAGGGCGGCTCGAAGACGCACTGCGGATACGGGAGGACATGATTGAGAGGGTAAAACAAGAGAGGGACAGCGTTTCTGCCCGATACTATAAGCACCTGGGGGTCTTAGCTGCGGATGTCGTGATTGGAGGAGGGTATACGTATGATCAGGTATCCCGGTTGAGGCAGGACGGACTGGATCTGGTATGGCTCGGGCTCATTTATCCCAATCCCCTTGGTCCGTATACGAAGGCGGAAGAAGCGGCACTTGCGGAGGTCGTAGTGACCGCGACGGTTACGGACCGGTTCGATTCCCTGCTTCCCAGAGATGGATTTCGCAGCAGCGTGGTACTTGAGGTGCATGAGGTTTTAAGGGGGAGCGTCGATAGCAAGTACATTATTATTCGCCGCTCTTCTGGGAAGGGACCCAATGGGGGCTACTCACACTTCGGCCATGAGCGTACTTTTGAGCGAGGGGAGGCGGGTATCTTTTATCTGTCCAATGGCTACTACCGGTATTACAGTGCGTATATCGGTCCGGGCCGCGACTGGCGGGCTTGGGACCTGGCATATCAGGCGCAGGATCCGGACCGGCATTTGCGATATTACAGCTTTGGCTTTGATCTGGTATCCGATAACGACTGGAGTCCCCTGGAGGCCGATATAGCGGACATTCGTCGCGTGGGTCAGCTGATACGATCTCATACGCAATGACCGGAGCGGGGCTGCCTTGGTGGTATGTCAGTTCCACTCAAACGGAGATACTATGAACGCTACATTTACCAGAGTCACTGCCATGATCTTTGCGGCGGTTACCCTGGCGATAGCGGGGATATCCCATACCCTGGTTCAGCCACCGGAGTATCTGCAGTGGGAAATATCCTGCGATGACAACGCACGACGCCCCGTTGAGATATATGTGGCGAGTGATTTCCGGGACTACTACCCGGAAGGGGACTCTGTCATGAAGATATACGCACTGGCTATGCAACCTTGGAATAGCCTCGGGTTGAGCATCCGGTTAGTGGCCGCAGGCGTGGACCGTAGAGACACCAGTTTTCCGTGGGCCTTTAAAGGTGACGGTGTAAACCACTTGGATTTTCGGTATATAAAACAGAAAACTCCGGACGGGAAAACGTATACACCAGCAGGTGTGGAGGATACAGATACAGATACAGGCACAGGTGACGATGGCTACATCATTGAGTCGGATGTTTATTTGAACAGGTATGTAGCTGAATACGAAGGATCGACTGTGGACGGTATATGCTGTTTCGGATACGACTGGCGCCAGTGGAGTGAATCGAAGAATAGCACCTTTGAGCGTAGCGATGGTGATTTCGTTCATGCACAGTCCATCTTGACCCACGAATTGGGTCACTCGCTGGGTCTCTATCACAATAACTATGAAGAAGACGACCTTATGTATGGATCCATTTCTTATGGCGCCACTAAGGTCATGCCTACCGGGGGAGACCAAAGGCAGATGAATAACCGCTACGCTTGCCCGGGCGACCCGGACAAGCCGCCGAATGGATGCAAGTCGGGTGCCGGCCGGACCCTGGCGCTGATACCAGAGGAGACAGCTGCCCTGTTTTACAAGGTGCTGGACTCTGGCCATGCGGAAAGCTTGTGGGATGAGGCCCGCGTTCTGCTGCTTTCACGGTCTGCACTCGCCCTTTCCATCAACACATTCATTGTTTCTCATTTGGCTTTCCTGGAATCTCAGGCAAGCGCATCTCCCGACGTGCTGACCTTGGATCTGATCACCCACCTGAATGCCGTAACAGAAGAAATCTCCGTTTACGCCAGCGATGGACTAAAGGCGAGGCTGGAGGCGTTTTCCAGTTTCCTTGAGGGTAAAGCCGGCTGGACACTTAGCCAGGCCGTTGCGGAGTTTCATCAGGCGGTTTATGGTGTTCTGGGGCCAGCCAGGAACTACCCGAACCCGTTTAATGCTCGTACCGTCATTGAATACAAGCTAAGGGAGTCGGGGCATGTTAGCCTGCATGTGTACAACTTGGCGGGGGAGCGGGTCGCGACCTTGGTCGATCAACGACAGGATGCAGGTCTCCACCGTGTCAGATTCGATGGCAGTCACTTGGCGAGTGGTGTCTATCTCTACCGCATATCTGCGCAGGGGGGTGCGTTGGCACGGGCGATGACCCTTGCGAAGTAGGTGTAGAAGCATAGCGGTCCGAGCATGTGGCCCCAGATTGACATAGGGCTCTTTGTGGTGGATGGTTTCATGACGATGCGCGTTGCGGCCATCATTGTTGCCGCGTTCGTCTTCTGGTGGCAATGGCTCCATGCTGCGCAGCTGGGGCTGCGCCGATGGAAGGAGGCGCTTCTGGTGCTCGCTGTGATGCTAGCCTCAGGCGTAGCCGGTACGCGGCTATGGGAGCTGCTTCGTACTGAAGTCATCGGTGCATTCTGGGTGGGCGCATTTCGCCTGAGCCAAGTATCATCCTGGTACTTTGCAGGTTTGATCACTACGCTCTTGGGGGCGGCACTTGCACTCAGGCTCGTCTGTGTGCCTGTGGTGAAGTGAATTCGTCGCCCCCAAACCTGGCACCCTCAGGTCCTTGCACTCAGGCTCGTCTGTGTGCCTGTGGTGAAGGGCCTCGATTTTCTGGCTCCCGCGATTGCCGCAGGGCATGCGCTGCATAGGGTGGGGTGCTTTCTTGCGGGGGATGGCTGCTATGGAACCGCTACAAGCTTACCGTGGGGCATGGCGTTTCCAGACGGCACGGTACCGATCAATATTCCCGTGCATCCGACGATGGTCTATGAAGCGGTGCTGATGGTCCCGTTGTTTGTCTGCCTGTGGTGGAAGCGCAGGCAATGGCCTGCAGGAATCAGCATCTCGCTATGTCTGGTGACGATAGGGATAGTGGCCTTCTTTCTCCAATTCATCCACTTGGCGCCCGAAGTAGCGTGGGGACTAACAGAAGCCCAGCTGTTTAGCTTGATCATTGTCCCCGCAGGCGCTTGGAAGCTGGCCAGCACATGGCACGGATCGGAGACTCAGCATCCAGTGCCGAAAGCTCATTGTCGTTAGCTCCTATTCCAGATTGCCCGAATATGGCATTAGCCCACCCGCACGTGCGAGTGCACACCGGTATCGATGAGCATCAGTCTGTCAGTTCCTGGTTCAGAAGCTTGTCCCCAGAAAAACGCGCTGCGATTCGGCGTCTCCACCGCATTAGGCCGGCGTACAACTGGACGATGCTGGGGCACCTTCTGTTGTGGGCGGGTGCGGGCTTTACGATGCACCATGTGGCTGTATGGCCCCTGCGCTTTGCAGGCTATGTCTTTATAGGCTTCACGCTTCATGGGCTTGGCAGTCTCATGCATGAGGGCATTCACGGCAATCTGTTTCGCAAGCCCAGGTATGACCGGTGTCTCGGGTTCGCTTTGGGTGCGTGTGTCTTTGTTTCTGCTGCAGCCTACCGGGTCATACACGTGCGTCATCACCGCTACAATCGTGGCGACGATGACCCTGATGAGATTACCAACGTGGTATCGCGGCCAATCCCGCTACTGTTAGCATCCTATGCGTGGCTCGTGGTTGGCACGTACGTCTACGTGCTGCTTCTCCCGTGGAAGGCCGTTCAGCACGCCTGTCCGCGCGACCGACGCCGAGTTCTTGGGGAGTACACCCTGCTATCTGTGGCGTATGCTACGCTATGCTTGTGCGCGTTACGCTTTGGCTTTTGGGCGGGTGTGCTTCACTACTGGGTTATTCCGAGCATCATCACGGCGCTCTTTGCCAATCTCCGGAGTTGGGCCGAGCATATGCATACCCGTCCTGGCCACCCGCTTACGCAATCCCGAACGATCACCAGCAACAAGCTGCTCTCCTTCCTGAACGTGAACCTGAACTATCACCTTGAGCACCATCTCTTTCCTGCAATACCCTGGTACAACCTGCCCAAGGTTCACCAGCTGCTGCAAGCGGAGTATCGGCAGGCGGGTGCCTTTATCCATGCTTCGTACCTCCGATTTCTGTACGATGCCGTACGTGTCGGTACTACGGGGGTGGTACGGTGAAGACCGGGATGTTAGGGAACCGATACATTCAAGCGGTGCTTCGGCCGCTGTGGTTCATGTTGATCGGGATCCCTGAGCGGTTCATCATTGCCCGCAACTGTCTCTATGGTGACCCTGCAATCTTTGATGTGTCGGCATTTTCCTGGGCAGCGGAATTGGAGTCCCACTGGAAACAAATACGGCAAGAGGCCATCCAGGTGCTGCGCAGCGCCGAAGCGTTACCTAACTTTCAAGATCTCGTGCCGGAGATTGGTGTGACGGACGATGATCGGTGGAAGACCTACTTCCTTTACGGATACGGCCACAAAGTGGCAACACACTGTCTCCAATGCCCAGAGACCACGCGGCTCATTGAAGCGGTGCCTGGCATGACCACGGCATTCTTCTCCATCTTGTACCCGCACAAGCACCTTCCGGCACATCGCGGACCCTATAAGGGGTTTCTTCGCTACCACCTGGGCTTGGTTGTACTGGAACCACGGCGTTGCTGCCGAATCCGTATCGGCAACGAGGTGGTCTGTTGGGAGGAAGGCAAAAGTCTCCTTTTCGACGACACCCGAGAACATGAGGTGTGGAATGATACGGATGGCATACGCGTGGTGCTCTTTCTCGATGTGGTGCGTCCCTTGCCTCACTGGGCCTCCATCGTTAACCGCACCATCATCCGCCTCATTGCCTGGTCTCCACCAGTGCGCCGTGCCAGGCATCGGCAAACTCAGTGGATCAGGGGCAAGACAGCATAGCTCGGCTATGGGCGAAGGCTCTGAATCCGCAGAAGCTTCTGCGCAAGTCCGAGGCTGGCGTAGTCCAGCAAAACCACTCATGACACAGTTGAGACCTTCCTTGTGACAGGCAGGGGTGGGGGCATGACGGCCACGGCCGGTGGTCTGACCTGCGTACTTGAAACCCGCAGCACGAAAGCAGGTCCCTTGCTGACCGGGCCCCACAAACGTTTCCACCACCCACGGACAGTACCCGTAACGTGGACAAAGTCCGCCGGAGCACTGTGCCCAGCACGTGACTGGCCAGGTGAGCGCAGCGGACACCGAGATGGATCAGAAAGGGGCTCAGCCCGACGACACGGAACAGATGCTGCTGACGCTGGGCGTCGGCCCACCCCATCCACCGGTCCCACGCACGCAGATAGAGCGATCGCAGCAGATCAAGTACCGCATTTGCGCTCCCGCAAACCGGGTCACGCCCCGGGATTGCTCCGCGTGCATGAGCGTGTTCCAGACCGCCCGCGGCACCTCCTGTGCCACCGGTATGGGATGGTCCAGCAGACGCTCGGCTGGACCCGTGACCGTGCGCCGGGGCATGGAGCCGGGCGCGATGACCTCGCAGGGCCCGCCCAGTTCCGGCCGTGACCGGTACAGCACATAGCCGCAGCGAGGCTCGCTCAAAGTGGGCCTGTACATGGGCCATGAATCGGTGCAGCTCTATTGCATCGTGTGTGGAATACGCCGCGCGATAACACGGCGAACACCGAGGCCGTCGTAGACGCAGGCCACGATGGGGTGACGAGGCACCTCGAGTCCCACGAAGTAACGG
>JAAXGV010000118.1 GCA_012271185.1 Rhodothermales bacterium
TCACACTTTGTGCCCAGGGCGCGGAGCGTGATCTTCCTGTACATGGATGGGGGTGTTTCCCAAGTAGACAGCTTTGATCCGAAGCCGCGTCTGGCACGGGAACATGGCGAGAACCCGCACGACAAGTTCACGGTGGACGCCACGCAGTTTAACAGCATCGGCAAGATTCTCAAGAGCCCTTGGGGCTTCAAGCGCTACGGAGAGTGCGGGATGGAGGTCAGCGACCTCTTCCCGCACATCGGCGCGTGCGCCGATGATCTGGCTGTGATCCGGTCGATGGTGGCGGATTTCCCAGAGCACACCAATGCCAATTACTTCCTGCACACCGGTCACGGCCTTCAGGGGCGTCCCTCTATGGGATCGTGGATCACCTATGGCCTTGGCAGCGAAAACCAGGACCTCCCCGGTTATGTCGTGCTCGACGGGGGGCTGATACCGCCAGGGGGGCTGGACAACTTCAACAGTGGTTTCCTTCCGGCTTCTTATCAGGGGTCGGTATTTCGTGCTGGCGATCAGCCTCTTGCCAACATTGACCCGCTGGAGCCTGCAGCTGCGCTTCAGCGCCGCAAGCTGGCGCTCATCAACAAAGCTGATGACACGCTCCTGGGGCGCATCGGACATGCGGGGCAGATTGAGAGCGCCATATCGAATTATGAGCTTGCGTTTCGCATGCAGTCTTCGGTTCCGGAGCTTACGGACCTGTCAACGGAATCGGAGGCTACCAAGAAGCTCTACGGGATGGATTCGGACGACGAGCACACGCGCGGGTATGCAGCCCAGTGTCTGCTGGCGCGGCGCCTGGTGGAGCGCGGCGTGCGCTTTGTTGAGCTGACGTGTCCGCGTGTGGAGGCTGACCGGTGGGATCAGCATTCCGGCCTTATCGACGGCCATACGCGCAATGCGCATGCGGTGGATCAGCCCATCGCCGGGCTGCTGAAGGACCTGAAGTCGCGAGGCATGTTTGAAGATACGCTGGTCGTGTGGGCCGGTGAGTTCGGGCGTACACCATTTGCGCAGGGTACCGACGGGCGCGACCACAATCCGTCGGCGTTCAGCATCTGGCTGGCCGGCGCGGGGATTCGCGGCGGCACCGTGTACGGTGCAACAGATGAATACGGATATCGCGCCATAGAGAACATCACGACGATACATGATCTGCACGCAACCATGTTGCACCTTCTGGGCATGGAGCACGAGCGTCTGACCTATCGCTTCAGCGGGCGCGACATTCGCTTGACCGACGTAGGCGGACACGTCATTGATGCTATCCTGACCTGACCATGGCGTCCTTTTCTCTTGCAAATCGTGTGGCGCTGGTCACGGGCAGCACTACGGGCCTGGGCAAAGCTATGGCGCTTGCGCTGGCACGTGCGGGTGCACGGGTTGCCATGAACTTTGCCAACAACGAGGTGCGTGCGCAGCAAGCCTATGCAGAGCTCAAGGCCCTTGGTGGCACCGGCCTCCTGGTGCGGGCGGATGTGACCAGCGAGGAGCACGTCACCTCGCTGGTGAGCCAGGTTTCAGAAGTGCTGGGACCGATCGACATCCTTATCCCCAACGCTACACCGGCACAGCCACTCATGCCGCTGGAAGAGTATTCGTGGGGCTTCTATCAGAAGATGCTGGACTTTTTTGTCAAGAGCCCGTTTCTGCTGTGCCGCGCTTGCGTGCCGGGCATGAAGCGCCGTCGCTGGGGGCGCATCATCAACATCATCACCGAGGTCTATTCGATGGGTGTGGCGCCGTTTACAGCGTATGCTGCAGCCAAAGGCGGGCAGGTGGGCTTCTCCCGCAGCCTGGCTACAGAGCTGGCCCCGTACGGAATCACCGTGAACATGATCTCGCCGGGCTGGATACCTACAGAGCGGCATGCCGATGATCCGCAAAGTTTAAAGGACGCCTATCTGAAAACCATTCCGACCGGGCGCTGGGGCGTGCCGACGGATGTGGCCGGTGCCGCGGTGTACTATGCCAGCAACGAAGCGTCATTTGTGACGGGTCAGTTTGTTACAATCAACGGTGGCCGCACGTTTGGTATCTAGCGCCTGCAACCGGGTAGCACTGTGCAACGAATCCTCTTTTCGATAGCCTTGGCAGGCTGCATCCTGGTCAGCGGGTGTGCGCCACAAAGCGAAAAGAAGCCGCTGGTCGGCTTTATCACCAATGGTATCGCGTCTTTCTGGGTCATTGCTGACAAGGGCGCCCGGGACGCTGCGGAGGAGTTCGGTGTGGAGGTGGAGGTCATGATGCCGTCGGATGGCACGGCAGCCGACCAGCGGCGCATGGTGCAGGACCTTTTGGCACGCGGCGCGGGTGGCATAGCGATCACGCCGCTGGATCCGGCCAATCAGATGGGTCTTCTGTCTGAGATAGCGCAGAATGCGCACCTCATCACACATGACTCGGATGCGCCTGAAAGTGCTCGTCTCGTATACATCGGCATGGACAACTACGAGGCGGGTCGCATGTGCGGAAGGCTGCTGAAGCGTGCCATGCCGGGCGGCGGCACCGTGGTGCTGTTTGTAGGGCGTGCTGGACAGCTCAACGCTGACCTGCGACGCCAGGGCGTCATTGATGAGCTCATGGACCGGTCTATCGACAATACGCGACGCGATCCGGTGGACGCACACATAGAAGGTGCGCGCTATACTGTACTGGATACCCGCGTGGATCAGTTCGATTTTGCGCGGGCAAAGGCACAAGCTGAGGATGCACTGGCCCGGTACCCCGACCTTGATGCCATGGTGGGTCTGTTTGTGTACAATCCGGTGCAGATCCTGGAGGCTGTGCGCGAGGCAGGCAAGCTGGGGCAGGTCACGATTGTCGGGTTTGATGAAGATGATGTGGTGCTCCAGGCGATCCAGGAGGGTACCATCGCAGGCACTGTGGTGCAGAATCCATACCGGTACGGCTATGAGTCTGTTCGCGTGCTGGCGGCGTTGGCCCGCGGTGACCGTTCAGTACTGCCCGAGAACCAGTTCATCGATATTCCGGCCCGCACGGTCACGCAGATCAACGTGGTGGCTTTCAGGGAAGAGCTGAAGGCGCTCATTGGTGAGTAGATGCAGGCGCCTCCACTACTGGTGGCCGAGAAGGTTACCAAGCGGTTTCCCGGGGTGGTGGCGCTGCGCGAAGTGGATCTGACGGTGGATTCGGGCGAGGTGGTGGCGATCATCGGTGAAAACGGTGCCGGCAAGACCACGCTCATGAAGATACTTGCCGGCATCCTTCCGGCGGACGGCGGGGCGCTTGCAGTGGCCGGGAAGCCGGTGGTGTTCAGCACTGTGCGCCAGGCTGTGGCGCAGGGCATCGTGCTCATTCACCAGGAGCTGAGCCAGCTGAGCAACCTTTCCGTTGGAGCGAACATCTTCCTGGGCAGAGAGCCGCGTACGCTGGGGTGGATTCGCCGACGCAGGATAGCCCGGGAGGCTGTGCGGATTATGCGGCGTGTGGGACTCGACCTGTCGCCGGATATCAGTGTGGCATCGCTCCCGATCGGGCAGCGACAGCTGCTGGAGATTGCGCGTGCGCTGTCAGCCGATGCTCGCCTCATCATCATGGATGAGCCCACCTCCAGCCTGTCGGAACGGGAGGCCGCGCGGCTTTTTGGCGTGATCAGCGAGCTCACAGCGGGCGGCGTGGCGATTCTGTATGTGTCGCACCGCCTGCGTGAAGTTGAGGCGATCGCGGACCGGGTGGTGGTTCTTATGGACGGCAAAAATGCTGCCGAGCTCGTTGGAAGCGATATCAGCCATGGCACGATGGTGCGCAGCATGGTGGGCCGTGACATCAGCGGCTACTATGCACGCAAGCCGCGACTGAAAGGAGCATGTGTCATGGAGGTATCAGCTGCGGCTACCACAGCATGGCCTGACTGCAGCGTATCGATAAAGCTTCATCGTGGCGAGATTGTGGGTCTGGCTGGTCTGGTTGGAGCGGGGCGCACCGCGCTGCTGCATGCCTTGTTTGGCTTGGACCGCTTTGCTCATGGCAAGGTGCGCATGAACGGCCAGCCACTGCTGCTGACAGCGCCACGGGATGCGATGGCTGCCGGGATTGGCCTGGTACCTGAAGACCGCGCAGGGCAGGGGCTGGTTCTGGAGATGATTGTGCAGCACAACATGAGCCTGGCGTCGCTGACGCAGCGCCGAAGGATAGTCTTGGGCGGTGCGTGGGAGCGCACATTTTGCAGGGACATGATCCGGCGTCTCTGTATTGACAGCATGCGCCAAAGAAGCGCCGTGAGGCTTCTTTCCGGAGGCAATCAGCAGAAGGTGGTGCTTGGCAAGTGGCTGCTGCTTGGTCCGGCCGTGTTGCTCTTGGACGAACCTACGCGTGGCATTGATGTTGGCGCGAAGCAGGAGATTTATCAAACGATGGAGGCGCTGGCCGAAGGCGGCATAGCGATCCTGTTTGCCAGCAGCGAGCTGGAGGAGATTCTGGGGATTGCGGATCGTGTGCTGGTGATGCACGAGGGCAAGGTGGCCGGTGAGCTGACGCGCGAACGTATGACAGAAGAGAACGTCATGCACCTGGCTACCGGGCAGAGAGCGGCGTGAAAAAGCTTGCCGGCATCAGCGGGCTGTTCCTGGCCGTGTTTGTCTTCACGGGTGTGCTCGAACCCAATTTTCTGACCGGATACAACCTACAGAACACGCTGCGCTGGACGGGGCTGTTCGGTATCATCAGCGTCGGCACCGCCTTTGTTATCATCACGGGAGGCATTGACCTGTCTGTCGGGAGCGTGGTTGGTCTCGTTGGTGTGGTGACACCCATGCTTCTGGTCGGACTGGGCTGGCCGGTATGGCTGACGCTGGTTATGGTCCTGGCTGCTGTGCTGCTGATCGGGTTCGTGCACGGCATACTAGTCACCAGGGTCAACCTTCAGTCTTTTGTGGTGACGCTCTGTGGGCTGCTGATATACCGGGGTTTGGCCCGCTGGATCACAGGAGACCAGACACAAGGCTTTGGCATGGCTTTTGATGGCCTGAGGCAGCTGGCGATCGGCCGCATCCCTGTCACGCACTCTTTCGGGCTGCCGATCCCGTTTGTTATTCTGCTGGTCCTGGCGGTGGCCAGCGCCGTTCTGCTCAACTGCACCGTCTGGGGTCGCTATATGAAGGCGCTGGGGCACAATGAGGAAGCGGCGCGCTTCAGTGGTATCAACACGAACCGGATGGTCACGTTCGCCTACATCATTGGTGCCGTCACTGCAGGCCTGGGAGGCCTGCTTTTTGCGCTGGACGTAAACTCGGTACAACCTGCTGCCCAGGGAAGCTTCTACGAGCTCTACGCCATCGCGGCTGCTGTCTTGGGCGGGTGCAGCCTGAGGGGAGGAGAAGGATCCATTGCCGGCGTTGTTATCGGTGCCGCAGTCCTGCGGCTGCTGTACAATGCCATCAATATCCTGGGCATTTCGACCCAGCTGGAATTTGCTATTATTGGTGCAGTCATACTGTGTGGCGTGACGGCTGACGAGATGGTAAAACGCCTCTCGGCCGTACGCGCCTTGCGCAGGGCAACATAACGAAAGACCGCCATGCATCTTGCAATACACAACTGGATGAAGGTCGAGCCTATCGATGTCACCATCCGCCGGCTGGTTCGCCACGGCTATGAGAGCCTGGAGATACAGGGGGAGCCCTACAAATACGACACGAAGGCTGTTCGCGGACTGCTGGAGTCCCATGGTGTGCGGTGCTGGGGGAGTGTTACACTGATGCTGGACGACAGAAACCTGCTGGCCAGGGATGAACAGCAGCGCGCCAGGAGCATCGCCTACGTCAAGGACTGCATCACGATGGTGATGGAGCTTGGCGGTACGGTTATCAGCGTGGTACCAGGCACGGTGGGCAAGGTCGTTCCCGATGCCACGCCCGAAAAAGAATGGGCTTGGTGCGTTAACGCCCTCAAAGAATGTTATTACCATGGCCTGAGGTGTGGCGTCCGGATTGGCATAGAGCCCATCAACAGGTTTGAGACGTACTTCATCAACCGGGCCGCTCAGGCACAGGCACTGGCTGAGGCCGTTGGGCCAGACTGTGGCGTGTGCCTGGACATCTTCCATATGAATATTGAAGAAGATGACCCGCTGGCAGCCATCAGTGCCTGCGGAGATCGGCTGGTCAACTTCCATGTGGCGGACAACAATCGCATGGCGTGTGGCATGGGCAGCCTGGATTGGCCGCAGATCGTGGCAGCGCTTCAAGGCGTTGGATACGATGGGGCGCTGTCGGTGGAGTTCTGTCCTCCGCTGGATCGCACGCCCGCCAACCGCTGGCCGGACAGTGCAGACCTGAATCCGGAGGGCATCACGGCGTCCGAGCGCAAGTTCCTCGAAGACCACGGCAGTAGTGTGTTCAGTGCGGGCTTCTACGAAATGCACGTGCGCCGCTCGGCAGAGACTCTGCTTCCGCTGATCTGAGGCTTATGTACAGGCCTTCTGCAGGAAAGTCCTGAAGAGCCGGATGGTCATTGCCAGCCGTGTGTGGAGATCTGACATCAGCCGCGCGTACAGCAAGTCATGACTCCCGGGAAGCGCTTCGGGCGATGAGGCCGCTGGCTCCCAGGCTCCCGCGTGGGGGTATGGTTCGCCTTGGAACTGCGTCATGTATGGTGCCGCGGTACCCCCGGCTGGCGGTGGTTTTGGGATCAGGACTGGGGGGCTTGGCCAATCTGGTAAAGGATCCGCTGGTCATTCCGGCCGGGAATATCCCCAGGTATCCTGTTCCCACCGCCGTAGGGCATGAAGGTCAGGTCATAATCGGGACAATCGCCTCGAAAGAGGTGGTCGTCATCCGGGGTCGGTCACACCTGTATGAAGGGCTTTCGGCGGAAGAAGCCACCATGCCGTTGCGCCTGGTAAAGCAGCTGGGTGCGCACAGTGTTGTCATCACGTCCAGCGCCGGGGGCATGGGTGTGCCGCCGGGCACAATACTCTTCATCACGGATCACCTGCGCGTTGGACCGGGCCCCTGCTTGGGGGTGCAGGGTTGCAGACAGCCTTATGATGGGCAGTGGAGGCGCCGGGCCCGGCGCGCTGCCAACGCACTGGGCATCCAGTCAGCATGCGGAACGATTGTCTGGACACAAGGTCCCAGCTACGAAACCAAAGCAGAAATCAGATTCTTCATGCGGTGCGGCGCCCGGGCTGTTGGCATGTCCACCATCCCTGAGGCACTTGAGGCTAGGCGGCTTGGCATGCGTGTGTTGGGCCTTGCAGTTATCACCAATGCAGCAGCCGGTCTCGGTCCGGCACCGCTTTCGCACGAGGACGTGCTGGCGTGCGGAGCGCAGATGACAACCGTCATGGAGAAGCTGTTGCCTGCGATTTTCCAGGCAGCCCGTGGGTAAAGCTGTTCCAAGAATCCTTGCGGATGGGTTGAATCACGGGCAACGTGAACTCGGCAATGGTAATAGGCAGACGGTGTAAGGGAGCAGGAGTTGTTTTTGATGCAGCGGAGCTCGCGCATCAGGCGTCCCGTTCTGCCGGGCGCTGGAAAAACACGGGTCTGACTCCTTTGCGGAGGAGACGTGCCGCAGGTTCCATGCGGGAAGCTGGAGTGCTTTCGGGTGATGATGGTGGTGTCTGGAAGGGATCGGCTCGGAGTATGGGATAGCATGGCGGTGCGCGGACTCGATTTCACCTGGCGCGTTGGAACCCCATTTCTTCCACGGATTGTTAGGATTCAGACAAGACGATGTGTTAGGGATACAGGTAGTTGCATTTGCCGGTTAAAGTTCGCATTTTTGCTGGTCCACAGGCCAGTAGCGGTACCTATGACGAACGATTTTGGCTCCTATTACGCAGAGGGGCGGCAGCAGGGTGAGGCGCGCAGCGGTAGGCGGCGCCCAAGCGGGCCTGACCGGCACCGCGACTTGGTGTATACCAAGCGCGTCCCGGCAGGACGGCGCACCTACTTCTTTGATGTCAAGCCGACAAGGTCGGGCAAGGACTTCTTTATCATCGTGACGGAGAGCAAGCGCATAGATGAGCACAGGTACGAGAAGCACAAGATCTTCCTGTACAAAGAAGATTTTGCCAAGTTCATACGTGGTTTGGGCGAGACAATAGAGCACGTTCGCCAGGAGCATCTGCCAGATTTTGAGTTCCACGGGCTGCCCGAGCTTATCTATCCGCCGGTACCGGAAAAGGACACGTAGGCGTAGCGTGCGCCGATGATCCCCGTTCTTCGTTATCCTGCGTGGATACGGCCGCGTGTAGCGGCGTCACACGAGGATGTGGAGGATTCAGTACAGGACATCATCCGCGCTGTTGTATGTGACGGGGATGATGCCCTTCGGGCATTTACGAAGCGCTTCGATGGCACACGGCTTACAGATATCCGCGTGCCTGAACGGGTCTTGGCAGAAGCCTACGTGCAGGCGGATGCGCAATGGCGCAGCTTCATGGGAGCGGCGGCAGGCAACATACGCCGCTTCCACGAGCATCAGCGCCTGACGACATGGTACGTTGCTGATGGCGACGGTGTAAAGCTGGGGCAGCGGATTGTGCCGATCGAACGGGCTGGGCTGTATGTCCCAGGGGGGACAGCGGCTTACCCGTCAAGCGTGCTGATGAACGCTATCCCTGCCCAAGTGGCCGGTGTCGCGGAGATCCACCTGGTATCGCCTCCGACAAAGACCGGGTACCCGCACGCCGGCATCATGGCGGCCGCACACTCGCTGGGTCTTTCCAACGTCTACGCAGTCGGTGGTGCGCAGGCTGTGGCTGCCTTGGCATACGGGACGGCTACCATACCCAAGGTAGACAAGATCGTGGGGCCGGGCAGTGTGTACGTCACGACTGCCAAAAAGCTGGTTTATGGTCAGGTCGACATAGACTCGCTGGCCGGGCCCAGCGAGGTCGTAATCCTGGCGGACCGATCAGCCAACCCTGTCTGGGTTGCGCATGACCTGCTGGCACAGGCTGAACATGACACGCAGGCCCGCGCTGTTCTCGTCACGCCCGCGGGCGAAGTAGCTGAGGCTGTAAGAGAGCAGGTTGTGCGTCTGGTGCCTGCCAGCCCGCGTAGGACGATCCTTGAAGCCGCGCTTCGTGACTATGGTGCCTGCATTGTCACCCGGGACATGACGGAGGCGGTTTCGGTGATAAACAGGCTGGCGCCGGAGCACTTGGAGCTGATGGTAGAGAACCCATGGGAGGTGCTGGAGGGCGTGAAGCATGCGGGAGCAATCTTTCTGGGACCGTGGTCGCCAGAGCCCGTGGGGGACTACTTTGCCGGTCCAAATCACGTGCTCCCCACCAATGGCACAGCCCGGTTCGCTTCGGCACTGGGGGTGGATGACTTTGTCCGGAAGCAGAGCGTGATAGCATACTCCAGGTCACGACTGGAGAAGACAGCCGCGGCGATAGCTGCACTGGCGCGCAGTGAAATGCTGGAAGCGCATGCGCGTGCAGTTGAGGTACGGTTCGAGGAGGAATAACAATGGATCTCAGCGAAGCGGTAGCGCGCATACGCCCCGCTGTTCGTGCAGGGCGGGCTTATCACGTCGATGGACCGTTACGGACCAGTATCAAGCTCAACCAGAACGAGAGCCCGTTTGATCTGCCCGAAGAGATGAAGCGCGTGCTGATAGAACGCTTCTGGCATGAGCCATTTAACCGGTATCCACAGGTGCACCCGATTATGCTACAGGACGCGCTGGGGAAAGCGGTTGGATGGAACCCGGAGGGTATCCTCGTAGGTAATGGCTCCAACGAGCTGATTGATTCGGTTAACCAGGTCCTGGTAAGCCCGGGCGACGCGGTGGTGCTGCCGAGCCCGATGTTCTCGTTCTACGCACGGGTGGCGGAGCTCTATGAGGCGGACGTGGTGACGGTGCAGCCGTGCAAGGACCTCAGCTTTGATGCTGAGGCTATCGCGCGCGCTGCATCTGACCGCAATGCAGCCTTGGTGGTGTTCAGCACGCCCAGCAACCCTACAGGACTGGCCATGTCGTTAGCTGAGGTGCGTTCCATACTGGCCGAAGCGCCGGGCTTTGTGCTGATTGATGAGGCGTATGGAGAGTTCAGCCGCGAGGAGAGTCCGCTGGTGCTTCTAGAACAGTACCCAAACATGCTTTTGCTGCGCACCTTCTCCAAGGCGTTTGGGTTGGCTGGCATGCGAGTCGGGTACCTTATAGGGCACGTCGCCGTGGTCAGGGAGATAATGAAGGCACGCACACCGTTTATGGTACACAGGCTCTCGGAGATCACGGCCCTGGCGCTGCTGGAGCGGCCCGCGCTGGTCAAAGAGCGCATTGCTTACCTTAAGCGTGGTACCCGATGGCTGCATAAAGCGCTCAACGAAGTACCCGGCGTGGAGGCCTTGAAGTCGCAAACAAACTTTGTACTTTTTCGTACGCCGAAAGAAACCGGTTCGCTCATGACAGCCTTGACGCAACAGGGTGTGCTTATCCGGAACATGAGCGGCTACGCAGCGCTGCAGGGCTACCTGCGGGTGAACACGGGAACGGAGGCGGAAAACAAAACCTTTCTTCGGGCATTGATTGAGGTGTTGCGATGAGCATACATGTTCAAACGGGGCACACGTCATGGAGCTGATTCAAGTAGATATCCTTGCCCTTACGCAGAGCCGGCCAAGCGAGTCTGGCGCGTTTGCGCTTGTACTGGGTGAGGTTGAAGGCAACCGCAGGCTGCCAATCATTATTGGAGTCTTTGAGGCCCAGGCCATAGCCTTGGAGCTAGAAAAGGTCCAGCCGCCTAGGCCGATGACGCATGACCTGTTGCGTGACCTTATGGTGGAGACCGGCAGCGAGGTGCTGGATGTCATCATCGATGAGCTGCGCGAAGGCACTTTTTTCGCTAAGATCCGCTTTTCTCACGATGGCCAAGAGGCCAGCCTGGATGCCCGGCCAAGCGACGCCGTAGCTTTGGCGGTCCGTTTCGATGCAGCCATCTTTGTAGCGCCCTCCGTCTTGAATGATGCAGGGATTCCGATGGAGGAAGAGGAGTCCGAATCTGCGACATCGGAGAAGCTGGGCAGGCGACTCTCGCCGAAAGAGGACATGGAGCGCCTGCTTAATGCGGCTATTGAGCAGGAGGATTATGAAGAGGCGGCACGGTTGCGTGATGCGCTGGCCGTTCTTAGAGGCGAACAGCGTTAGGGTCATACCTACGGCTCAGATTGGTTCCGTTACCTGTGACCGGTCCCCTGCGGAGTGTGCCATACGCCCGCCTGCGCGGGTTTACCAGGCTTTTTACAACCTATTGCACGGGGTGGGACCTCCTGTCGGCGTTCTTTGGGGGGGACTGGCGCGAGAAGGAGAGCTATCTGACGCTTGCGGGGCGGATTCAGACAGGCGCATCAGCGCCGCTGGTGGACGCGCTGGAGCGCCAGAATGCGGCATGGGGTAACCCTGTCCATGAACACCTTGACGTATTGCGCAAGCCGCGCACGCTCGCTGTTGTCACAGGGCAGCAGCTGGGGCTGTTCGGGGGGCCGCTCTATACGCTCTACAAGGCGCTGACAGCGGTGAAGCTGTCCGAACGGCTGGCAGAGGTGCTGGAGCGACCGGTTGTGCCGGTTTTCTGGCTTGAAGGAGGTGACCATGACTTGGCGGAGGTGTCACACCTGTCCGTGCCGGGTGCCACACAGGTGGAGGCAATCACGTATCGGAGCCCCACTGCTTCGGGCAATTCGGGAAGCGTAGGGCAGCTCGTGCTGGGTCCTGACATACAGCGCGTTCGCGAGGACTTGGGTCACAGGCTGCCGCCAGCCGAGTTCAGGCGCCAGATTCTGGATCAGTACTACGGAGCATACCGCGAAGGTGTGACATTTACCGATGCCTTTGCCTGCACGACGGCCCGGCTGCTCCGCAAGTGCCCGCTGGTGCTGATTAACCCGGAAGATCCAGCTGTCAAACAGCTGGTGACACCGCTCTTCGAGAAGGCGCTGTGTGAGCATGCAGAGGCCTATGCCAGGCTTGAAGCTGCCAGCGAGGCCCTTGAACGTGATTACCATGTGCAGGTACAGCCGCGAGCAACTCACCTGTTCTACCAGGATACGTTCGGGCGAAACGCGATACGTCCCCACGGGGCCGGGTTTACGATCCAGGGCAGCGGTCAGCAGCTGACTGCGACTGAGGTCATAAGCCGCATCCATGCGCATCCACACCGGTTCAGTCCAAATGTCGCCTTGCGGCCACTGGTGCAGGACACCTTGCTGCCTACTATAGCGTATGTGGCAGGGCCAGGAGAGGTGTCTTACTTTGCGCAGTTCAAGGGCCTCTACGAGTGGGCAGGCATTCCCATGCCCATGATCTACCCGCGGGCGAGCATCACCCTCGTTGAGCCTCGGGAGCAGCGCATCCTGCGAAAACACGATCTGGATATGGAGGATCTCCTGCAGGATGTGGAGACGCTGTTGGACCGTCTTGTTGTTAAGGGATCCAACGTGGATGCGGCATTCCAGCGTGCAGCAGACGCGCTGGCAGAGGTCTTGGACAAGCTGTCGCCGACCATTACCGCGGTTGATGTTACGCTTGGCCGAACTGCGGAAGCTGCACGAGCGGCTTGGCTCAAAGAGCTTGGCAAGCTGCGGCGTCGCGTGGCTCGTGCCGAAAAGAGCAGGCACGAGGTGTTGCGCTCACAGCTTGTCCGGAGTCAGCAGGCATTGTTCCCGGAGGGGAAGCTGCAGGAGCGTGTGCTGAATGCCGCATACTACCTGAGCAAGTACGGTCCGTCCTTTTTAGATACGCTGTACGATAGCATCACGCTGAGGACTGCCCGTCACCAGGCCCTGCTGCTATAGAGTATCGTGCAGTTTAAGTACAGTACCGGTGCAGGCTCTGCGTCACGGCACAGTGTGGCACCACAGGCAGCCGATTCCCGCTTTCTACTGAATGGTCCTGCCACAATCTGTCCATGCGGCAGGACTGGAGCGCAGCAGAGGGTGCTCATGCTCGCCTGGCGGTCTTTGCACATCAGTTCGAAGGCCGTTTGTTCGCTTTCATACCGCCGCGTCGCTGATGTATCAGGTGAAGGCTTCCGGTCCAGTATATGTCCGCTACTCTTTCTCGCGGCTTTGCCCGAATTCACGCAGTGCGTCCAGCGCCGCCTGCATCGCGGCAGCCTGTGCCGGGTTGGACTCAAACAGGTTCACTGATTCAGCGGGATCGGCTGACAGATCATAGAGCTGTGCTGGTGGATCTGCCGCGCTGGTATCGACTTTCGTGAATCCGCCCGAACCTTTGCCTTCGATGTATTTCCACTGTCCTTGACGCAGGGCAAGCATACCGTTAATGGATTGATGTACTGCACTGGTCCGCTGCGATGCTTCTGCATTACCCAGCAGCACCTCCAGGTGGCTGAAGCTGTCCGCAGCGGCGTCATCAAGCAGCGACGCACCGGCCGCGTCTGCCAGCGTGGCAAAGAGGTCCGTGTGCACCGCAAGCTGGTCGCTTGTGCTGCCCGCGGCGATGTGCCCCGGCCAGCGCATGATAAATGGCACGCGATGGCCACCTTCGTGGATATCTGACTTCATGCCGCGCCACGTGTGGTTGGCGGAGTGCCCAAACGTCTCAATATCCTGTCGCCGCCAGTATGCTCCGTTGTCGCTGGTGACCATCAGGATCGTGTTGTCGGAGAGTCCGGACGCCTCCAAAGCCTCCATGATAGCGCCCACGGTGGCATCCACCTGAGCCGCGAAGTCGCCGTACTCTCCTGCGCCACTGGTGCCGACGTAGGCTTCTGTCGGCAGCCACGGTGTGTGTGGCGCAGCCAGGGGGACGTACAGGAAAAACGAGCGCTGATCCTTTCCACGGGCCTCAATGTATGCCACCGTCTTTTCGGTGATGACAGGTAGCACGTCAGTGTGGTTAAAGCTCGGCGCTGCAGGTCCTGACCGCCAGAATGGGCCGGTACAGCAGCCGACAGGACCGTCACTGTGGCCGGTCGGTGCCTCCATAAGCCATTCATTTTCCACCCAGACATATGGCGGCATGTCCAGCGAAGCCGGAATGCCGTAGAAGTAGTCAAAGCCCACTGTGCGCGGCCCAGGGTAAAGCGGTTGCTCGTAGTCCGTAGGCTGTGTTGCCCCCAGCCCCAGATGCCATTTTCCGATGGCTGCCGTGGTGTACCCGTGATCGCGCAGTACCGAGGCGATCGTTGCCCGTGTGGTGTCCATGGTAAGCGGGCTGTATCCGTTGGTGACGCCGCGCGTGAGTGCAGGGAGCCGCCAGGCATATCGGCCGGTCAGCAGCGCATAGCGCGTGGGTGTGCATACAGCCGATGGCGAATGCATATCTGTGAGTCGCATCCCTTCGGCAGCGAGGCGATCCATATGGGGCGTGGGCACTCTGGATTCAGCATTATATGCTCCAACATCACCATAGCCCATATCATCAGCCAAGATGATAATCATGTTGGGGGGTACAACTTCGTTGGTCGGGCTGCATCCATACAGGGCAAACAGGAGACTGGTGGCTGTCAGAACAGATTTCATATCCTCGCAGATTGGGGCAGGTTGTGTTCCTGATGTGTTGTAAAAACGTGAATGGCGAGCACGATGAACAAAGGCCGCCGGCTACAGGCAGGATACGAAGAGAGGCGATTCCATGAATCCAAGACGATGGTTCGATAAGCAGGACAGCGTTGGGCGTGTGTCACGAGGTGGCGCTGTGACTTAGCTGGCGTGCCCGGAACTGCGCGAGGGAGGGGCAGCCTGTGCGTGGCCAGCAACCTGTGACAGGTGGACTCTGCTTTTGGCTTCCTTGGCCGTATAGCACGCGTCACCGGATTTGTCAGCAGCGATACTGGCCTTACACTGGTCAGCAATGGTGCATCCGAACTGCTGCGGGAGGTACTTGGGAGCACAGATGTCCGGTCAGCTGCGGGAATGACTGATTTTCCTCTTGGCTCAGCGACCGAAACGGGGTTTACCATGGAGCTGCATCACGAATGACAGATCTCCTTTTCACGCTCCAGACGGTACTCGTGGCGTACTTGGCACCGACCAACCGGCTTGCTGAGGGATCCGCTCACAGCCGACATTCCACGTCGCATATCCTTGGACGCTGCCAAGGGCACACAGACTGGTGAGAACAGGAACCGGCATCACGGACATCTCACCGAGCGGGAACAACTGTCCCATCACTTGCGAGTGGTATGCCGGAGACGTGTGCCATAGAAGCGTAGAGCCGGGTAAACCGGCTGGTTTCGGGAGCATCATAGCGCTCCAGGTTGCGAGCCCACCGATAGCTTATCGGCTGGTACCAGAGTACGGCCCGTACAGTAAAGGGTCCCTTTCGTCCCTGCACGCTGATCCGATACTGCACTGTATCTCCTCCCGAATCGAAATCGGTATCATCCGCTGCCAGCCCACGAACAGCAATATCTTCTGAGGCTGTCGCCTTATCAAAGCCCTTGGGCAGCAACCGGTTATCCTTGACATATCGTACAGCGCTCAGCAGACCGGTTGTAACCCCTCCATCCGCATCAGCCATCATCGCCTCATAGATCTGAACCTGGTCCGGCTGCGTGATCTCTTGGTAATGAGGCTCATACTCGCGGGGGTCCTCGTCATTGGCGTTTCCCTGGATTGCACCGGTTGGTTCAATGCGCCCGGACTCAAACAACAAGGTCTGGTCAGCATCGCGCACCATGAAATGGATCCAGCTTCGGCGCGAAGGATAAGCCGTCGGCAGTTTGTGCCCCGCAAGGTTTTCGACGTGGACTGCCACGTCGAGTGTGTCCGGCACGTGTGGTGTGTGTCGTATCAGTAAGCGTGCTGTTTCTGACTGCAGATGCTTTTCGGTCCGCTGTGCGGCTGCCTCCAACTCAGAGGGGAGCGCTTCCACGCTCAGTAACTGGCGGTAGCGGTTCAGCATGCGCAGCATGAAGAAGTTGCCCCCCTGAAACACATGGCGAGAAACTTTTGCCCGGTTCTGGCCCAGCACAGACGATATCGCGGTGCTCTCTGCCACCGCGGGCATGTGGCAAGACTGGCAGGTGGCTTCTTCACGGTATACGCTATGCTGCCATTCGAGGTAGGGTACCTGCTCCGGTAGTTCGCCAACAACAGTGCCATCCGGCCCCAGCGCTTCCGTGTACACCGTATGGCACGTAGCGCACAATTCGGACTTCTGTATATGCACCGACGCCGTCTGGCGAAAGCCTGAAGCGGAATGCATCACCGTAGAAAGACCGGCATCCACATCGTAGGGGCCGAACGCCGCACGGCTGCCCATAGCCGTTTCTGTGTCAATGACGAACCCGGCGTTAAAGCTTTCCCGGACACCGAAATTCTCTTCCGTGATCTGGTGGCACAATGTGCAGGAGACGCCGTCAGCGGCCAGCTCAGCCAGCCGGCTTGTGCGCTCGCCTATGGGCAGGTGTGCAAAAACCTGCCCTTTACCCGTGGCTATGCGCTCTTCAAAGCGCGACATTGGCATGTGGCAGGTGGCGCATTCGTCCTCAATTTCCGCTGCAGCCTCAGGGTGATCCAGCACCTCGCGCCGAACGGCTGCCTGCCAGTATGGGTCACGCGCCGAGTTGGCCATCATGGACGCCCTCCAGTCAAACCCGATGGAGATATCTTCACCACTTGGCGTAATCAGGCCACTGTGGCAGCTGATGCAGGCGGTGCTGCTTCTGAACAGGCCTTCCATGTCCATGCCGGGCATGGTGAACAGTTGGGGGTGCAGGCACACCAGCCCCACAGACGCCGATAGCACGAGCAAGACGAATCCGTTCCTTATAAGTACCCTTTTACGCATCGCGACAACCGTTACCAGCCCTCGAAAAAGCCTCCATCATACCACTCCCAAAGCAGATGGACAGCCAGCCTGGCATTGCGTGTGGGCTCATTGGCAGGAACTCTGGCGCCAACAAGAAGCATCACGTGCTGCCTCTGATTCAGAGTGACTTGCACCTGTGGCACAAATTCCAGGTGCCAATCTGCGGCCTCATCCGGATATTGTGTACCAAGAACCTCTACCATAGGGGTCCATGCGCGTCCCCAGCGCCCCTGTGTTATCGTTTTGCCGAGAGCCCCTCGAAGAAATATCTGGCTTACTGCCTGCTCCGGGTATGCAGACAGGACGGTGCCACTCTGAAACTGCAGAAAAGCATCTGCTGCGAGCCCTTGACCATAGGCCACGAAGGATTCAACTTGTGTCATTCCAGTGCTGAAGTTCACCACCCTGTGGTCTTTATGGCCTGTCGGCAGGACAATCTCGCCTCCAATACTGACGATGCTGCCAGCCGACAACCGATGAAACAGCACGCGTTTAGCACCCAGTACAACATCGCCCAGCACTCCGCCAATCCCTTCCTCTTCAAATCCAAATGGAATAATCAGCTCAAACTGATTGCGGGCACCGAAGCGCTTCCCGTAGGTGATCTCATTGATGATGCTGACATCCCCTTCATTCGCCGTTCTGGTTGCAAGCACGACCTCGTCTTCCGGATAGGCCTTTCCGGTTACCAGCGCACCGGGCAGACTGAGTTCTCCCCTTGGCCATCGCTCATCGGTACACAGCGTACGTATGTGATCCAGAATCGCCTGGAGCTCCTCCTCAGTCAGCGCGTCGCCAAAGGCCGGCATCTCAGGGGCAAAACCACGCACAGGACCACCTTGGTGGGCTACCGCTATCCAGTCTATATCAGGCTCACGCGTGGCAAAATTACAATCAGTAAAATCCGGTAACGGTGTGTCAAATCCCAGCAAGGCAGCAGGGGTACCCTTTCCATCCGCACCATGGCATGTCGCACACGCCTTTCTGTAAAGCTCTTCACCGGTGTCTGCGTAACGGTTAAGGCGGGGAGATGCTGTGTCCGGGCAATCGTTCAAAATGATTGCCGGGCCAAAGTCCAGAGGCTCCGCGGGAAGGTGAACCGCGCGCGTGTCGTCCAGTCTGAGGCTGAACCAAAGCGCCAGCACCAGAAATACTGCTCCCCAAAGGCTGCCGTGCGGAGGGAGCAGGCTTGTAGAAGCAGCTTTCGTATCAGAAGCCATCTTCGTAGAAGCGTTGTAACGGTCAAGCTAGCAGCAGCGCACAGACAAAAGATAAACTTCTCTGCGAAGCCAGAGGCTGGGTTGTGTTCCTATCTTACTGTAAAAACGCAACAGCGAGCATGATGAACAGGGCCACTGCCCGTAGCCAGGTTGCGAAGCACACCAGATCCGCGAATCCGGGACGACGGCCCGATGAGCAAAATAACGCTGGGCCTTGATAAATGTAAGGACATGCTTCTGCG
>JAAXGV010000126.1 GCA_012271185.1 Rhodothermales bacterium
GGTATTGATCTGTATAGCACTGCAAATCCAAAAGAAACAGTGGCTGCTGCGAGGATATCACTCATTGTTGGATACAAGCTACGGGGATAATCTGGTAATGCATGTGATCAGTTGCCGCAGCGGCGCCTGGATGAGGTAACGGCCGTGTTGACGCTTCCCCGGAAGTACAGGCGTCGTAAGTGCGTGATTCGCATTTTTCCGAACGCAACATCCGCCGAGCGCCTGATGGGCGCGCTNNCGGTCGAGTCGCCCGGGGGAATCTCACCCCCGGGTGACTCGACGCCGTAGTGTCATGCTGAGGTATCTGCCAGACACAGCCTACCAGCCCGTAGAGTAGAGCAAACGTACGGTCCCTACGCGTCCGATCTTGGGTGCGCCGATGAATTCATAACGCTCATTGTTGGTCAGATTCGTCACGCTAAGGTCTGCCCTCAGGCCTCCACCAATATCATAGCCTATGCCCGCGTCCGTCAAGCAATAGCCTTCCACGTCTCCGACATATGGTCGACTGATCATCTCGAACCCATCCGTGCAACGTATGGAAGTCGATACGGATAAGCCGCTGTTGAACCGGTAAGTGCCGCCCAGCTTAAGCTTGAAGGAGGGGGCATTGAGCCCCACTTCATCTTCTCCAGGAGGACCCCCGAGGAGGTCAAAAAGCTGTCTGTGATCATAACTGATCCATGACATGTTCGCAAACAGCGAAAGGTTTTTCGAAATCAGTGTATGTGCCCCGATATCCGCGCCAAAGTAGTTGATGCTGTCAAAGTAATAATTGTAGGTGGCTAGCAGCTCTGGCAGCATTCCTGCGCCTGCATGGCTTTCTGCGGCCTGGACGATTGCGATGGGCACCTCCGGGCTGGGCAAATCCGCCCCGGCAATGCCGACCAGTAGCGCAGCCGTCACCTCTGGTGTTAACTCCAGTCCCGTGATCGTCCCCAGAATGTCAATCAAATCCTGGTTGCCTTCAATTCCTGCTGCCAAGTGCTGTGTGAGGTCGTCCGCCAGTGTCGTCACATAACACTAAAGGGGTCCGCAGCTCCCATGCTCCTCTGACAAAAATCTCCTTCATAGCGTAGTAGATGTCAACGGTGTAGCGCACTCTGTCCCCAAAAATGCCCTTGTAACCCAGCTCGAAGGTCTCAGAAATCTGAGGCCTCTTCCTGACCACAGGAAGAGGTGCTACCTCATTATTGCTATTGATGAACGAGATCATCTGGCCTGCACTGAATCCCTGTACTGCGATTTCAGAGGGGTGCAGGAGCGCCTTAATGAGGTCCATCTGAGAAACCAGCAGGGGCGTCAATGCAGGGTCAAGCTCCAGGCTCTCCACCAGCAGATCTGCCAGGTCCTCGTTGGGAATCGCTGCCAGATCGTCGTACATGAGGTCGTACGCCAGGTCTGTAAAAATACCCACTGGCGTATCCTCCCCTTCCATTCCCGGCAGCAGGCTGGTGGCTACCAGATCCGTAGGTGCACCAAAGTTCAGATAGTCAGGATTTCTGTTCCACGTGTACTTCCCCAGCGCTCCGTGTACACGCAAGTTCAGATAGGTGTCCGGACCAATGGGCCACTCCGCCGCAACAAAATCCAAGAACAGCGATGTCGCCGACAGATTCGCAAAGCTGCGGTTGTACGTTGCCCGAACGCTGTTAGTCGGAGACGGCTTGAATACGAGCCCGGCGCGGGGCGAAAACTGCACCCTTGCGAAGATGCTCTGATAATCCGCCCGCAAGGCCGCAACCAGGTCCAGCTTCCTGTTAATCTGAGTTGTTGACTGGGCATAAGCCCCATATTCACCGATGTTGCCTTTCTCCTCATTGCGACCATAGATGGTGCCGCCCGAGCCCAGCCGTTGGAACTCCAGGTCAACTCCCATAACCAGCCGTTCCCGTTCTCCCCCAATGTTAAGGTTGTACTGCGCCTGGATGCTTGCTTGGGTGGAAAGCTCAGTTACGGGACTGCCATTGTAGGCAAAATAAGAGTCACCGGAATTATTCTTGTTGAGATAGGCCTGTGCGAAGAATGGTCCGCTGTTGAAGCGAATCTGCCCGAACATCGAACGATAGTAGGTACCCAGGATCGTGCCAATATTGCTGAGTACCGTGGTATTGACAGACCCGAACCCCGCATTGAAGCGTAGCGCAGTGTTGTCGCTAAAGCGGTACTCTGCATACCCGTTGAGCCCGGCTTTGCTGAACTTATTGTCTCGCACAATCTGCGCATCCGGCTCGTTGTGACATAGGAACCACACCTTTAGAAGAAATTCCTCCTCACAGGCCTCCAGTGCAAAGTCGTTCGCCCGGCCATAGATGCCAGTGAGCTTCAGTCCCAGCTTGCCACCTACCGTGCCAGCTATTCGGCCCTGGAAGTTGAGCAGGGAACGCTCTCCTCCACCGACTGCCACTGTCAGGCCCGGGTAAAATGCATCTTTGGTAATGTAGTGGATGATTCCGGCGTCTACACCAGCTCCATAGAGAGCAGAGCCTGGCCCGCGCACCACCTCTACCCGCTCAATGTCTATTGGAAGACTCGGCATGATGCTATGCACGTTGACCCCAGTCACCGCTTGACTGGCTTGACGATAGTCGGTCAGAATGTGCGTTGCACCACTGGAAACATTGTTAAAACCGCGAAGCACTACCTCATGGTGGTCAATGCCAGTCTGCGCGATATCTAATCCGGCGACATTGCGTAGCGCCGTCACTGCAGTTTGCGGCGCTTCAACCTCTATGTCTCGTGCGGTGAGCACAGTGATCGAGGCAGGGGCACCGAATACCTTCTCCTGCTGCCGTCCTGCCGTAGCCTGCACGGGATTCAGCTCAACACCGGGCTGCAAAACCACGTCCACTTGCACCGTTTTGCCAGCTACAATGGTGGCAGATCGTTCTGCGTTCCGGTATCCCGCAAAGGAGACCAGCATCCGGCGTGTGCCCGGCACCAACCCTGTAATCGTGTACCTTCCCTCGACATCGGTGGCGACCCCTTGCGAGGTTCCCGCAACAAGCACGTTGGCACCCGGGAGTGGATTACCACTTTCCGCATCCGCTACGATACCGGTGACCGAACCCGTCTGGGCCCAAAGCGGAGTGACACACAAGAGCGAAACAAGTGAGATAATTGAGCGCATGGCCGCATACCTTACAGCTTGCAAAGCACAAATTGTTAAATGCTGGAATCAGAGTTAAGTTCTGATTGTGCAGCAGGCTGTTTTTCGTTGGCGTGGGGAAGCAGCACACTGCTGCGTGCGGATACGATCACGGCTGCTGCACTGATTGACCAGCCAGTCGCGCATGGAGGGAGCGGGAGCCGTAAAATCGTCTCCCGCGTCTGCGCAAGCGCGCCCTTTTGCACGATCCTGCTCAGCCTTTCCGTGAGAGTATGCGCAAGACCTCCGGTTCCTCAGCGACATGCTAGAGAGCAATGTGGAGAGCGCTTCCCCGGGAGTCATCCTGTTCCGTCCGGAGAATTACCCGGCCATAGCGGTGCTCTTCCTTGCGCGGCTGTCCCTGCTGCAAGACATGCGCCGGTCATCTGCCCGTGGCTGCTGCGCACGACATGGGCTGCAAGCTGCGGAGCGCTGCCTGGAAGCGGCCGGCACCATGGCAGCGTCAAGGCGGGTTGCGATGCTGCTTCCGGCCGCGGAGGCGGCGCGACCGCCACCAGAAGCGCAGCCCGAGCATGCAGGCCGCAGCAAAGAGCCCTGCCACCAGGCCCCACCAGAAACCCTGGGCGCCCAACCCGGCCATGAACCCCAGTGTGGCTGCGAGCGGAATCCCCAAGAGCCAATAGGAGATAAAGCAGATGACCATGGGGGTGCGCGTGTCCTTAAAGCCCCGAAGCGCTCCGGCGGCAGACACCTGCAGTCCGTCAAAGATCTGAAAAAACGCAGCAAGACCTAAAAGCGAAACCCCAATTGTCACCGTTATCGCATTGGCCGGGTCACCCAGGTCAAGGAACAGCCCCACAATAGACCGGGGAAAGACCCAGAACAGAATGCTTGTGCACAGCATGAAAAGTCCTGCCAGACCCATCCCGAGGTAGCCTGCCCAGACAGCGTGTATGGGCTCCTTGCGTCCTATAGCCTGGCCAACGCGAACGGTGGTTGCGATGCCTATGCCGAGTGGCACCATGAATGTGAAGGCTGCACACTGTATGGCAATCTGATGCGCAGCCAGCGGTGCCGGGCCGAGGGTGCCGACAAAAAACGCCGCTGCTGAAAACATTGTGACCTCAAGGCCATAGGATGCACCAATAGGTAGGCCGATGTGAAGAAGTTCGCGGATGACGGGAAGGTCAGGCCTGCGCAGGTGCTTCAGCGCTGCCAGTGTGCAAAACTTTGGCCGGGCCTGAACCAGGACGAGTACCGCAAGGAACATGAACCAGTTTACGATGGCCGTTGCCCACCCTGTACCCACCAGGCCGAGTGCCGGCAGGCCAAACCTGCCGAACATCAGCGCATAGTTCGCCAGCGCGTTGAGGCCTACCCCGGTCAGGATGATGAAGGTGACTGGCCATGGCCGCGATACGGCTTCGATGAAGCTGCGCAGAGCGATGAACCACAAGAACGGCAGTAGTCCCCAGACCGCCGCTCGCAGGTAGGCCTGCGCCATGATGATCGTGGCCGCGTCCTGGCGCATGTGCTGCCAGAGATGCGCCGTGTTCCACAACACGAACACCACAGGGACGGCAAGGGCCAGACCAAGCCAGATGCCCTGCCGAACACTGCGACCAATGAGGTCATGGTCGTCAGCTCCAAATGCCTGCGAAACCATGGGTCCCACCGCCATCAGTGTTCCAATGCAGACCAGCACAAAGAGGAAGTAGGTTGCATTGCCCAATGCAACGCCTGCCAGGCTGGCCGGCCCGAGCTGGCCAACCATCAGCACGTCAACGAATCCGTTGGAGATCTGCCCGACTTGCATGAGCGCAATAGGCCCGGCAAGCAGAACCAGCTCCCGGGTCTCGGTGCGAACGATGTGGTGCAGATGCTTCATGACCGGCGGCGTGAAGATACGCGAAGGGAGAGCGGATCCTGCGCGCCGGCCTGGGGTTTATGGCGGATACCGGGCAATCCCGTTGTATCCCCATGCTGTTGGTGCTATCGTTTGTCCTGGGAGCGCAGCAAGCTGTGCCACCGGACACGGTCCTGATTGATCCGCCACATGCCATAGTCTCCGTAGGCGAAAGTCAGCAGTTCATCGTGCGCGCCTACGACCGCAATGGCGCAGAGATACAGGACGCAGAGGCCAGCTGGTTTGTTCAGGAGGAGGCCATTGCCAGTGTGGATGATACGGGAGTGGCGACAGCGCACGCGCCTGGGATCGCGCAGGTTGTCGCAGTTGTTGGGGGCAAGCCTGCCTATGCATCGCTGGAGGTCGTGCAGCTTGCCGTGCATGAGCTTGTTCCGTCTGCGCTATCCATTGTGGTGCTGGAGGGCACAACCATGCCGCTGAAGGTTGTGGCGCGGACGGTGCTTGGAGATATGGTGCCCCCTGCGGAGATGACCTTTCGTTCCAGCCGCCGAAGGGTGGCGCGCGTGGACAATGCCGGACTGGTTGAGGGCCGCGCAACGGGCGAGGCGGTGATCACCATTGAAGCCGGAAGCGCGAAAGCGGAGGTGGCAGTGATAGTAGCAGAGAACCCGGCCGTGCGCTACCAGATTGCGCAGAACCGCGTCAGCGTTAGGACAGGCGATGTGGTGCGCTTCCGCGTGGTCGCATACGATGCGAACGGAGCCCAGGTTGATGGATTCTATCCGCAGTGGAGCGTATCCGCGCCCGGGGCAGCTATTGAATCAGACGGCGCTGACGGCGTGTTTGTGGCCGAAGAAGAGGGAGCCTACACGGTTGCGGCAGCCATCGGAAGGGGCATCACCAAGTCGCTCTCAGTAGGCGTGGATGCGCGCGAATACAGCGCCCGGATAGAAAAGGTCGGGCGCGGTCCGATCGATACGCACCACTCTGGTGACACCTGGGTCTTTGAAGGCGTGGATGGCAGAGATTATGCGTACATCGGCACCTTCATGTACGACTGGATGAAGGTATGGGATGTGTCCGACCCGGAAAACCCCGTGCTGACGGACTCTGTGCAGGTCGACGCCCGCCGCATCAATGATGTCAAGATTCACGCCAGCAACCGGCTCGCGGTGATTACACGTGAAGGGGCGTCCAGCCGCCGCAACGGCATCGTGATACTGGATCTCAGCGTGCCCGCGCATCCCACGATACTGTCAGAGTATACCGACTCAGTCACCGGTGGTGTGCATAATGTCTGGATAGAAAACGACCTGGTGTATGCCTGCCACAACGGTACCGGCGAGATGCATATCATTGATATAGCGGACCCGGAAAACCCTGAGGAAGTCGGACGCTGGGGTCTGAACAAACGGTCCAAGACGCTGCATGACGTTATTGTCCAGGATGGTTACGCGTACCTCTCGTACTGGGACGATGGCGTTGTGACCCTTGATGTGGGTGCCGGCACCCATGGAGGCACGCCTGCGGCCCCCGCATTTGTGAGTCGCCTGTCGTATCCGCAAGGCAACACGCATGTTGCGTGGCGGCACGGACGCTACCTCTTTGTAGGTGATGAGATCTGGCCGCCGGGCTTCGATGCGGACAAACCGATTGATGCCACAGGGTACATTCACGTGCTGGACATGACCGATATCGACAACCCGGTGGAGGTGGCCTTCTATGAGGTCCCGGGAGCCGGAGCGCACAATGTGTGGGCTGACGGGGACCGCCTGTATGTCGGCTACTACCAGGGGGGCTTGCGCGTGTTGGACATTTCCGGTGAGCTGCGCGGCGACCTCTATCGCCAGGGCCGTGAAGTGGGCCATCTGCTCACCACCGATGATCAGACCATGGTGCCCGGATGGCCCATGGCATGGGGTGCGCAGCTCCACAAGGGTAACATCTACACATCGGACCTGAACTCTGGCCTCTGGGTATTGCGCCTAGTGGAAGAGCTGCTGCTGCCGTAATGGGCCCGGAACGCCGGGTCACATGTTTCAGGCGGCGTACCGTGCTCGTACCAGAAAGCTGGCACACATCTTTCAAGTACAGCCATGAATTATTCCAGGCGCCATTTTCTTCAGACATCGGCCGCATTTGGCTTGGGCTTTGCCGGGTTGCACACGCTGATCGGGTGCGGAAATGCCCCGGAGCCTCAAGACCGCTATGGCCCCCTTCTTCCGGATCCCGCAGGCATTATTGACCTGCCTGCCGGGTTCACCTACAAGGTGATTTCCCCGGTGGGCGAAACCATGAGTGACGGCTTGCTCGTCCCCGGCCTTCACGACGGGATGGCTGCATTTGAAGGTCCGGACGGACTGACCATCTTGGTCCGAAATCATGAACTGAACCTGGAAAGCGACCGGAGTCTGGGTGCGTTTGGCCCGGACCTGGCGCGGCTGAGCCGCCTGGATCCCTCCAGTATCTATGACGGCGGTACAGAGGGACGCCCCTGCCTTGGAGGGGTTACGACCGCAGTGTACGATACGAGACGCCAGGTGCTGGTATCCCACCACCTCAGCCTGGCAGGCACCTTGCGTAACTGTGCTGGCGGCCCGACGCCGTGGGGCACGTGGATCACGTGTGAGGAGTTCTTCGTGAGTGCGGGGGAAGAGGGGTGTGCCCAGGATCATGGCTACTGCTTTGAGGTTCCGGCCAGCGCTGTGCCAGCGCTCGTGCAGCCGGAGCCTCTGAAAGCCATGGGGCGCTTCTGGCATGAGGCGGTGGCCGTTGATCCCGATACGGGCATTATCTACCTCACCGAAGACGACAACGAAAGCCTGATCTATCGCTTTATCCCCGATATGCCAGGGCAGCTGATTCAGGGTGGGCGCCTCCAGGCGCTGGTTGCACGTGAGGCCAGGAGCCTGGACACCCGCAACTGGGCAGCTCGGACCGTCTCAGCAGGCCAGGAGCTGATGATTGACTGGATGGACCTGAATGACGTGGATCCGCGGGACAATGACTTGCGGCTGCGGGGCTTCGAAGGCGGCGCGGCGTGCTTTGCCCGCGGTGAAGGCATGTGGTACGCAGACGGCACGATCTATATCGCCTGCACCTCCGGCGGGCCGGAAGAGAACGGCCAGATCTGGCGGTACAAGCCGGGTGTCGAGCGTCTGGAGCTTTTTGTTGAAGCGGACCATACCGATATCCTGAGGCGGGCGGACAACCTGACGGTGGCGCCCTGGGGTGATGTGGTGGTGTGCGAAGACGGGAGCGGAGAGGACCACCTCGTTGGCATCACACCGGAAGGGTCCATGTACCATATCGCGCGCAACGCCATCAGCGACTCGGAGCTGGCGGGCTCCGTGTTTTCGCCGGACGGATCAACGCTGTTCGTCAACCTGCAGCAGGATGGCCTGACACTCGCGATCACCGGTCCGTGGACATAGCCAGGATCAGCAATGCCCGTGATCATGGCATGTCCAGTACCGCCTCGCAAGGCACAAACAGCTACTGCATAGGAAGCTCCAGGACAAGCCGGGGATGGGTGCCCGGTGCGGCCAATGCGTTCAAGACCTCAAAAGTCAGTGTGACATGCTGCAGCCGCTCGCCGGTCTTGACCTTGATGGTCACATCGCTGTACGCGGGAACGGTGAAGAGGTCGGTGTGCTCATGCAGCGTATAACCGGACACGTTGCGGAGCGTGAATGGTGCCGAAGACCGGTTCGTGAGGGTCACCGACAGCACCGAGGTGCCGAGGCCGTACTGCGGCTCAGCGGCAGCAAGCGATGCTTCAAGAAGCGGTACCAGCACATCTTCGCGCCCGATCAGGCTGTGCTTGAAGTAGGCTACCGTGCGACGGGCCATGAGCGCTTCCCGGACCGCGTCCGCGGAAGGGTTCGAAGCAAACACGAGCGTGGCGGGACGGTGTCCGCCGCCGGGAACATCAAACTGCCAGTCCACCAGGCCGTGTATGTCGGACGTGGCCAGGATCGCCAGGTTATTGTCAAGCGCGATGCGCAAAGCCTCATCAGAAAACGTGCCCTCATTGGCAATCTCAATCCCATGCAGCAGGCCCTCCGCGATAAGCGCCTCATGCACCGGTGTGAGCGCAGCTAGCCCGGTCGGGTTTTGAGCCACCCAGTTCGGGTGGTTCCAGAACACAAACGCGCCCTGCCTGTTGGCCTCCCGCAAGACGGCCAGGGAATCTGCCTGCACCAGGGCGTTGGCGTCTTGGACAAAGATTGCGTTCACGTGTCCGAGCGGCATCCGGCGCGTAACTTCAGAGCCGTTGATAACCAGAAGGGGGCGGTTTCCAGCCGTGGTCCGGGCTATCTCGTGTGGGCGGTTTCGGTCGGGAAACGGTATATCGTGCCGGTGCGGCAGGTACTCGAGGTGGTCGGTCAAGGCGATTGCATCAAGCCCGTCGCGAATGGCCTCATCAACACGTATGTTGGGCCATACGGAACCGTCTGAGAACACCGTATGCATGTGCAGATCCGCAATCAGTGTCTGATGCGGCGCGACATCAGGAAAGTGGATTGCACGCTCCTGCGCGGCAGCCTGGTGCTGTGTCAGCACCAGCGCGGCGATTGATAAGAGTCTGGTCATAGCATGCCAATCTGGTTGCCCTAATTTACTCATTGAGCAGGACTGTATCTGCTGAGCCCGCAACAGCCATGCGACGGCATACCAAGATCATATCCACGCTCGGTCCGGCGTCTGCCGACCGTGACACCATTGCTGCCCTTGTCCGGGCAGGTACGGACGTGGTGCGGCTGAACTTTTCGCATGGCACCCACAGCACCCACCGGCGCGCTGCGCGGCACGTTCGTGCGGAGGCGGAGCGCCAGGGTCGACAGGTTTCGATTCTGCAGGACCTGCAGGGGCCGCGCATTCGCGTTGGCGCTGTTCAGGGCGACGCAGTGATGCTGGAGAAAGGGCATGAAGTGATTCTCCTGGCCGACAGCGGACGGAAAAGCAGTGCCGACCGCATATACATCAGTTATAATGCGCTCGACAGAGATGTCACGCCCGGGGGCTGCGTTCTCATTGATGACGGCCGCCTGGAGCTCACCGTGGAGCGCATCAAAGGACGCGCTGTGCACGCCCGCGTAGCCGTTGGCGGTGTGCTGCGCTCTCGCAAGGGCGTCAACCTGCCGCGTGTGCGGACCACAGGGCCCGCCCTGACGGACAAAGATGCCAGCGACCTGGCAGTGGGCATCGAGCTCGGTGTCAACCTGATCGCCCTCTCGTTTGTACGCAACGAAATGGATGTTGTGCATCTGCGCAAGCACCTGCGTCAGGCCGGCCATCGTGCCAGCATCATTGCTAAGATTGAGAAGCCGGAGGCCGTGGACTGCATAGACCAGATCCTGGCTGTGTCAGACGGAATCATGGTGGCGCGTGGAGATCTGGGTATTGAGATGTCCATAAGCGAGGTGCCTGCCGCCCAGAAAGCCATCATTCACAAGTGTCTGGTGGCAGGCAAGCCGGTGATCACGGCTACGCAAATGCTCGAAAGCATGATCGAAAGCCGCGTCCCGACGCGGGCTGAGGCAAGCGATGTAGCCAATGCCGTCCTGGATGGGACCGACTGTGTCATGCTCTCCGGCGAAACCGCAGTCGGGCGGCATCCGGCCGAGGTTGTCAGCTCCATGTCGCGGATCATCAGGGCCACGGAGCGGCACTGGTACGAGATACCCAGCGCCAAGCGCGGACTGCCCGATGGCCTGCACGATACCAGCGACACAACAGACGCCGTAAGCTTTGCGGCCTGCGACCTGGCAGCGCATGTAGGCGCGGTGGCCATTGCATGTCTGACAAGCTCAGGGGCAACGGCTCGCGCGATCGCGCGGCACAGGCCACGCATGCCGCTGTATGCATTCACTGACCAGCCAAGTGTCGTGGGACAGCTGGGCATCCTCTGGGGAACAAAGAGCTTCGTGATACCCTTTCAGCACCATACGGATGCAGGGGTGCGTGTAGTACACAAGACACTGATGCAACAGGGCTTGGTCCGGGAGGGGGATGTGATCGTGATCACGGCAGGCATGCCCCTGGCACAAAAGGCCCTCACGAATATGGTGCATGTAAACCGCGTCGAATAGCCGGTACCATGATTCGCAGACTTTGCATGGTGGCACTGGCCCTGGCCTGCATGAGCGGGTGCAGCCGGATGTCGTTTGTCAAGCAGCGCCTTGACAACTTTTCCGCGTACTACAATACCTTCTACAATGCCGAGCTGGCCTTGGAAGAGGGCGTGTCCGGCTTCAACGCCAGCCTTGAGGGCGCTCCGGTCGACCAAAGTGTGTTCATCTCGCTGTTCGGGCGAAGCCAGCAGGGAACAACGCAGCGCAAACCGTTCGAAGATGCCATCCTGAAATGTGCGGATGTTCTGCGGGACCACCCCAACTCGAAGTGGGTCGATGACGCCACGCTCTGCATAGGGAAGGCTTGGTTCTATACGTTGAACTTCGTCGGTGCCGAGCAGAAGTTTCGTGAGATTCTGGCACTGGACTCCCCGCTGAAGTATGAGGCGCGCTTCTGGCTTGCCCGCACCTATATCGCCGGCGGTTCTTACGATGATGCTTACGACCACCTGCAGGCAACGCTCGCCGGCGAGGACCTGTCCCGCCGCTGGGAACCGCAATACCGGCTGGCTTTGGCTGAGCTGCACGTCACCCGCGGGGACTGGGATGAAGCCGCCCAGGAGCTGGAAGTCGGCCTGCCGCATGTCCGGGACAGCGACCTGGCGTCACGTGCACAGTTTCTTCTGGGGCAGGTCTATGAAGCCTTGGAGCGCTATGATGATGCGGTGGCGTCGTACGACGAAGTGCAGCGGTACAAGCCCTGGTACGAGCTGTCCTACGCGGCGCAGTACAGTGCGGTACGGGTTCTGGCTGAGCACGGCAATGCCGAAGTGGCCCTCCTGCGTCTGCGCAAGATGGAGCGGGACGACAAGAACTACGAATACCGGGCGAGACTCAGCTATCTGCGCGCGCGTGTGCATCAGGTGCTCGGTGACTACGATGAGGCGCTGGATCTGTACTACTATCTGCTCTACGACGAAGACGGCAAGGACATGTCAGTCAGGGGGCCGGTACACTATGCGCTGGCGCTGTACTTCCGTGATGTGGAGCGGGACTTCCAGTATGCGGCAGCCCATTTTGATACGGCCGCGACAGCCATGGGCAGGGGCGCCACGACTGCCCTGCGCCGCACTGCGCGGAGCAGGGGCCCCAGCACCTCACGCCAGCAGTCGCGCGGCGAGGGGCGGAGCGCTCCTGGCGCCATAACCGACAGCGATGAACAGGCCCGCATCTTCGGAGATTTTTCGGTCGTAATGGACCGCATTCTGCTCATGGACTCGTTGCTGTATGTTGGCAGCCTCGACGACAGCACCTTCGATGCCATGGTGATGGAGCTGCGGCAGAAGCGGGCAGAAGAGCTGACCGAGATGGAGCGCGAGGAGCAACGCAGACTTGCAGAGAGGGGCTTTCGGGGGCTTGGCATAGAAAGCTTCGGAGACTTGCCGGAAGGAAAGGACATAGGTCAGGCCGCGATGGGCTTCCTCTACCATCGCGACGAAATCCAGATGCAGCTGGCCCGTAATGAGTTTGTTGCCATATGGGGGGATCGGCCGCTGGCCAGAAACTGGCGCCGCATCGCGGCGGTGATGGCTACGGAGGCAGGTGACGATGAGGCAGGCGCCGGAAACGGGCTGTATCGTGCCGCCGGGTTTGATCATATGCTGCCCACTGTCGATGTGTCGGATGTTCCGCGGGACTCGGCCAGCCAGGCCAGGATGCGGGAGAAGCGTGCCCAGGCATGGTACGAGTTGGGTAACGTGCTATTTCTGTCCATCAACATGCACGACTCCGCTGCTGTCTGGTACCGCCGGGTTATTGAAACATCGGGCACGCGGCCTATTGCGCAGCGGGCCTATTATGCGCTTGCAGAGGTGCAGCGGGCCCTGGGAGACAGGCTGGGTGCGGACCGCCTTTACCGGGAGATTGTGGTGCAGTTTCCTGGCACCCAGTTCGCCGTACAGGCCGCAGAGCGCCTGGGCATGGCACCGGTAGAATCCGTTGTGACTGATTCGCTGCTCCTTGCCGAGGCCCTGTACACCGAGCACCATGCTGCCTGGCGCACCGGCAGTCATGAGGCTTCCATGCAGGGTATGATAGAGGCTGCACAGATGTATCCGGCCACAGCCGTGGCGCCCCGGGCACTCCTGGCCGCAGGCAGCATCTACATGGACTGGGTCAGCCAGGACAGCCTGGACCTGTTTGGGCCACTGCCGCTTCCAGCAGCCAGCCAGGCCTGGATCCGCCAGTCAAAACAGCCGCCGGTGCCGGATTCGGTGGATATCAAGCTGCATACGCTGATGGGGATGCTCTCGGAAGCCTACCCTGGCAGTGCGTATGCCCGGCCGGCCCGCGGTGTCATCGCAGCACTGGACGAGCGCTGGGCGGAGATCATGGCGCCGCTGGACTCGCTCCGCCGACTGGATTCGCTGGCGGTGGTTGACTCACTGGCGCTGCAGGATTCCATGGCGGTCATGGCCATCGTGGACTCCGTCATGGTGAACGATTCGCTGCTGGCCGTTACCAGGGACTCGCTCCTGGTGGTGGTGGGTCTTGCTGTGCTGGCTGCGGCGGATGACTCACTGCTGCTGGTGGCCAGTGACTCCCTCATGGCTGCGGCGCGGGATGTTGTCTTTAAGGAGATGAGGGACTCGCTCTATGCAGCTGTCAGGGACTCCATTGCAGCGACGGCAGCTGCCCGGATAGCTGCGAACGAGCGTGCGCGTGCGGACAGCATCGCGGCCGCGCGCGGGTCCCCCGGAATGCCGAGACAGCTTCGCCCGTCCACAGGAAACGCTGTGTACGCAAAAGAGCCACTGGCCGGTGTGACACCTTCCGATCCTGGAGCACAGGCCTTGGGGCAGCAGGATCCGAGCCTGGGTAATATAGACTGGTCGAAGGGAGGCTACACCATCGTGGTCCACAAAGGTCAGCAGCACGAGGCTGTCCGGGCATTTGCCGCAAACTACGGACGTACACTACAGTACCCGGTAGACATCTTTTCGGCCGCTGTTGGGCGGGGTGTGGAGTTTCGCGTGGGTGTGGGCCTCTTCGAAACGCTTGTACAGGTGCAGAGTGCGATGCAGCAGCTGCAGGGCCAGCTTCCTGAGGGTGCTGAGATCGTGCGCGTGCCCGCGGCTTCGCGCCGCAAGGCGGGCATTTAGAAACAAGTGTCCGCAGTTTGCGGTATACAACAAGCTGCAGGTTACAGCAGATCGCCATGAATCCCCACGAGCAGCAAAGGCAGCGCCAGCGTTCTCCATTGCGTGAGCGTGGACGTGGGCGCTTCATGATGTGGGTTTATGCGCTGATCTTCGGGCTGCTCTTTGTCCAGGTCGTTTTCATGTGGCGGGGTGCGAGCTCCAGCCAGGTCCCGTACTCTATGCTCCTGCAGCATATCCAGGGCGGATATGTCGAGAGCCTCAGGATCACCAATGACAAGCGCATTGATGGTGTCTACGGGCCCCGTGCGGTATCCGGCGGGGTCGTAGCCGCGAGCCAAGGTGGAAACAGCCTTTTTGGCGCATCATCGGAGAAGGGCAGGTTCCGGTCAACGAAGTCCTCCAGTCACGATCTCATAGCAGTGCTTGACGCCTACAATGCTGAACATCCCGACAGCCGCATCGACTTTGCTGTGGCTTACCAGGAAAGCTGGTTTGGCGGTGCATTGGGATGGATACTGGGGCTGAGCCTGCTTGTTGTTCTGTGGGCCTTGATCATGCGGCGCATGAGCCCCGGCTCTCACGTGCTCAACATCGGCAAGAACAAGGCCGTGCTGTTTGATGCGATGCAGGGACAGGTGGTTAACTTCAACGATGTGGCGGGGCTTGTCGAAGCCAAGGAAGAGGTGGCCGAGGTCGTGGAGTTCCTGCGGAATCCCAAGAAGTTCACCAAGCTTGGCGGTGTGCTGCCCAAGGGTGTGCTGCTGGTGGGACCGCCCGGAACGGGCAAGACGCTGCTGGGCAAGGCGGTCGCCGGTGAAGCCGGCGTGCCGTTCTTCTCATTGTCAGGAAGCGACTTTGTGGAGATGTTTGTCGGTGTGGGCGCTGCCCGCGTAAGGGACCTTTTCAAGCAGGCCAAAGAAAAGGCGCCCTGCATCATCTTCATAGATGAGGTGGATGCTATCGGACGCAGTCGTGGCAGGAGCATGATCATGGGGGGCAATGACGAGCGTGAGAACACGCTCAACCAGCTTCTGGTGGAGATGGATGGCTTCAACACGGACAAGGGTGTCATCATCATGGCTGCGACCAACCGCCCGGATGTGCTGGACTCAGCACTGCTGCGCCCGGGCCGCTTCGATCGCCAGATACTGATAGACCGCCCGGACCGCATGGAGCGCGCGGATATCTTCAAGGTTCATACCCGGTTGCTGGTGCTGCATGAGGACGTGAATCATGACGTGCTCGCATCACAGACCCCCGGCTTTGCCGGAGCGGAAATCGCCAACGTCTGCAACGAGGCTGCGCTGCTGGCTGCACGGCTGGACAAGGAGTCTGTCACCATGGAAGACTTCGAGAAGGCGGTGGACCGCATCATTGGGGGCCTGGAGAAAAAGAACAAGCTGATCAAGCCGGAGGAGAAGCGGATCGTAGCCTACCATGAGGCAGGGCATGCGATCACCGGCTGGTACCTGAAGCACACGGATCCCGTGATAAAGGTGTCTATTGTACCCCGCGGGCTGGCCGCGCTGGGCTATGCGCAGTCATTGCCGGATGAGCGGTACATCACTACACGGGAGGCCTTCATTGATCAGATGACCATGATGATTGGAGGCCGGGTCGCAGAAGAGATCATATTTGGGCAGCTGTCCACCGGCGCGCAGAATGACCTGGAGCGCATCACCAAGACCGCATACGCCATGGTGGTGGACTTCGGCATGAGCGAAAAAGTCGGCCACGTCAGCTTCAAGATGCTGTATGGCCGCAAGGACGCGCCAGTCTTTGAAAAACCGTATTCAGATACACTGGCAGAGGTTATAGACAAAGAGGTCAAGGAGCTCATTGAGCACGTGCGTACCCGTGCCCTTACGCTCCTTAATGCCAAGCATGACAAGCTTGAAGAGCTGGCCCGGCTTCTCCTGGATCAGGAGGTGCTGGGACCGGCCGATCTAGTTCGCGTTCTGGGCGAGCGGCCCTACGGAGAATATGTCTCGCTGAATGGGCAGCAGAAGGGGGCCGCCAGCGGATCGCCCGCGTCCGGCAGCAACGGGCAGGCTGAGTCCGAGGTGGCTTCACCTTGATAGGGTTCATTTAACAGAGTCTTCAAGAATGGTTTTGCATGTATGCGCGTATAAGGCTTATCTTGGAAGGCTAGCGCAGACCCAGAACCGCCCCTGACACGTAGATACTAGAAACTGTGCCGACGATACAGCAGCTCGTACGGAAGGGGCGTCGCCCGAAACTTCGCAAGACGAAGGCGGCGGCGCTCCAAGGCAATCCGCAGCGGCGGGGAGTGTGTACACGTGTATACACGACCACGCCAAAAAAGCCTAACTCCGCGCTGCGGAAGGTGGCCAAGGTGCGGCTCACCAACCAGATCGAGATCATCGCGTACATCCCAGGGGAAGGACACAACCTTCAGGAGCACTCGATAGTGCTGGTGCGGGGTGGCCGGGTGAAGGATCTGCCAGGCGTGAAATATCACATTGTGCGTGGTGCACTGGACACCTCGGGTGTGGACGACAGGCTGCAGTCCCGGTCGAAGTACGGGACCAAGCGCCCCAAACGGTAACAGAAAGCAAAGACCATAGGCAGTAAGGCGACGCTGTGTCACGCATGAGGGCACGGCGTCTTTTTTGACAGGATCTGGCGTATGCGAAGACGGTCAGCAGAAAGGCGTTCCGTGACCCCGGACCCAAAGTATGGTGATGCCACAGTGGCGCGCTTCATCAACTACATCATGAAGGATGGCAAAAAGGGCGTTGCCGAGGGTATCGTGTACGATGCGTTCAACTACATTGAGGAAAAGACGGGCAATGCGGGGGTGGAGGTCTTCCACAAGGCGGTGAGCAATGTGGCGCCACTCATAGAGGTGCGCAGCCGCCGGGTAGGCGGAGCGACGTACCAGGTGCCTATTGAGGTGCGGGCAGATCGCAGGACCGCGCTGGCATTCCGGTGGATTATCCAGTTTGCACGAAACCGTCCGGATCGTGCCATGGCGATCCGCCTCGCGAATGAGCTTCTGGCAGCGTCAAACGGCGAAGGCGGTTCCATAAAGAAGAAGGACGATACGCACCGCATGGCGGAGTCCAACAAAGCGTTTGCGCATTTCAGGTTCTAGCTGCCAGTGAAGCCAGCGAAAGACATATCGCTTAGCCGCATGCGCAATATTGGGATCATGGCCCATATTGACGCCGGCAAGACGAC
>JAAXGV010000122.1 GCA_012271185.1 Rhodothermales bacterium
TACCAGTACAGCATGTACTGGCTGAACGCGATGTAAGCCCAGAACACGACGAAGCCAAACATGAGCTTGCCCAGGTCGTGGTAGTGCTCCCGTGTCACGATGCCGCGCAGCATGCCGGCCCGCTGCAGGCTCATGCATGCCAGCGCGATCACACAAAAGGCTGCCATAAAGGAACCGGCGAAGAAGTAGACACCAAAGATGGTGGAGAACCAGTGCGGATCCAGCGACATCAGGAGGTCATAGCTGCCAAACGCCATGGTTACGCCTACCAGCGGCAGGCCCCAGGCACTGACCCTGCGCTGCTTGCCTGCGATGGTGGGATCGCCACCGATATCCTGCCGCAGGCTCAGCCTCCAAAGCTTTGACGATACTAGCGTCCAGATGAGGAAATAGAAGGCGAACCGGGCCAGAAAAAACGGCTTGTTGAGGTATGCGACCTTGCCGGCAAGGACCTCGTCGTAGCGATCGCTTGCAGGATCTGCGATTCCCTCAACGCTCCAATGGTGGTAGAGACCGTGATCATCGAACAGTCCCACCAGGATCGGGAGTGACAAGAGTGCGAGCAGCGGAAACGAAGCAGCCAGCGCCTCCGGAATGCGCCTGAGTGCCACAATCCACGATGCGTGGGTCAGGTGCTTGATGAGCACAACAAAGAGGGACCCGATCGCCAGGGAGAGGCAGAAGGTCCACCCCACGAGGTAAGAGAAATAGAACTGTTCCCGAAAGCCTTCCGACATGCCTACGGTGGTGCTGACCGTAAGCAGCGCGATGCCCAGCAGCATTGGAATGAGGTAGGCTCTGGTGGTGCCTTTCCATGTGTACTGGGCAAGCACACCACCGCGAGTCGGCGCCACCGTGTCGATGAGCTTCATCAGGATAGGGGTGCTTTGCAGCGTGTCAGCCACAGGCTCAGGGAGTAATGCTAAGCTCAGAGAGTATGTCAGTCGGCACATCCGATGCGGTTGCGTGCTGGCTGCGCTGGAGGGCCCGCACATAGGCTGCAACAGCCCAGCGATCAGCTACGGCGATCTGCTGCGCATACCCGGGCATCGTCCGCACACCGCGTGTGATAACATCGAACAAGTAGCCATCTTCAATCGATCGGAGCCGGTCGTCATGAAACCCCACGGGTGCAAAGCCATAGCCGCCCCTCATCACGATGCCCTGGCCGTCACCGGCCTTGCCGTGGCACACGGCACAATAGATGTTGTAGCGCTCCTGACCGCGCCGGTACAAAGCCAAGCTCCGTGTTACGGGCATCACCGCGACAAAGGCACCCGCAGAATCCCGCCCTGTGAAGAAATGGGTGTCAGCACGCAGCATGCCGCGTGCAACGGTCCCAGGCACAGGTGGACGCATGGCGCGGCGATCCTCAAAGAAGGGGTTTTCCTCTTGTGCCTCAAACCGCTCCATAGCATCCATGTTGGGATTGATATGGATCGGCGGTTTCTCTGTGACACGGCCGCGGCAGCCTGTCATGATCAGCCCGCAGAGCACGGCTATGTACGATGCCCTACGCATGCAGCTGTGAGTATCCGTGGTCATGAATTACCTCCGCGCTCTTTGCGCCAGCACCGCGCAAAAAGGCTTCCGTATGCTTAAGGTTGAACTGCCGGTCGCTCGCAGCGATATGGAGAAAGAAAGCGTCGTCCGTCACACGAGCGAAGCTGCGCGAGTAGAACAGCGGATTGTAGGGGCGCGGGAGCCCGTTCAAGAGCAGCATGCCTCCGACTGCGAACAGCGCGGAGAACAGCACCGTCAGCTCGAACATGATCGGGATAGAAGGCTCAAAAGCAAAAAACGGCTTGCCGCTGATGTTGATCGGATAGTCAACTGCGCTGGTCCACCACTGCAGCCAGGTCGCCAGTGCCAGCCCCGTTGCGCCTCCCAGGAACGCGATATAGCCGACCTTGGACTGCCCAAGCCCCATGGCCTTGTCCATGCCGTGGATGGGGAAGGGGCTGTGCGTGTCAAAGTGGCGGTAGCCCGCCTCACGAACCTTCCTGGCTGCCTGGAGCAGCGCACCCGGGTGTTCAAACTCTGCCAGAAGTCCATATACGCGATCCTTCCGGACCTCGTAGATGCCCATCGTAGCTTTGACGTTCCGGATGAGTTTCGTGAGCATGCCAGGATCGGATCTAGCTGTCGTGATGGTCATCGTAGTGATGCGGATCCGCTTCGGGCAGCACCATCTTGACCTCTGCCATCGCCACCATGGGAAGGAAGCGGAGGAAGATCAGGAAGAGCGTCAGAAACAGCCCGAAGGAGCCGGCCAAGGTAAGGACATCAACAATCGTCGGGTTGAAGTAGTCCCAGCTGGAGGGCAGGAAGTCGCGGTGCAGGCTGATCACGGTGATCACAAACCGTTCAAACCACATCCCGATGTTGACCACAATAGAGGTCACAAACAAGAACGGGATACTGCGGCGCAGCCGCCGGATCCAGAAAAACTGCGGAAACAGCAGGTTGCATGACATCATGATCCAATACGCCCAGGCGTACGGCCCGGTAGCCCTGTTCAGGAAGGCATACTGCTCGTACTCGACTTGGGAATACCATGCAATAAAGAATTCGGTGATATACGCAAACCCCACCATGGTCCCGGTCACCAGGATAATGACCGCCATCCTGTCCAGGTGATCCAAGGTGATGATGTTTCGGATGCCATACACCTTGCGTGCGATGATGAGCAATGTCATCACCATGGCAAAGCCGGAGAAGATCGCTCCGGCCACGAAGTAGGGGGGGAAGATGGTGGTGTGCCATCCGGGCACTATGGACACGGCAAAGTCAAAGGACACCACCGAGTGAACGCTAAGGACAAGCGGGGTAGCCAGCGCCGCCAGGATCAGGTAGGTTCTTTCATAGTTGCGCCAGTGCCGGTTGGCGCCGGTCCATCCCAGTGCAAAGAAGGCGGTGACCCGGCGCCGTATGGCAGACCGTGCGCGATCACGCAGTGTGCCTAGGTCAGGGATCAGACCCACATACCAGAAGATCAGCGAGACCGTGAAGTACACGCTGACTGCAAAGACATCCCATAGCAGCGGACTCTTGAACTGCGGCCACATCTCCATCTGATTTGGCAGGGGCAGCGTCCAGTATATCACCCAGACACGCCCCACATGAATGGTCGGGAAGAGCAGGGCGCAGATAACCGCGAAGAGCGTCATTGCTTCTGCACTGCGGTTGATGGCGGTACGCCAGCGCTGCCGGAACAGGAACAGGATCGCCGAAATGAGCGTGCCCGCATGTCCAATACCAACCCAGAAAACGAAGTTGACGATCGGCCAGCCCCAGCCTACCGGATTGTTGTTGCCCCAGACTCCCACGCCATTCCAGAAGAGGTAGGCGATCATCAGGAGCAGTACGGCCAGCAGCGTAGAGGACACGGCAAAAGCCATGTACCAGGTGCTTGGGGGGCGCTTCTCCGTGTGGTACGATACCAGCTGGGTGATCTCGTGCATCCCCAGGTTGCCGGTCACCAGCGGGGCCTCCTGGTGGGGCGGAGCAAGTGTTGCGGGTTCAGCCACGTGTTCCTTTAAGCAAGCTCCAGTGCACTGTTGGGGTTGCGTACGCGGGCCAGATAAGAAACCCGGGGCCGGATGTTAAGCTCAGCAAGCATCGTATAGCTGCGCGCGTTGCTGCGCTGTACCGATACGCTGCTCTGCGCATCATTGAGGTCACCAAATGTGATGGCGCCGGAAGGGCATGCGGCCTGACAGGCCGTGACCACCTCGTCGCGGACAAGAAGCCGCCCTTCCAGCCTGGCCTGCTTTTGGGCGCCGCGAATACGCTGCACGCAGAAGGAGCACTTTTCCATAACTCCGCGGGAGCGCACGGACACATTCGGGTTCTGTGCCATCTGCACCGTCGGGGGAATGTGCTTGGACCAGTTGAAGTAGTTGAAACGGCGCACCTTGTACGGGCAGTTGTTGGCACAGTAGCGCGTACCAATGCAGCGGTTGTAGATCATCTGATTGGTGCCGTCCGGCGAATGCACGGTAGCTGCAACCGGACATACCGATTCGCAAGGAGCATTTTCGCAGTGCTGGCATGGCATAGGCTGGAGAACCATCTGGGGATTCTCTGCAAGCTGGTCGTCGCCGCTGCTGATGAAGTAACGGTCCAGCCTGAGCCAGTGCAGTTCCCGCCCGTTACCTACTTCGGTCTTGCCTACGACCTGCACGTTGTTTTCCGCCTGGCAGGCGACGATGCAGCTGTTGCAGCCCGTGCACGTGTTCAGGTCAATAACCATGCCCCACTGATTCCGGAAGTAGCTGCTGTCCTTGAAGGAGGGATCGTTGGCAGGATGGTTCTCTTCCCAGAGGGTGGGGTAATCTTCAAATCTGGTTTTCTCGATGCTGCCAGGCGTCGGCGCTTCATGCTCCAAGACAAAAGCCGGATTGTCACGGTATGCGTTCAGCGTATCCATGCGGACCAGCGGCCGTGCGTCCACATCCAGGGCGCCGTGATCCTGCGTGGTGACGATGCGGTACTTGCGCCCGGTCGGCGTAACTGTGATGCTGCTGCGGATAGCGGTCGCATGCCTGTCACGCAGCACGGACACGTTCTGCCCAATGCCTGCGCAGAGTGCGCCTTGGCCGTATATGTCGGTCTTATCGCCGGTATCCCAGACAGGCGTGTGGCGTGTGGGCCGGTGCGTTGCCATGCTGCGGCCGTAGCCGAGGTACACGGAAATGGACCGGTCCGCATGTCCCGGAAGGATCCACACCGGCAGCTCCACGCTCTGGTCGCCTGCCGTGACCGTCACCACATCCACGTCATAGCGGCCCTTGTTGTATCTGGCCGTGACGTGCAGTGCTTCGGCGGTCTTGGGGCTCATCACTGCTACGTTGTCCCAGACTATCTTGGTAACCGGGTCCGGAAGCTCCTGGCACCAAGCGTTGTTGGCGAAGCTTCCGTCAAGGACGGTGGGGTCCAGTCTGAATACCACATCAAGGTCCCCGAATCCGGCGTTGGCCGGCCGCACCGGCAATGTTTCAGGCACAACGGCCGCATAGCCTGTTCCAGGCAGGAACCCGTCATGGATCACCTCGCGCCATCGCGGTTCAAACCGTGTGCCCAGTATGGGCTGCCACGTTTCGCGGACAAGGTCATAGCCGGAGCGTGCGGTGCCAGCGACAAGGGCGCTGAGCACCTCCATATGACTCTTGGCCTCGGCGTACAGCGGCGCTATGAGCGGCTGTATGACAGACAGGGTGCCATCAAAAGCGCGTCCGTCGCCCCAAGCCTCCAGGTAGTGCGTCTGCGGTACGTGCCAGGTCGATTCCTGCGCTGTTTCGTCAATGTGCAAGCCTACATGGACTGAGTCTCCCACACGCGAGAGTGCACCGGCAAAGTCTAGTTCCGGTGGTGCGTCATAAACCGGGTTGACACCCAGCATCAGCAGCATATCCACGTTGCCCGCCTGCATGTCTTCCACCACGGCAGACAGGTCAGTGTTGTCAGCAGGTTCGTTCGTGTCAAACAGCGTAACCGTCGTTCCAACGGACCCAAGCGCGCTGTTTATTGCTGCGCAGAGCGTGTGTACTTCCGGCGGCTGGTGCTCGCCGGCCAGGACGATGCCCCTTGCGCCGGCGCGCTGCAGGTCTGATGCTATCAGGCTTGCTGCTTCATTGGGTGCGGCGAGTTCAGGCGCTATGATGCCGAGTTCAGCTGCCAGGCTGTTGGCAAACGTTCCGATGTCAGCCGCAGCCATGCGCAAGCGGTGATCCGCCATGGCACCGGTGGTGGAGTATGTGCTTTCCACCACATACAGACGGCTCATTTCATCCTGAGCAGAAGAAAGCCGCCGTCCTTGGGCAAAGGAGTCGTTAGCCTGCATCGTGTTGCGTGCCGCTGGCCCCAGGAAATCGGCATCCAGGCTTACAATCACCGCAGCCTGACCAAAGTTGTACTGTGCACGCAGGCGCTGCCCAAAGGCCGCCTGCAGTCCCAGTGCCTCATTGTGTGCGCCCTCAGGCCGATACATGACCCAGGACGCGTTGCTGAAGGACTGGAGCAGTCTGCTGCGAAGCGCCAACTCGGTGGGCGAAGATGTCTCTCTGCCTAGGACAACGATGCGCCGGTTCCCTCGGCTCATGCGCTGACACAGCAGCAGGAATTCATCCCAGGTGGTGTTGCTGCCTGCCCGCTGCACGAAGCGTGAGCGGTCCGGATCGTACAGGCTCAGGATGGAAGCCTGTGCAAAGACGCTTGTCCCTGCCCCGGCAGCAGGATGCCCCGGATTGGGCTCAACCTTGGTGGGGCGGCCATCGTGACTCTTCACCAAGACCGGCTCCACACTGCCGCGATGCGGCATCGCGGTCGCATAGTACAGCGGGATGCCGGGTATCAGCTCTTCGGGCCGATCGGCGAACGGCATGATGCGCTCGGCAGGCCGGCGGCATGCAGCCAGACCAGCCATCGCCATGGAGGCGCCCAGGATCTGCAGAAAATGCCTGCGGGAGGTGTCACCCGGGCGGTCACTTGCACCTGGCAGAAACTCTGCCTGAACCATTTCGGCATAGCCGTCCTCCTGGTTCAGATGTGGCAGACTGCGCCATGCCCTGATGTTTGCAGCAGCAGCAGGCGCCTCGACTATTGGAAGGGCAATCATGCTAATAGTGGCACGCGCTGCAGTTCGTAGGGGGGTGAACACCTTCTGTGCGGATACGCTCCAGGTTGCGTTCCACGAAGTCGCTGCTCTGGATATATCCCATCGTTGTGATTTCTTCGTTAGGCCGCAGATACTGTTCCGGCTCGCGATGGCATTCAAGGCACCAGCCCATGGACAGTGGCTCCTCCTGTCGGACCACATCCATCTGATCGATCCGGCCGTGACACGTTTCGCAGCCTACGCCACTGTTGGTGTGAATGGCGTGACTGAAGTGGGCGTAGTCGGGAAGCTGGTGCACCTTGATCCACGGGATGGAGGCGTCAGTAGCCCAGCTTTCGCGTACACTGGCCAGAGCAAGCGACTGGGGCTTGACCACCGTGTGGCAGTTCATGCACGTTTCCGTGGCAGGCACGTTTGAGATGTCAGCCACCTTGACGAAGCTGTGGCAGTACTGGCAGTCCATGCCAAGCTGGTCAACGTGCAGCCGGTGGCTGTACGGTACTGGCTGTTCCGGGGCGTATCCAACGTCGGTGTACTCAGGAGAGAAGTAGTACCACACGAAGACCACTGCAGCTACGCCGCCGAGGAGCGCCCCTGCAAGGGACAGCAGCGGCAGTGCGTTGACTTTCCTGGCAAAGATTTGCGGCATGAGGCACCGTTGGGAGTTGGGACCAGCCGGCGCAAAGTTACGACACTAGCGCCTAATTGCTCGCTTTCCACAGAGTCTTCCGCGTATTTCGTCAGATATTGAAAAAGCCTGTGCGGCACACAGGCTGCCGTGACGGGAAACAATGGCGAATACATTCCGGCCTCCATCCGTGCCGGTCTGTCCAAGGGAGCTGCCGCTGTCTAACCTGCATGCCGGCCAAGAAGCTGCCAAAGACGGTACCAGACTGGCCATGGTCAGGAGCTCGGACAGTGTGGGCAATAGAATGATGGCAGGGGGCGGGTGATTCATATCTGACGCAAGTTCCGCGGGGAGCACGACGCTTGGGATAACGACTGCCAGGAGCCGTCGCCGCGCTGAGTCTTCTGGCGTGCAGGCAGTGTTTGCTGTGCGGGTGCAGTCTGGCTGGCCGTGAAACCACCCCCGCACTGTGGTGAAGCGCGCGGGCGGCATGAGGGTTGCCTTCGGCCGTGTGCCTGGTCATGACACTAAGGAATTCCCGTAACAAGTCCGAAGCTAGAGACTGATGTTAGTGCAAACCAGCAAAACCCCCACAGTGCAGCATGGTTCTGCAGACCTCGAAGTACGAGAGCCGTCGCAGGAAACACACACCCGCTAGCACCGGCAATTAAATGGAGGCTGTGGAAAAAACTGGTAGCTCCCCTGGTGGTGACTACCCCGAACGAGGCAACAGATGGCTCCTGATACCACTGCGCGTCTGTTTCATGCAGCAGCAATGGAGGACATGTATGTCCGGGTAGTGCGTAAGTTTGCCCTCATCATCCCCGGTACGGTGCCGGATGAAACCACCTTTTGCAGGTTCTCTGGCAGCGCATGATACGGTCCGGTGGCTGTTCGAGGTCAACACAGCCCATCTGCGCGAGCGGGGGACATCTCTTCGGGAGAGAGCTCCATCGTGAATCCACGCTTTTCCCTTCGGTTGTGTCCCTGTCTCGCTGTTGCGTTTTTACAGCACGATTGGGACTTGACT
>JAAXGV010000107.1 GCA_012271185.1 Rhodothermales bacterium
CGGAGAACCCGCCCGAGCATTCGACGCTGTCCAAGACGCGCAAGCGTCTGAGCGTGGAGGCGCACGCGGCGGTGTTTGGTCATGTGCTGGCGCTGCTGCAGGAGTCAGGTCTGCTCAGTGGCAAGACGCTGGGTGTGGATGCCACGACGCTGGAGGCGAACGCGGCGCTGCGCACGATCGTGCGTCGTGCCGACGGGACTGTCGATATTCGTGATGCTTCCTCTCCAAACGTAATTTTGTCTAGCAGCTACCCAAATCCTTTCAATCCAACGACTGTGATTTCATTCACGGTGCCATGGACCATGAAGATATCACTAAGCGTCTATGATGTTGCAGGTCGCATGGTGCAACAGCTGGCAAATCGCACTTTCACGAAAGGAACGCACGAGATCTCTTTTGACGCATCTTCGCTACCGAGTGGTCTGTACTTCTATACGCTTATAACGAGTAATTACAGAGCCACTCACTCTATTTTATTAGTGAAATAGACAGGAATTCCAATGAATTCTGTTAGGATATCGATATCATCACTGGTACTACTTATAGTGATGCTGTTCCCTGGGGCGGTATGCGCACAAAAGCAGGATACCTCCAAAACCCGAAGCTACAGCTGGATTACCTTTGCAAGCTTTCTGGGTCCCGTCACACCCTATGACGTTGGTATGGGTATCAGTTATAACTGGGGACGAAAAACCCTTTATCAAGTGCGACTTGATTTTGTAGTCGATCTATTTACCAATGATGAAATCAGGTCTACAAATATCTATTGGGGAAGGGGGAGGTTGAGAAGATATGTCCGAGTGGCTCTTTTTACGGGTCTTTCGTTTAATTTTGGAAATGACTATGATATTGCTTTAGGGCTATCAGGAAATATTCAGCTCATGTTTATGCCGTTGCGAGAATTGGGCTTTGGTATTGATCTGTATAGCACTGCAAACCCAAAAGAAACAGTGGCTGCTGCACGGATATCACTCATTATTGGATACAAGCTACGGGGATAACCTGGTAATGCATATGATCAGTTGCCATAGCGGCGCCTGGATGAGGTAACGGCTGTATTGACGCTTCCCTGGAAGTATCGGGTAAGCGCGTGATTCGCATCTTTCCGAACGCAGCGTCCGCCAAGCGCCTGATGGGTGCGCTACTGGTGGAATGAGACGTGGATGACGGGCCCGCGCTACTTCGCAATGGAAGCATGCCATGATAAGCCCCAAGCCTGCTCCCGCACACCAACAAACTCCAAGCTACCGCATTACTGGAACTTGACCAGGCTCCGATGATCTTGATGCAAGAGGCCGGTCTATCCTGCTGCCAGTGTGTGACGCGCGGCATCCCATCGAACCACTGCTTCACGATCCAGCGACAGGTTGATCATGTGCGCACAAGCAGCTGCATGGTGGCCGACCATCGAGTCCTCAACCGTATGTGTACCATCCCTGACGGCGGCAAGAAACTCCCTGATATGCACTGCGAGGCTTCCCTCACCCTCAGCCCGGTACTGCTCTTCACCCGAAACGACGCCGGCAGAGCGTGTACCGGGCATCTCCTCATAACGAATCGCCGGATCCCTGTAGTAGGCTTCGGCAAGTGCTTCAGGCCAGCTTTCCACAACCCACTGATTACTCTCGTTGACGATCTCGGGAATAAATCGCAAGGTGCTCCCCAGCACGAGCGTACCCTCTGTACCCATGATTCGCATGGGACCCGCACCGCCTCTCTGGTTTCCGAATGTGCCACTCAGGCTTACCAGAAAACCCTCGGGGTACTTCAGAGAGGCGTTAATGGTATCCGGTACGTCGCGCGACTCCTTCCAGCGGTACAAACCCCCCATCGCCATAACGCTTTCAGACATGGGAACATCCATCACGTAGTGAATGCTCGTACAGACATGCACGTATAAATCCGTAGCCATCCCACCGGAATAGTCCTTGTAACAGCGCCAGCGGAAAAAGCGCTCCGGGCTGAAAGTTCTCCGCGGTGCCGGACCCAGGAAGAGGTCCCAGTCCACAGTCTCCGGGGAAGCGTCCGGCGGGATGGGGTAAATCCATGCTCCCGATGCCGTGTTGCGGTTGACCGAGGCACGCAACATGGTGACCTGGCCGATCTTGCCTTCCTTGATCAGCTGCCGCGCCTTTTGAATAAGAATGCCACTTGGATTGGGACTGCCTACCTGAACCGCCACGCTGTTTCGCTCCTGTGCTGCAATGATATCCAGACCCTCGTCCACGGCCCATGTCATCGGCTTTTCGATGTATGTGTGCTTGCCTGCATTGAGCGAATCAACTGCGTGCCTGTGGTGCCAATGATCCGGGCTGGATATCACCACTGCGTCAATGTCGGCCCTCCCGATGATCTCCCGATAATCAGCGTACGTCTCAGCTCGCCCACCCGTACGGGCCTTTATTCGCTCCAGCCGTCCTGTGTATGCATCACATGCAGCAACGATTTCAACCTCCGGGAACAGCTTGAAGGCCTCCACAAGGCCGTGCGCACGCGCTCCAGCTCCGATAAACCCAACGGTGATCTTATCACTTGGGGCAACCCGGCGCGGCTGTGCCGGCGCAGACTCCACGCCCAGACTGAGCACCGCCCCGCCAGCCGCACTCATCTTTAGAAAACTCCGTCTTGAAACCGAAAAGACCTGCGCCACGAGAACTTCTAGTTAGCAACAGGTGTGAGCACCATGTTGCGGTACAGCACACGCCCATGGTCACCCTGAAGATAAATGGGTCCTGGCTTGGACTCATCAGCGGTGAGTGCCCCGCCGGTTACGCCCAGCACTGGCTGGTTGTCTATGATGGTGATGCCATTAAGCGCAACAGTAAGGTGGCGCTTGTAGAGTATGATATCAAACGTCTGCCATTCACCGGCCGGCTTTTCAGCGGCGGCGCTCGGCGCTATACGGCTATACAGACCTCCCATATTGTGTGAATTCAGCGGCTTGCCGTACGTATCGGCTACCTGAATTTCATAGATTCCGCGCAGATACACGCCGCTGTTGCTGCCGGCAGGAATACTGACATCCAGTGTTAGCCTGAAGTCCTCGAAAGTCTCGTCCGTACGCAGATTGCCGTAACGGATGCGGCTCCCGTTGTCAGGCTGGATCGGGTCATTGATCAGCACGCCATCCTCCACGATGAAGCCATTCACCTGGTTTGGATTGGTCAAAGACCAGCCTGTGAGGTCCACTCCGTTGAAAAGCTCCATCGGCTCACCGTATTCAACCGTGGACATGTCCGGTGCAGGCGGCAAGTCCGGGATGGGCTCGCCAGTGAACTCCACGACAGTCTGTCCGATCCCGGAGCGAGCAGGAAAATACCCAGTACCCACCAGCGTCCCGTCCCTGGGCTTTATCTCCAAGCGGTTTGTGATGGTGTGTCTGCGCTCTCCACCATCGGCTGCCGTGCGTGTGAAGGACGCTACACGCGTGACCGTGAGGATGCCGTCGGATATGTTGATACCCGCCACAGGGAGGACACTGCCACCATACCATAGCAATGACGCATCGATGAAGCCGTGGCGATCATGGACCTCCAGCCACCCGGCACCGCCAGGCAGGTGCAGCGCCCAGCGGCCCATGAAGGGGGCCGCTTCCTCCTGCGCGCTGGCCGGGAGAAAGGCTGTGAGTGAAAGAAGCCCTGAAAGAAAGAAAAAGCGTGTCTTCATACCAGAAAGGGATGTTAATGATGAGAATACGTCGTGCCTATTCGCTGCGGCGCTCAATCGGGGCCTGAGGTCCTACCAGGACCATGCGCGCCCAAGTGGCATCGTCGTCACCGGTGCCATAGATCATAAAATGCCCGCCATAAGGACCGCCATCGGGATCGCAGTGAACGATCTCCAGCCCGTACAGGTCGCCGATCTGTGGGGGCTGCCAGCGTGGATCACTGACCCCTAACGTAGGCGCCATCGCTACGCGGGCTTCCAGCACGAAGTCCGCCCCGTCAAGAATCAGCACATAGTCTACCGCATCGGCTGGTATGGGCTCTTCCAGATAGGTTTCGCCGGCTGCCCCGTGCCGCCACCAGGCTGCATGTGGCGGACGCTTCACATCGGCCGTAAAACAGAAAGCGTTATCCCCCTGCCCGAAAAACTCCGGCGCCTCGTCTCGCGGCGCTTCTACAAAGAAACAGATGCTGTCCCGGAAGTACCATGCCTTGGCTGCCCCGTCTGGCGCCTGCACATCGTTGACGTTGTCCTTAACGATAGCACCGAAGTACAGGTACGTCTTATCCCAGGCCACGTAGTATCTGGCGCTGAGGTCATCATCAGGGTGACCGCTCTCGCCGTGGTCCGTGAGGCGGTTGCGGCGACCTTCATCATACCAGAAGGTATGGCGAAGGCGGTTGATGTCCCACGTTCCATCGTTAAACGCATGGTCCATCCAGTCATCCAGAACGCCATCAATGATAGGCTCAGACTCCAGGAAAGGGACAAACAGCTTCACGGTCTGTGTGGGGCGCGGTGCATCCTGCGCGCACGCAAGGTGGCACAGCAGCAGCATGACAGCGCTAACCAAAGACGAATGAATCATATACAAGCCAGTGCAATCTCAGCCATTATACAAAATCCGCCCGCTCCCTTCAAGCAGGCAGCGGGAAGCCTTGCACCAGTCCTCACCCCTGCCGGCACCAGTCGGCAGGCAGCCGAACACGCGGCCCAAGTGCACCGCAAGCTGCCTACTCTCGCATGATGTGCCAGTCAGGCGTGCCAAACCAGTCGTGCATCTCCTGTACAAAGGGCACCACAACAGAGTCGGGCTCAGGAAACGCACCACGGTCTTCTGTTTCCACGATCCACGTATCCAGCGCAGCACGCATCTTGTCCAGCACCATGGCATATTCAGGATCAGCAGCCAGGTTGCTGATCTCATGCGGATCTGCCTCAGTGTCATACAATTGCTCCTCCGGGAACGGGGCCCAAAGCGCCGCAGCAGGGCCGGACAGCTTTCCCTCCTCGTGCATCCTGCGCATGAGTGGCTTTACCAGAAAGCACTTCTCTTTGTACCGGTTAAGAGTCGGAAAACCCTCGCCTCCCACGATGTTGCGTATGTAGTGGTACTGTGACCCTCGTACTGAGCGCAGGCGCAGGACGGTTTCGTCTATGCGGTCCCGGGCACTAAACGCGTACTCGCGCGGCGGGTCCGCACCCTCGCCCAGAAAGCGCTGACTCTGCATGCCGGCCGGACGCTCTACCCCCGCCATCCACAGCGTGGTGGCCGTAAGGTCCAGAAGACTGACAACGTCCTCGTTTACGCCGCCCCGTTCGAACTGCGGCGGTGCATGCACTCCGTCCGGATAATAGATGATCAAAGGCACGTGCAGCCCGGTGTCCCAAACCCAGTGGATGCCTCTCGCTTCCAAACGCCCATTGTCAGCAAAGAACACGACGATCGTGTTTTCGTCCAGGCCCTCTTCGCGAAGCTGCTCAAGGACCCAGCCAATACGCATATCCATCCCGGAGACGCTGTTCAGGTAGCGTGCCCATTCCTCGCGCGTAATGTCGTGATCCGGATAATAGGGAGGCGGCGTCACATTCTCTGGCGTAGCGATCTTGGGGTGCCACTCCTCGCCAACCCAGGGAACACGCTTCTTTCCGGCCGACATCCGGTCGTAGATGTCGTATTCGGCCTCTGGCGTGTTAATCTGCGCAAAGAAAGGCTGATGGGCCTTGAGCGTTGCCCAGTCTTCGGTATCGTACAGTGGCCCCTCATTCACAAAATTCAGGTCCAGCTTGCCGGTACCGACCGTGCTGTCCCGAATCATGCTGATGTTCGCTGTATAGTAGCCAGCGTCGCTCAGCCAGTGTGTAAGAGGCCGCACACCGTCGGGAAGCCGATAATCGTCATCACGATGCGAGCGCATGTTGTGCATATCCGCTGTCGTCTGGTACATGCCGGTAAAGAACGCCGACCGGCTGGGTGCACATACAGGTGATGTCGCAAACACCCGCGTGTACCGCATGCCACTGCGAGCCAGCGAGTCTATATTTGGCGTGTGAACACCCGATGCGCCATAGATGCCGAAATCGAGCTTGAAGTTCTCTCCCGTTATCCAGAGTATGTTCGGCTGGGGCTGGTGAGCTTCCTCGCCTCCCGAATCACAGGAAGCCGCGAAGAGTGCGAACAAGGTCAGTGTAAGCAGTCGGTTCATGAGCAGGTGGCAGTCATTTGCAGGTCCATTTCGCAGTCCACGGATTCCCCGGCGCACTCCTGAAAAGCTCGAAGCTCTGCTTGGAGTGGATCGGGAGACTGGTCTCCGCAGCAAGGTTGTTGACTTTGTGGAGGCAGCTTCCAGATCGTACAATGCAGAGCATGGCCGCCGCAGACAGTCCTCGACCCGCCGATATCCGTAGCGCATGAGGAATCAACACAGCCTGCCATGCCTCAGAAGCATACAGGTCGCTGGCAAAGGAAGGCCGTGTGCAATACTCCAGACAAGCTTGCGTCGCCGGTTTGTACTGCGCACATAGGGTACACCTCACGAAAGGTGTGCGAGCCACAGACCCTCGGGGCCGCCACAGCATTCCTGAAACTGCGCCCGTGCACCGCTTCATGCATTATCCCGGCAAAGTTCAGCAGGGTGTCCGTAAGGCCCTTGGCATCGCAGGTTGCAGGAGCTGCGTACCACGCACAACAAGTGCATACCCAGTCCACAAAGCGTTGTCTTGGCCCCGGGAAATGCTATCCCGTTATCCGAGATGAACACGATCATCGTGCTGTACCCCATGACCTGTAACAAGCCAGCAATAACTTGTCGGCGCGCTCCACGCGGGCAGTGCAGGGGCGCGTGGCAGGAAAGATACAAGAGGCTGTACCAACCGGTTTGCTCTCCTCATGCAAAAAGGGGTGATGCGGTTCGCTGGTGCAGAAAGAACGTCCGAACATCCCTGACTAACGACTCATACGCTGCCCCGGCAGCAACATGGCGGTCAAACGCACAGACACGCTCCGGTGCCACATGGCACTTTCCCGCGCGGATCTCCTGATACTCGGCCTGCTTGGCAGTACCGGGAAAGTATGTGGTGGAAGTCATGCACGTGACCATGCTGACCAATGGCGTGGCTGTGCAGCCCTGTCAGTATGGCAGAGCAGCTGGTGCTGCGCGAGACCGTGGTGCAGAACGTGTGCTGCCAACCGGTCGAAGCCTCGTGTCCTGATAGCCGTGTTGCCGCAGCGGCCCGGAAGCGCAGCTCCAGGATCGTCTGCGATGATATCCGGCTGGGGTCTGCGCCGCGTGCCCTATGCCACAGCCCAGACCCCAAGGTGCTCGAAAAAAAGAGCGACAGCTGACACTGCCTGCGTCTTTGCGAGTTCTTGTTGTACCTTCAAAAAATACCGCGCACACCCAATCATTATGAAGTACAGCAGATTGCGCCTCGCAGGAACATTTCTGGTGCTGACCTGCCTCGTACAATGTACGTCGCAGAGTCCGTCACCACTGCCGCTTTATCAGGGAGACCGCATCGTACTGATCGGTAACAACCTGGCATCGCGCATGATGAACTTCGGCCATTTTGAAACCGAGCTCCACACGCGGTTTCCTGACAGCCTTTTGACGATCCGCAACATGGCGGACGGAGGCAACACGCCGGGGTTTCGGCCACACCCCGGACGCGAATCTCCCTGGGCTTTTCCTGGTGCAGACTCCTTCCACACGGACTTGGCAACACCCTCAGGAAGCCGGGGCCACTTTGAGACTCCGGATGAATGGCTGACACGACTCAAGGCTGACATCATCCTCGCCTTCTTCGGATTTAGCGCCGCTTTTGGGGATGCGCCCCGGTTTGAGGAAGAGCTGGAAGCCTTTGTACATCATACGCTGGCTCAAACCTACAATGGACACGATACGCCACGTCTGGCCTTGGTGTCACCCGTTGGGTTTGAAGACCGTTCCGATCAGCTGGATGTGCCGGACGGTACCGCGGAAAATGCGCGCCTAGCCAAGGTCACAACCATAATGCAGCGCGTAGCTAAGCGGAACGGTGTGTACTTTGTGGACGCCTTTGGGCCTTCCAGAGCGTGGTACAGGCGTGCGAAGATGCTGCTGACCATTGATGGCTCCCAGCTGACGAGTCAAGGATACCGACAGCTTGCAGCGCTATTGGCAGATGAGCTGTTTGGCGCAGGCACTTCTGACGCAAGCGGCACCTGGGAAGCTGTGCACCACGCCGTACAGGATAAGAACTGGCTCTGGCATAACGATTTCAAGATTCCCAACGGCGTGCATGCCTACGGCCGGCGGTTCAACCCGTTTGGGCCTGACAACTATCCGGCCGAGTTTGTCAAGATCAGGCAGATGACGGCATTGCGCGACTCCGCGATATGGATGGCTGCCCGCGGAGACTCCATGGACGTGGCTGCTGCCGACAGGCATACGCTGCCGCTGCCCGCGGTAGAGACCAACTACGAGCGCAGCTTCAAGACCGGCGATATCGGCTATCGCTACGGCGAAGATGCACTGATGCAGCTTACCACAGCCCCTGGTTATCACATTGAGCTTTTCGCCTCTGAAAGAGAGTTTGAGGAGCTGGCCAACCCCGTGCAGCTTTCCTTCGATAATCGCGGCCGGCTCTGGGTGGCAGTAGCGCCCAGCTACCCGCATTACCGCCCCGGAGATGCCCGTCCCGACGATAAGCTGATCATCCTGGAGGATACCGACGGGGACGGCAAGGCCGATAAGCAGACAACGTGGGCAGGCGGCCTGCACCTGCCTATGGGATTCGAGTTTGCACCCGAGGGCGTGTATGTCAGCCAGGGAACCGACCTGGTGCTTTTGTCTGATACAGACGGCGACGACCGGGCCGATACGAAAGAGATTGTCCTCAGCGGCTTTGATGATCACGACACACATCATGTGATCAGCGCTTTCTGCGCGGACCCGTCAGGAGCCATCTACATGGCCGAGGGAGTTTTCCTGCACTCCAACATCGAAACATCCTATGGCACCGTGCGCGGAACCAATGGGGGATTCTTTCGCTACGCTCCGCAGCGGCGGCACCTGGAGCGGACAGCCCAGCTGTCTATCCCCAATCCATGGGGCATCGCTTTCGATGAATGGGGCCAAGTCTTTTTTGCGGAAACCTCCGGCCCGGATGTCCGGTGGATGATGCCCGGCACCATCCGGCCGCGCTACGGCAATGCGACACACAAGTCCTACAACCTCATTGAAGACGCCCATCGTGTACGCCCCACTTCGGGTCTCGAGTTTGTGTCAAGCAGGCATTTCCCGAAAGAGGTCCAAGGTGATCTGCTGATAAACAACACGATCGGATTTTTGGGCATGAAGCAACACGCGATGCTGGATGACGGTACGGGCTTCAGCAGCAAGCACCGGCAGGATCTGGTCTCGGGAAGCGACGGCAACTTCCGCCCGGTTGACATGGAGTTTGCTCCAGACGGATCCCTGTACTTCCTGGACTGGCACAACGTGCTGATCGGTCATATGCAGCACAACGCCCGCGACCCGCTGCGTGACCACGCTCACGGACGTGTGTACCGGATCACCTATCCGTCACGCCCGCTTGTGAAACCGCCACAGGTCGCTGGGGCCTCCATCGAAACGCTTCTGGACAACCTCAAACTGCCTGAATATCGCGCACGCTATCGGACGCGTCGTGAGCTGCGCGGCCGGCCCGCCGGCAAGGTGCTGCCCGCTCTTGCTGACTGGACGGAACGCCTGGACGCTGCGGACCCCCGATACGAGCATCACCTCCTGGAAGCCTTGTGGGTTACCTGGGGCCTTAACCAGGTGGACACAGCACTCCTTGGCACGCTGCTGAACGCGGAAGACTTTCGCGCCAGAGCAGCTGCCGTCCGCGTGCTGCGGTATTCGGAGCACCAGGTGTCCGACCAAGCGGAGCTACTCGCCGAGGCGGCGAAGGATCCGCACGGCCGGGTACGTCTGGAAGCAATCGCAGCGGCGTCCTGGCTTGAGCCGGAGGACGGCATGCCGGCACTCGTGGCCTCCGGACAGCTGCCGCTGGACAGATGGATGATCAACGCGCATGTAACCGCCATAGCGCACCTTCAGGGTGAATCCGTTGCACGGCGGCAGGCCGCACCTGATGAGACAGACCTTACGGGCATCGCGCTGACTCGCTTCGAAGCAGGTAAGACCCTCTATCACGAAGACGGCTACTGCGGCACGTGCCACCGGCCGGACGGCCAGGGACTGCCAGCAGCGGGTTTTCCGCCTTTGGCAGGCAGTGAATGGGTAACCGGCAGTGTGGACCGACTGATCAAAGTCACCCTGCATGGTCTGACCGGCCCCATCGAGGTGGGCGGCATGACTTACCCTGGTCAGGTACCGATGACACCCTTTAAGCACCTCATGTCCGATGAGGAGGTAGCCGCCGTGCTAACTTATGTACGTAACGCCTTTGGAAACACGGCTGACGCAGTCACGCCAGAGACCGTGGCGGCAGTTCGCCAGGCAACAGCCTCAAAGAAAGGATTTTACACTGCCGATGAACTTGCACGGAATTAGCTTCTGGCTACTGGCTCTCCTGGCTTGCGCAGGATGCTCGCAGCCCCCTACCTCTCCTAATGTCATCCTGATCATCACGGACGACCAAGGCTACGGAGACATTGCTGCGCATGGCAATGCGATGATCCGTACGCCTGTCTTGGACCAGCTGTACAGCAAAAGCGTGCGCCTCGTGGATTTCCACGTTGACCCGACATGTTCACCCACGCGGAGTGCCTTGCTGACTGGACGTTACTCCACCCGCACAGGCGTATGGCACACAATCATGGGACGGTCGCTTATGCGACCCGAGGAGGTGACTGTTGCCGAGGTGTTTGGGCAGGCCGGATACACTACGGGTATGGCCGGCAAGTGGCACTTGGGGGACAACTATCCGTTGCGTCCGCAGGACCAAGGATTTGATGAAGCTTTCTATCACCCGGCAGGCGGTGTCGGGCAAGGTCCCGACTATTTTGGCAACGACTACTTTGATGACACATACGTACGTAACGGCGCCCTGGAAAAAGCTACTGGCTATGTGACCGATGTGTGGTTTGGCGATGCACTGGCCTTTATTGACCGCCACCAGAGTGTACCATTCTTCCTGTATCTGGCGACCAACGCGCCACACGGGCCGTACTACGTGGAGGAACGTTACGCACAGCCATACAGGGAGCAGGGTGTAAGCGACACGATGGCCCGCTTCTATGGAATGATCACGAACATCGACGACAACATGGGGCGCCTGGTGGAACGGTTGGATTCGCTGGACCTGACAGAAAACACCATCCTGATCTTCATGACAGATAATGGCTCGGCCGAGGGCTGGGCGAACTGGCGCAATGAAGAAGGCACCTGGGGCGGCTTCAACGACGGCATGCGCGCCGGAAAGGGATCAGAGTATGATGGTGGCCACCGCGTTCCGTTCTTCGTTCGATGGCCCGATGGCAACCTTGAAGGCGGTCGCGATGTCACCGGGCTCACAGCTCACATAGACGTGCTGCCTACGTTAGCCGATCTGGCAGGACTGGCGCCTCCTGAGACGATCGCTCTTGATGGCATAAGCCTTGCGGCACAGCTACACGGAGCGCCTGTGCCGCCGCGCACCCTGTTCGTGCACTCACAGCGCATTCCCTACCCCGAAAAGTGGCGCAAGTCCGCCGTGATGTCCGGGCCATGGCGCCTGGTGAACCGGACCGAACTGTACAATCTGGATAATGACCCTGGTCAACAGAATGATGTCGCAGAAGCGCACCCGACGGTCACAGACAGTCTGCAGGCCGCATACGAGCGCTGGTGGCGCAGCCTGGAGCCTTCTTTTGAGGGGTATGTCCGCATAGGTATTGGTGCTGACAAAGAAAACCCCCTTCAGCTGAACCCGCACGACTGGCACGTGGAACACCAGCGCCTGTCTGTCTGGAATCACCGACAGGTAACCAACGGCATGATGGGTAACGGTTTTTGGGCTGTTGATGTGACACAGCAGGGCACGTACACGTTCGAGGTGCGCCGCTGGCCTGCGTACCTGGATTCCTCACTCGAAGCATCCATGGCCACACTTCGGATTGGCGAGATGGAATGGATACAGGAAGCCTCTCCTGAGGCGACACACGTCACCTTCACGACAGAGCTGGAGCAAGGCCCCACAACCATCCAGGCGGCGCTGACGTTACCGGATGGCCTTGAACGTGGTGCGTACTTCGTCTATGTTGAGCGACAGGATTAACTGCCGGTCATTCCTTGGATGCGACACCGCTGTACACCCGGCTCAGAGCGTTTTGCCGCAGCCCTGCCCCATCTGCCGGAACCTGACAATCAACACCAGCCGCACGGCAGCGGCTTTTTCTCCAAACGCTGCTCCAGTTCCATCTCAGCTCGCGCAAATACCTGTCAGCGACCGCACGGAACCCATTACGATGCAGACCACACCAAGCGCCTGCTGTTCCCACACACCAACAAAAACCAGTTTACAGCACGATTGGGACTTAACGTCTGACCACCTTACAGATTCAAGCCACTTGTGTGCTGCGTCACCATCAGGGAATATGGGCTGAACAAGGGCAAGTCCTTTTCGGTGCAAGTGCCCAAGCGCGGGCAGGAGCACTTCGAATCCCCTGCCTGATTATCCGTACGTAACTATCCTGGCTCAGCGATATAAGGCCCTTCAGTTGGAAGCAGCTCGTGGCTTATAGATGGTGACATGCGGAAATGGATTGTTACTTGCAGACAGCACGTATCCTGACTCGACAGCCCGGACATTCGGTGCACGCCCAAGGTAGGCCCCTTCTCCGGTCGCAGCGTCTATCCTGAACACGTGTCCGCTCTCTACTCCCGCTTTCAATTCGGCGTAATACACCAGAAAGTTGCCGTCATTGTCTGTCGCAATTTCCTGTATCATGCTGTCACCGGACCGGGAAGGGTACCAGCCCCAGCCAGGCCCCTCATATTCCGCCATACGAACCGGCTTGAAGTCAGCTAGCTTCACCTGCCAGGCTGGCGCGCCGTCTTCGCGGTAGCCAGTGATCACAGGGGCGTTGACCCGATTAAGGGCAACGATGCCGTGCTTTTCGCTACACCCCATGATACCCTGCCGTGACAGGCGTTGTGCTATGTACTCCCGCGGCGAGTCATAAAATCCCAGGAACGAGGCCACGAGCTCACCTTCGTAGGTGAACTTGTGAAGCACACGCTTGACGGCCGGATTGTACCCGTAGTACCAGAAGTGGCCATTCATGGCACATCCGTTATGCCCAATCATGTCGGTGTAAAAAACCGTCTTTGGGCTATAGGTGGTCGCGTCCTGGCGGCCAAACCCCGTCACAAAGTCGCCGAAGCGGTCAAGAACAAAGACGGACCTGCCGTTGTCAGCAACAGACAGATCGTACGGCTCTCTGCGGAATTCGCCCGGACCCTCCCCAGGCCGGCCGAAGGTGGTCAGCAGCTCGCCGTCAAAATTGTACACCCGGACCTCACTGCTGGATCGATCCAAAACCAGGAAGGTGCCATCACCAGCAGCTTCCACGTCAGCAATATCGCCAAATATCTCGTCCAGTTCACCCTCCTCCACGCCGATGGTAATGGCTTCGTATATGGTATCATCCACGAAAACGGACTCCGGCTCCTCATGCAGAATGAAGCATGGATCCGTCACGACCGGAATATTGGCTGACGTTGGATGGAACTCTACTACGTCTCGAAGCTGCATTCCGCTGGCGTTCACCGGCAAGTACGTTAAGCAGAGACACGTGAAGAGGAGTCTGATCAACATGTGGAATCTGTTTGATTCTGAAGACTGAGTCAATGGCTGCCCGCATCACTGCGCAAGCGACGCCTGGCCTGTTCTGCTTCCCCCGGCATGTCGTGCGTACACCACCGTCCAGCATCCGGTCTCGCTGAGCCGATCATCCGCCTGCGCATCCATACCTATGGCGTCACTGACTGACGCCAGCCCATCCTGCTCACAGCGCCGGGCAAGCCCCTCCTTGATGTACCTTACCAGCTCCGGTCCCTTGTATGCAAGCCCCGTATAGAGCTGTACCAGCGAAGCGCCCGCCCGCAACATATCGCAGGCGGCATCCGCCGTGTCTATACCACCAACGCCGATGATGGGAACCCCTGGCCCCAACCGCTGAAAAAGGTACCGCACCAGCTGCAGCGTACGCGCCCTGAGCGGCGGCCCGCTGAGGCCACCCGAGCCAATGCCGGCCAGCACAGCCGGGTCGGTCCGTAAGCCGCCGCGGCCGCCTGTCGCAGTGTTCGAAGCAATATAGCCACTGACACCGTGTGCCCGCCCTACTGCGAGGATTTCCTCGACCTGGCTGTCGAACGCGACGCGTGCTGAAACAGGCGGAGACAGTTTCAGAACCACCGGGACATCAGACTGCCCGTAGCTGATTGCCGTGAGCAAGTCGTCCAGACCTCTTGGGTCCTCGAACGTCCTGCCATCGGCCGTGTTGGGGCATGATATGTTAAGCGCCACATAGTCTGCCAGGGGCGCCAGGAGCGAGAAGCTCTTGCGATAGTCTTCAACAGCCTCCGGGCCAGTGAGATTCGATCCAGGCGTCTTCGCGATGCTGATGCCAAGGGGAATCTGGCAGGCCATGCGGATGCCTCTGATGCGGTGTGCAATGCGCACCGCACCCTGGTTGGGTAAGCCCATCCGGTTGATGATCGCCTCGTCCGCGGGCAACCGGAACGCCCGCGGACGAGAGCTTCCGCGGGATCTGCGCGCAGTGACCGAGCCTACCTCCACAAAGCCAAAGCCCAGCATTTGCCAGAAAGGCAGCAGCCTGGCATTCTTGTCAAAGCCCGCCGCAAGGCCTACAGGGTTTTTAAAGTCAATTCCCAGCAGCTGCTGTCTGAGCACCGCATGGTCAGAGGCATAGCGCTCCCTGACTGCCCGACGCGCCGTGGTCTGTGCGACGCGTGCGGCAATAAACCCCAAGGCGTGGGCACGCTCCGGGTCGAGCCGGAAGAGCCACGGCCGAAGTACCTCGTACATGGGTCACTAACGCAGCAGTGTGCTACCAGCCAGGACTGATAAGGAGGCCAAAGTGCCCCCCCCGGTCGGGGCGCTGGAAGGGGTATGCATAGTAGAATTCAGCCACAAAATAACCCATAATGTTGATTCGCGCGGCCGTGCCAGCACTGACTACCGGAATACGGTCCAAGCTGTTCATCTCCCACTTCATCAGATCAAAAGGGTTGTCGCTCTTCGTCCAGGCTAAGCCGGCATCTGCGAAGCCGACAAGCTCCAGAGGGAGGTAGGGAAAGTGGATGAGACCCAATGTTTCCGTACCAAGCAGTGGTATGCGGATCTCGGCGCTGGCCATCGCCAGGCGTGACCCTTCAAGCCTGGTAAAGACGCTGCAGGCGACATCCCGGCATTCCGTTTTTTCAAACGTCGACCGGCTGTATCCGCGCAGAAATCCTGTGTAGTACGGTACATGCAGGTAGGTGCGCGCAAAGACGCTGGCTTCATCCAGCTTCGGACCGTAGTGGGCATTGTGCAGGCCACGCACGGCAAGGGTGACGGGATTCACGAAGAAGTAGCGCCTGTAGTCGGCAAGCACCGAAACGAAGCTGCCGGAGCTTGCGCTGGGCGCCACTTGCAGCCGATACCGGCCACCCTGCAGCGGGGAGGCATACCCGAAGTTGGAAAAATCCCCTACATAGGCCAGACCCACCTGCACCAGGTTGATGGCATCAGGTTCACACAGTGGCCCCTCCGCAAGCTCTTCCGGTGTCAGGTCACTACACTTATCGAAGCGCACCCGCTCCCGGCTTTGCCCGAACGGCGAGCTGATGATCTGGATCAGCTCGTAGTCAAACGAGTATCGCCAGTAGCCACCATAGGCTTCCACACGTCGCGTCGTCGAGAGCGGGTAGGAACCAATACCCACAACCTGATCAACGAAGATGCGCTGACGAAGATCAACATACACCAGCTGACCGTACCGATCATAGCCCCCTTGGGGGTACCCGTATACAATGGGCGTGTGACCAATCATGCCGCCGTAGTTGAAGCGCCTGCTGCGATTCATGTACTGGGCCTGCGCACCGATATCCTTGATCGTGCCGTTGGCCTGGGCCACCAGCACCAGCTCCTTGTTACCCAGCATATCGCTGAAGAAGAACCCTATCCCGCCATAGACCCCGCTGCCATATCCGTAATAGCCAACGCTTGCGCCGATCGTAGGCGGCGCCACATAGTCCAGCTTCAGGCGTGAGTCGTACGAGTCCTCATCCACTGGCGCAGGGTCCGGAAGGCCCGTCAGCGGGTCATCCAAATAGTCCGCCACCAGACCCTCGTTGAGTGCCCCAAAGGGCGGCAGTATGCCCGCTGCGGACACCTCTGCCGCAGGCTCGGATATAAGCTCGCCTTCCGCCTCGGATGCACTCATCGAAAAGACATTGTACTGTCCGTCGTGAAACACCGAGTACATCAGGCGCCCGTTCTGGGCCGCTACGGACATCGCCGGTGATAACGCTGTGATGCCGCTGACACCCGTTTTGAGGTTGGTGACACGATACAGCTCACCCTCGGCCAGCGTATAGCGATAGACATCGGAGAACCCGTCCTGATCGCTGATAAAGTACAGGCTCCGGCCATCCGGTGAAAACTGCGGGTTAATGTGCTTGCCCTGCGTAAAGGGCCGGATAGTCTGTAGCGCCCCGCTCTCCACATCCACCAGCGTCAGGCGCGTCTTGGCATATTCGAGCGTCTCGAAGTTGGTTCCTTCGGGGCCACGATCACTGATGACTGCGATGGTCCGGCCATCCGGGGACCATGCCGGATGCATGTCTGCGTAGCGGTCATTGGTGAGCTGACGCACACTGCCCGTACTCAGCTCCAGCACATACAGATCACTGATGCCACCATCAACGCCGCTGAACGCGATCGAGCGGCCATTGGGGGACCAGGCCGGGTTTCTCAGCGCACTGACACCTGCCACCCGTATGCGCCGTTCCACATTTCCACTGTCAAGGTCCCAGATGGAAAGCTCATTGTCACCCTGAGCAAAGGTGACAAAAACGAACTGCTTGCCATCCGGTGACCAGGCACCCGCAGAGTTGATGAAACGTATGTTGTCAAAGTGCGGATTGGTGTTTGTCGCCCGGAGCTTGCGGAGCGTCCTGCCGGTACTGACATCTGCGATGAACAGGTTAATGTTGAACACATCCTGCTCAGACAGATAAGCCACATACTGCCCGTCCGGGCTTACCGAAGGTGACAGGTGGAGGTTGCCGCCTGTGACTTCACCGGTTACTACGGCGCGCCCGGCACTGTCCGGGTGCACACGTCCTGCCATTAGGGGCAGATACGCCCCCTTGATCGCCTCGGCCCACTCCGCAGAAAGCGAGTCCGCCTGGATACCAAGCGTATAAACAAAGGCCGAGTCAACGCCGGTGCGCCCCCCCAGCTTGTAGAGGTTGGCCACTGCGGCGTCACCATACTTGCCGCCGATGTAGGCCAGATATGCCTGGCCATAGCGATACGGAAAGTACTGATTCCCCTTGGTCAGATCCGCTATGGTAGGCAGGTCGTCCCTGAGTGCCGCATCGCGCATCCACATGGCGGTATGCGGATCTTCGCGTCCTACCGAGAGGTACTCTGCCATGCCCTCGATCAGCCACAGCGGAACCAGCTGCAGGGCGAAGCGTGAGCTGTCGTCCCGGCCCAGCGCGATGTCATACTGAAAAGAGTGGACAAGCTCATGCCCCAAGACGTGGTCGGTCTCGCTGTAGATGCCGGTGAGCGGCATGACGACGCGCTCTTTCAGGCTTTCCGTCACACCGCCTGTACCTTGGCCTATAAAGCCGCCGATCACGTTGGTCTGCTGAAAATCCGCATCGTTGGCATACAGGATGATAGGCTTCCTTTCGTAGAACTCCCGCAAGAATGTGCGCGCATGGCGCCGGTACCAGCGCTCTCCCATGCGTGCGGCATCGGTGACCGCCTCCTTCTCCTCCGGATAGTAGAAGAATTCAAAGTGCTGTGTTTTGAAGCTCCTGAACTGAAAGCTGTCGTACTGTACCTTGTTGCGTCCGAAGCCCTGCGCGAACGCGTCGCTGTGGACAGGAAGAAGCACGATAGCCGCAGCGGCTAGCAGCAGCGGGGATAATCTCATGGTGACGTTAAAGCAGAATGACCCGACCCTCTGTAACAAGAGCTACCCGTTGCGGTTGCAGAAGTACCCAAAATCCCGCAACATCTCCGGCGCAACAGCATTACCTGGAGGGCACAAACATCGTGCCGGCTGCTGAACAACGCTATGCAGAGCTATCGGGTTACCATATTTGTTGTCGTGATTCTCCTGTCGACGGGGCTCCTTGGTGGCCGTCTTTTCACGCTGCAGATCATCGGACGGGGCGATGCCCAGGAGGTGTCGCAGGGCAATGCGCTGCGCACGCTGCGTGTCATGCCGGCCCGTGGCGCGATCTATGACCGGCATGGCGTACTTATGGTGGACAACGAGCCCTCGTACGTGATCACGCTGACACCGCGCTACTTCGCTGAGGAAAAGACTTCGCTGCTGGCACGCCACCTGGGTGTTTCTGATTCGCTTGTCACCGAAAAGCTTGCTGAAGCCCGCGCATGGACATCGTACCGACCCAGCAAGTCCTTTCCGGATATCTCATTTGACCAGTACAGCCGCATCCAGGAAGACATCTTTCTGCTGCCCGGCGTGGACAAGGAGCTGGGCCAGAAGCGACGCTATCCGTCGACAGCCAAGGCTTCCCATGCGCTGGGATATGTCGGCGAAATCACGCGCGCAGAGCTTAACGCCCAAGAGGCGGAGAACATCTACCTGCAAGGCGATCTTGTGGGGCGCACGGGTGTGGAGCGGTCCTACGAATCATACTTGCGGGGCGAGCCGGGCAGCGCTTTGCGGGTCGTAAACGTGTATGGCCTCGAGGTCAAGTCCTACCTTGAAGGCATGGGTGACCAGGCACCCGTCAGCGGGTACGATATACACCTGGCGATGGATGCCGGCGTTCAGGCGCTGGCTGAGTCCCTGTTTGTCAACAAACGCGGTGCCGCAGTGGCCATCGATGTGAACACCGGTGGCATCCTCGCACTCGTGAGTGCTCCGGATTTTGATCCGACCTTGTTCATTGGCGGCATTGACAAAGAGAGGTGGCAGGCCATCAACGATGACCCGGAGAAACCGCTCTACAACCGGGCCTCCATGAACCAGATGCCTCCGGGATCCACCTGGAAGCCGCTGATGGCACTGATGGCACTGGACACTGGACTGATAACCCCATCCGGACCTGGCAGTACGGTGTACTGTGGCGGCTACCATCCATTGGGAGGCGGGCGCATATTCAAGTGCCTGGGGCAGCACGGAGAGCAGAACGTTACCGATGCGCTTCAGAACAGCTGCAACACATTTTTCTTTGAGGTGGGGCGCCGGATGAATATCAGCAGCTTCAAGCGCTATGCCAGCATGTTCGGCTTTGGCCTGGAGGCTCCGACCGATATTCGGGAGCAGACCAGCGGGCTGATCCCTGACTCTGCCTACTTCAACTCTACCTTTGCGCGCTGGGGCCCCGGCACAGTCATGAACCTCGGCGTTGGTCAGGGCGACATGGGCGTGACACCTCTGCAGCTGGCACGGTATATCGCAGCTGTCGCCAATGGCGGATGGCTCCACGAGCCGCGACTGGTGGACTACCTGGCCAACCCCGCAACCGGCGATACGGTGCGCTTCGCGCCCAGACCAACCAGGATACCCATCGACACCTCTTACTTTTCCCTGGTCCGCCAGGGGCTGCGGCTTGTCATGGAAACCGGCACCGGCCGTGCATCCCAGATTCCCGGCATCCCCAGCGGGGGCAAAACAGGCACGGCCCAGGCACCGAAAGGCATGATGGACCACTCCGTCTTTGTGATATTCGCACCCTATGACAATCCCCGAATTGCCGTGGCAGTCCAGTGCGAAAACACAGGCAGCGGAAGCCTCTGTGCAGCCCCGATAAGCAGCCTGATCACTGAGCGCTACCTGAAGGGGCATCTGCCGGACTCGCCGCAGCTGCGGCTGAGGATGGAACGTGCGCTATCGGCCGTCAGCGAGCCCATGCCGGCAGAATAGCTATGCGCACCTGGTATCACAGCTTCGATTTCTGGTCGCTCTTCTACTGGCTGGGCCTGGTCATCCTGGGGCTGACTGCCATCTACAGCACTACGCAGGGAGAGGCACACCAGTATCTGGAAGGCAGCGTCAAGAACAACTTTGAGCGACAGCTCGTGTGGCTCGGTATCGCCACTCTGGCTATGTGCACGATACTGTTCATCCCGGTGCGCCAGTACATAGACCTAGCACTGCCGGGATACTGCGTCTGCATCCTACTGCTGATTGCTGCGCTCATGTTCGGGCGCGAGGTTGGCGGAGCACGCTCGTGGGTTTACATTGGACCATACGGTTTCCAGTCTTCTGAGCTTGCCAAGGTTGGTGCAATTCTTGCCGTTGCGCGCCTCTTTTCGACACGACAGCAGGGCAGCACGCTGCACATCATACTGCTCGCTGTTGGGCTCGTGCTGCTGCCGGCCGTGCTTATCATATTGCAGAACGACATGGGAACCGCGCTGGTGTTTATCGGCCTTGTGCCCATCGTGCTGTTCTGGGCCGGAACGCCCCTGTGGGTGATGATTCTGCTGGTCACCCCTGCCATCGCCGGCTACCTGGCCATACTGTACATGCCGGCTGCTTTGGGGTTTACAGCGGTCTTGGCCATAGCCTTGGCCCTGTGGTACCGCGACGTGCGCATTGGCGCCGCCGGGGCTTTTGTCAGCGGCGGTACCGTCGCAGCTGCGTATTTTGCCTTGGCAAAGGTGCTCCAGCCGCACCAGGTGGCCCGCATTCATGCTTTTGCCAACCCGGAATCGGAAGAGTTTCGCAGTGGCGTCGGCTTTCACCTCATGCAGTCCAAGGCGGCGATCGGTTCAGGCGGCCTGAGCGGGCTCGGCTTTATGCAGGGTACACAGACACAGGGCGCCTATATCCCGGAACAGTCCACAGACTTCGTCTTCTCCGTTATAGGAGAAGAGCTGGGCTTTCTCGGCGCGGTCCTCGTGCTTGCACTCTTCACGCTGCTGCTTATCCGGCTTATGCAGCTGGCAACACAGATGAATCATCCGTTCGGGATCATGGTTGCGGCTTGCACCGCGGGCATGCTGCTGATTCAAGTCTATATCAATGTGGGCATGGTGCTTGGACTGCTGCCAGTGATCGGCATCCCGCTGCCGCTGATGTCTTACGGCGGGTCTGCACTGCTCGCCAATACGATTATTCTGGCCATCGTGCTCAACCTTTACATGCGGCGCAAGGAGTTCGCGCTCTACGTCTGATGAGGCATACAGCAGAGGTCGTTGTGGTGGGTCTGGGCGCAGCAGGCAGTGCAGCGCTGTACCACTTGGCGTGCCGCGGCATTCGCGTCATCGGGATTGACCGGTTCACGCCGCCGCACATCAACGGCTCAACGCATGGCGGCAGCCGCATCATCCGCAAGGCCTACTTTGAAGGCGCTGAGTATCTGCCGCTGCTTGCGAGGGCGTATGAGCTCTGGGCCATACTGGAGGAGGAAACAGCGCAGCAGCTGATTACCCGGTGCGGCTGCCTGAATATTGCACCCGCTGGCAGTCCCATGCTGGCCGGAGCGCACCAAAGTGCGGAAGCTGCGGGTGTCGAGGTCGTGTTCATGACCCCAGGTGTGGTTCGCAGGACCTTCCCCGCATACCACTTGCGGGGGCACGAGATCGCGCTGTTTGAACCGGACGCGGGTGCCATCCACCCGGAGCGGAGCGTTACAGCCCACCTCAGCCAGGCACAGGCGCGCGGTGCCACCGTGTTGTTTGATGCGCCTGTGCTGTCATGGAGTGCGCTGGCGGATGCTGTTGCGGTGCGGACAGCGTCCCACACCATACAGGCTGCCAGGATGGTCGTGACAGCCGGGGCGTGGATCGCGACACTGCTGAAGGGCAGCAGCCCGCCTGTGAAAGTTGAACGCGTAATGAATGCGTGGTTCACCACAGCGGGCAGTGCTTTCAGGCCGGACCGCTGCCCCACATTTATCTGGGAGCACAAGAAGACGCACAGCTACGGGTTTCCCGACTTGGGTCAAGGCGTCAAAGCCGGCATACACCACCACGGCGCCGTCACAGACTGCCCTTCGGGCATTGACCGCACGGTCAGCGCCGCCGAAACCCGGTCTCTCCACACGTTGCTGGTGAAGCTCTTCCCAGGCGGCTTGGGGCCGAGCACCCATGCAGCCACCTGTATGTACACCAACACGTCGGACAGGCATTACCTGATAGACTATCTGGGGGGTGCAGACCGCCGCGTGGTTGTTGGCAGCGCATGCTCCGGGCACGGGTTCAAGGCTTCTGCCGCCGTGGGCGAGGCGCTGGCCGATCTGGCCATGGACCGTACGCCCCGGAGCGACATTGACACCTTTCGGTGGCGATGGCCATGAGAGCATACCTGCAGCGCGCGCTGTTGGAGGCACTGCGCCAGATAGATGGCGTGCCGAACGGTTTCCTGCCGACCCTGGAGGTTCCCAAGGTTGCACAGCACGGCGACCTGTCGACCAACTGCGCCCTGAAGCTGGCACGTCATCTGCATCGTGCCCCCATGCAGATTGCCGAAGAGGTGGCAACGCGAATAGCCTTGGACCCGGATCGTATTGAGGCTTGTGAAGCCGTACGGCCAGGCTTCATCAACTTCCGTTTCTCCCACCGCCAGCTGTACCAGGCACTCGCAGCGGTCCTGGAAGCCGGTCCCCAGTTTGGGCGAACAGGCGCTGGTCAGGGGCAGCGGGCACTGGTCGAGTTTGTCAGCGCCAACCCGACAGGCCCCTTAACTGTCGGCCACGGGCGCAACGCCGTACTGGGTGACACCATTGCTAACCTTCTTGAATGGACCGGATACGACGTTACACGCGAATATTATTTCAACGACGCCGGTCGCCAGATGCGTGTTCTGGGCGCATCGGTCCGGGCTCGCTACGAACAGGCGCTTCATGACAGGAACCTGGTTGCTGGAAGCTATGCCACGAAGCACGCCACCGATGGGGTAGGCAGACGCGTTGAGGTGCCCGCGTCGTTTCCCGATGACGGATACCTGGGCCACTATATCGTTGAGATCGCGCGTGCACTGGCGGACGCAGAGGGCGCTGCGCTGCTGTCAGCAACCAGCGATGCGCCGTTTACTCAAGCGGCCAAAGAAGCCATATTTCAGGACATTGAGCGTACGCTTCAGCGCTTGGATATCCGGATGGATACCTTCTTCAACGAGCGCTCGCTATACGAGAGCGGTGCACTGGACGCAGTGCTGCAGGGCCTGTCAGGCACGGGCCTGCTCTATGAAAAGGACGGCGCAACGTGGTTTCGCACTTCAGCTATGGGCAAAGACAGTGACACGGTCCTTGTCAAGCGTACCGGCGAACCTACCTACCGGCTTCCAGACATTGCCTACCACCGTGACAAGCTGCAGCGGGGCTATGACGTGTGTGTCAACGTTTTTGGCGCAGACCATATTGCAACCTACCCTGACATCCTGCGTGCCCTGCGGGTGCTCGGCCTGGATGCGGACAGGATAGATGTCATCCTCTACCAGTTTGTCACGCTGGTACGCGGAGGGCAGGAAGTCAAGATGAGCACGCGCAAGGCCAACTTTGTCACACTGGACGAGCTTACTGCCGAGGTTGGACCCGATGTGACGCGCTTCTTTTTTCTGATGCGTTCAGTGGGTAGGCATCTGGAGTTCGATCTGGACCTGGCCAAAGAGGCCAGTGACAAAAACCCGGTGTTTTACCTTCAGTACGCGCATGCGCGTATCTGCTCCATCCAGGATAAAGCCGCTTCCGTCGGCTTTGAGACAGACGTGAAGGCAGACCTGGCGCTCCTGACCCACGAGACTGAACTGAACCTTATCAAGCAGGTTGTGCACTTTCCGCAGGCCCTCTGTGCTGTGGCGGAAGCCCGGGAGCCACACCGCCTGGTGGTGTATCTGCGCGAGGTCGCTGCAGCGTTTTCCCACTTCTACCATCACTGCCGCATTATTGGAGAGCCTCGTGCGACGGCCAGCGCCCGTATGGCGCTGGCTGCGGCTACGCGTGTGGTTTTGTGCAACGGCCTGACCGTGCTGGGCATCAGTGCGCCGGAGCGCATGGAGAAGCGGGATGAGGCCTGAACGCGCAACGAGGTAATTAACGAGGCAATTCTTGTCCTGAAACACGTAGCTGCGCCCGGATTCCTCCCATACCCCGCTTGCTTCCGTGTGCAGACAGCAAGCGGCTTGTGCTGCCTGACTGGTGCCCTGCTTCGCCATGCAGGTAGCGCACCAGGTGCTTGCTGCCGTGTATATTGCGCAAGATACCACGCACACGCTGAGATCTCCCGGGCCGCCGCCAGTGCTGGAATCTCTTGCGACAGGAATGCACCCCGGTAATCATCATCTGAACAACGCGCTGCTTCCAATGAGGGTAGCTTTTCAAGGTGAAACCGGCGCCTTTAGCGAAGAGGCCGTCCGCATTATGTACCCTCATGCAACGCCGTTGCCCCTACCGTCCATGGAGACAGTCTTCGGGAGCGTGTCCGCTGGCACCGTGGCATGCGGCGTCATACCCATTGAGAACTCGTTGTTTGGCAGTGTTCATGTCAACTATGACCTGTTGCGCAGCCACGATGTGAGGATCACGGCCGAGCTGAATCTGCGGATACGCCACGCTCTGCTTGCTCTCCCGGGTACGCAGCCCGGTGACATCAGGCGCGTCTTGTCGCATCCGCAGGCACTAGGCCAGTGCCAGGTCTATCTGAAACAGCACCTGCCCGACGCTGAGCCTGTTCCAGCGTACGACACGGCAGGTGCGGCCAAGCTGGTCGCACAGCGCCGCCAGCGGGGTACTGCCGCTATTGCGTCGAGGCGCGCCGCCCAGGAGTATGGCCTGGATATCCTTGACGAAGGCATTGAAAGCCACGCGCAGAACTACACACGCTTCCTGGCCATTGCTTTGTCTGCGGCTGACACCGAGGCTCCTGAAGGGGATCGTCCCTACAAGACCTCGGTAGCGTTCGCCCTTCGCTCCAACCTTCCAGGGGCTCTGTTCAGGAGCCTCGCAGTCTTTGCGCTGCGGGACCTGGACCTTCACAAGATTGAAAGCCGACCACTCACAGGCAAACCCGGCAAGTATCTGTTCTACCTTGATGTTGCCGGCAGCCGCAAGGATCCCAAGGTGCAGCGTGCACTGGGGCACCTTGAAGAAATCACCGCTGAACTCCGTGTCCTGGGTTCCTACCCCGAGGGCGGAATCTGGGACGACCCGGGAAGTTGATCTGATCCTGGTCGATAAAGATGCCTTTCGGGCAGCCGCACACCAGCAAAAACCTGATTACAGCATGGAACTTGGCTCCACGATGCGTATTTTGGAGCGTTGTTCCTCTCACGAAACCCGAGATCATGCCCCATTGCTTTCGTTGGGCTTGCGCCCTGGCAGTACTGTTACCGGTAACGGGCAGCTTCGCCCAGGACGCCAAGAAGCCCCTGGACCACGATGTTTACGATTTCTGGAACCGCATCAGCCAGCGCGCTATTTCCAGCGATGGCGAATGGGTGCTTTACACCTACGGTCCGGACCAGGGAGACAAGACGCTGCGTGTGCACGGCCTCGCCACAGCGGCTGATTACACTTTTGACCGCGGTGAAAGCGCGCGCTTCACCCGCGACGCATCGCACGTCCTCTTCCTGACAAAACCGGCTCAAGACTCCCTCAAAGCTGCCAGAAAGGCCAAGAAGAAAGACGACGAGATGCCGAAGGACACACTGAGCATACTGGACCTCACTTCAGGTGAGGTGACACGCATCCCGCGCGTCCAGTCATACCAGATGCCAGAGGAAGCAGGCGGCTTTGTGGCCTACCACCTGGAGCCGGAGCCAGCCGAAGAAGACACGACTGACGGGGAAAAGAGTGAAAGCGAAGGCACGCTCGTGCTTCGCAGCCTGGCTACCGGAGCAGAACTTGAGCTGCCGCACGCTAAGTCGTACGAGTTTTCTGAGGGCGGACGGTTCTTGGCAGTAGCAACCGCCACGCCGGATTCCGTCACCAGCGGTGTGCTTCTGGTGGAAACGGTTGCATGGTCCATAGACACACTCCTGACCGGGAAGGGTGATTACACCGATCTCGCTTTTGACGAAGGCGAAACCCAGCTGGCGTTCTTTTCCAACCGGGATGATCAGGAGGCGGACGACCCCGCATCAAAGCTCTACCACTGGAGTGCGGGCACGCTGGATACGATGGTTACGATGGACACGCCCGGTATCCCGGACGGATGGTGGATCGGCACAAACGGCGGCCTGATGTTTTCTGAATCGGGCACCCGCCTGTTCTTCGAGACGCAGCCCCGGCCCGAGCCTGAGCCTGAGGAGGAGGAAGAAGAAGAGAAGGTTGTCGTGGACATATGGAACTGGAAGGACCCGCTTCTGCAGCCGATGCAGCTCGTCCGGCTGCAGACGGAGAAGGACCGGACGTATGAGGCTGTTGTGCACCTGGACGAGCGGCGTGTCGTCCAGCTTGCGCGCGAGGACATGCCGACCGTTGACGTAGGAAGGAACGGCGATGCCGATGTGGCTATTGCTAACACGAATATGCCGTACCGGCAGGAGATCTCCTGGGACTCTCCCCGGTATGTTGACGTGTATCGCGTTGATGTGACCGATGGCAGCCGCATGCTGCTCCTGGAACGCATCCAGGACACGGCGGACCTTTCGCCTGAGGGACGGTACCTCACCTGGTGGGACCGCGATGTGCGGGCCTGGATGACGATGCCTTCCGGGGGTGGTGAAGCTGTGAACCTCTCCGCGGCCCTGCCATACCGCGTAGACAACGAGATACACGACTGGCCATACAAGCCCGGCAGCTACGGCAGTGCGGGCTGGACCGATGGTGACGACGCGTTTCTCGTGTACGATCGGCACGATATCTGGGCGCTGGACCCAACCGGGAAAGATGAGCCGCAACCGGTCACCGACGGCTTTGGCCGCCGGAACAACCTGCGCCTGCGCTATGTGTGGCTTGATTTCTTAGAAGACACTATCGCCGACGAAATGCTGTTGTCTGCGCTGAACTACGAAACCAAGGCCGGCGGCTTTTACGAGGCCGAGGTCGACGGGCGCGGCATGCCGAAAGAGCTGATCATGATGGACCGGGCCTTTGGCTATCCATCGAAGGCGGAAGATGCGCCCGCTTTGCTGCTCACGAGAGAGAGCTTCGAGGAATTTGAAGACCTCTGGGTCATGCAGGGAGCTTTTGGCGATATGCAGCGCGTCAGTGATGTCAACCCCCAGCAGTCAGAGTACCGCTGGGGCACTGCTGAGCTTGTTTCGTGGACCTCCCTGGACGGCATTGAGCTGAGTGGCATGCTGTTCAAGCCGGAAGGTTTTGATCCATCTGAGAAGTACCCGATGATGGTGTACTTCTACGAGAAGATGTCCGACGGGCTGCACCAGCACCGGGCACCGGCTGCCGGCGGGTCGTCTATCAGCTTCTCATTCTATGTCAGCCGCGGCTACTTGGTGTTTGTGCCGGACATACCCTACAAGGTGGGGTATCCTGGTGAAAGCGCACTCAATGCCGTTGTGCCGGGTGTCACGATGCTCGTCAACCGGGGCTTCGTGCAGGAAGACAATATCGGTGTGCAGGGACACAGCTGGGGCGGATATCAGATCGCCTACATGGTGACTGAGACGAACCTGTTCAAGGCTGCTGAAGCAGGGGCGCCCGTGTCAAATATGACGAGCGCATATGGCGGCATCCGGTGGGGCAGCGGCATGAGCCGCATGTTCCAGTACGAGAAGACGCAGAGCCGCATCGGCGGTTCGCTGTGGGAATACCCGCTGCGCTACATCGACAACTCCCCGCTGTTCCAGGCCGACAAGATTGAAACGCCCGTGCTGATGATGCACAATGACGACGATGGTGCCGTGCCGTGGTACCAGGGCATTGAGTTCTTTGTGGCGCTGAGGCGGCTGGGCAAGCCCGTCTGGATGCTGAACTACAACGGTGCCGGACACGGCCTGAGAAAGTTCGAAAACCGTAAGGACTGGACTATCCGGATGCAGCAGTTTTTCGACCACTACCTCAAGGGTGCGCCAGCCCCCGTGTGGATGGAGTATGGCGTGCCTGCCGTGCTGAAGGGGAGGACGCTGGGCCTGGAGCCGGCGAAACCGAAGTAACGCGTCTGTTAGGCCCTCTCTTTCTGGTGGCGTGGGCCTGGAAGCACGTTTTTTCTCTCGGCTCTTGGGGGTTCTACGAGGTGGCGAATTGGTTTTGTGCTAGCGCAGGTTTTCTCTTGACGACTGCCAAACCGCTGGCATCCCAGGAATCGTTTACCCGTTTTACGATTTAGGCGCTCAACCATTGGCGTTGGTATCATACACTGGCAGAGTGGAACCTCGCGTTGGCAATCCGGATTTTGGCACCTCGCATGCCCGTTTCTGAGGCGTATCATCAACCCGCTCAGACAGCCACCGCATGCACGTTCCGTGTGTCCACAATGGTAGTCTGGCCCTGAGCTAAAGCTGTTGCAGCTTGCAAATGGGCCATTACTCCCGTTGCGTAAAACAAGGACACCTCTTGTTCTTCCGTAGTGCTGGCATTTGGAGCAGGGCACAAGTAGGCGAAGAGGCACAAGAAATTCGGCAAGCTCGTCTTCGCCTACATCGTAATGCCTATCCACGTTGTAATAAAGCTCGTCCGTGAACGGGCTGTGCCTGCTGGCATCAGCCACAACAATTACGTAGACCTTGCGCCTTGCCCTGGTGAGCGCTGCATACCAGATTCTGCGCTCTTCTTCGGCTGCTGTATCACTTCCCCGAAATGGTGAGAGCGCTTGCTCTAACGCAAGATTCTCCTGCTGCTCCGCTGCACGTGGTGGTCCTGTGTCAAGCAGGATTACGTAGTCGGCCTCTGTGCCCTTGGCCTTGTGAATGGTCGAGTAAGTCACCTCAATCCTGCTTCGGGCAACCGCTTGGTCTATCCTTTGCCCACATCATTTTGACTTGACTTTGGTCGTTTTGCCGCTTAGATTAGCGGCATGTTTGTGCAGAACCAGATCCTCCGCACGTTGAGTCAGCCCGGGTCTGCCGCCCGTTTGGAGCAGATGAGTGCGGGCCAGTCGCTTGGCACGCGGGCCGACTTGGCGCGGGCGGTCTGTGAAGCCTTTCAGTTCTTTGATGCCCACGGTCGGGCGCAGGTCGGCACCTGCGGCCGGGCCTTGTCGAAGCTGGCTGCCCGCGGCGTGGTAACGTTGCCCGGGCCGCGGTCTAGTCCGCCGCGCAGCGGCCATGTTCGTATACGAGTCCAGGCACTGCCCCAGCCTGCGGGGCTGCCGGGCCAGGTGGACCAGGTGCGTGGACTGTCGGTTGTTCTGGTGGAGACCCGGGCGCAGCGTGTGTTGTGGAACACCCTCCTGGCCCACGAGCATCCCCGCGGGGCGAAGCGGTTTTTGGGTCCTCAGCTGCAGTACCTGATTCACAGTGACCACGGCTATCTGGGCGCGGTCGGCTTTTCGGCGGCCGTGCTGCGTCTGGCCGCCCGGGACACCTGGATGGGCTGGGGTGAGGCCGAGCGCCGTCGGCACCTGCACCGGGTTCTGGGGCTGAGCCGCCTGCTGATTCGTGGTTCGTGCCGGAATCTGGCCAGTCATGTGCTGGGCCGTGTGCTGCGGCGCGTAGCGGCCGACTTTGCGGCCCGCTACAACTTCCGTCCCTGGGTGGTGGAGACCTTTGTGGACCCGGCCTGGTCCGGCAGCTGCTTCAAGGCGGCGAACTTCGTACCGGTCGGGGTTACGTCCGGTAAGCCGCGCCATGCGCACGAGGATGCGCGAACGCGGAAGTTGGTTCTGGTGTATGAGTTGGATCCCACCTGGCGGGCGCAAATGCAGGCGCATACGGTGCGTCGGTTGCCGGTCCGTGAGCCCCATGAAGGGCTGGATGCGTGGGTGTCAAACGAATTTGGCGGGGCTCCCTTGGGCGATCACCGGTTGTCGGTACGATTGGAGAAGAGTGCGGCGCTGCTGGCGGAGGTGATCGGCCATGGTATCGCGCGGCATACCGACCATGATCTGGCGGCAGTCCGGGGGTGTTACCGGTTACTGGGGCAGCCGGCGTCGTCGGCGGTGACGCCGGAGAACATCCTGGCGCCGCACCGTGCCCGCACGCTGGAACGGATGCGCAGTCAGTC
>JAAXGV010000192.1 GCA_012271185.1 Rhodothermales bacterium
CCGTTGCGATACGCCCGCCGCTGCGCCCACCGTCGGCTTCTCTATCGCAGGCAGGCCTGTTTTCCGTCCCGGTTGCGCCAGAACGCGGTCCGACCGGCAGCGCAGTCTTTCGCGTATGCGGAGCCGACGCCGCAGCATACTGCGGCTCTTTCCCGTAGGTACACCGCCTCACTGCGGTGCGCATCTGGCCCCGTCCCGGAGCTGCTACAGCGCCGGTCCTGCCGCGTTGACGACACGCGAGACATAGAGCAACACATTGTCTGCCGGGATGCGTTCCTGCAGGAGCGTATCCCGATCACGGACAGTAACAGTGCCGTCCTCCAGCGTCTGTCCGTCAACAGTAACGCATATCGGTGTTCCCGCCTCATCCATACGCCGGTACCGCCGGCCAACCGACCCGCGCTCATCATAGAAAGTGTTGCAGGTTGCACGCAGCCCCTCATTGATCTTGCGTGCAATCACAGGCATATCGCCCCTTCTGATGAGCGGCAACACAGCGGCCTTGATGGGTGCGACCGCCGGCGCAAAGCCCATAACGACGCGCCGCGCGCCGCCAACCTCTTCTTCGCGGTAGGCTTCGCAGAGCAGCATCAGAATCGTCCGATCCAAACCCGCCGAGGTCTCAACGACATAGGGAATGTAGCTCTCTTTCGTGCTCTGTTCATAGACCTGCATCTTCTTGCCTGAATACTCCTGGTGCCGCGCAAGGTCAAAATCCGTCCGCGAGTGAATGCCCTCAACCTCCCGCCAGCCGATCGGAAACCGGTACTGGATATCCTCTGCAGCATCGGCATAATGTGCAGGCTTTTCGTGAACGTGCCAGCGAAGCCTTTTTTCCGGGACACCGTTGCCGAGATGCCACTGCCAGCGCCATTTCTTCCAGGTCTCATACCACGTTTGCTGCGAGCCCGGTTTGACGAAAAACTGCATCTCCATCTGCTCAAACTCCCGCATGCGGAAGATGAACTGGCGTGCCACGATCTCATTCCTGAACGCTTTCCCCACCTGGGCAATACCGAAGGGCACCTGAAGGCGCGCTGCATCGCGCACGCTGAAGGCGTTGACAAAAATGCCTTGGGCTGTTTCCGGGCGCAGATATATCCTGGAATCACCGGAGGCAACCGCCCCCGCGTGCGTCTCAAACATCATATTGAACTGGCGTACCTCGGTCCAGTCAAAAGCGCCGGAGTCGGGTGCCCTGATCTGCTCCTCCATAATGATCGCATGCAAAGCCTTGGGCATATCATCGGCATGAAGCGCGGCCACCAGGCGGCACTGCACGGCATCGGCCCGGGCGGGCTTGCCGCGCTGACGAAGCTTCTCTATGTGATGCTCTATGAGCTGATCTGCCTTGTAGCGCCGCTTGGAAACCTTATCGTCAACAAGCGGGTCATGAAACGCATCCACATGCCCTGAAGCCTTCCATACCTTCGGGTGCATGAAGATGGCGGCATCCAGGCCAACGACGTTGTCGTGAGCATAAACGACCGCGCGCCACCAGCGCTCACGCACATTGCGCTTCAGCTCTACCCCCAGCGGGCCATAATCGTAGGTTGCCCCCAGCCCGCCGTAGATTTCCGAAGACGGAAAAATGAACCCTCGCCGCTTGCAGAGTGACACGATTCTGTCCAACTGGGTACTCATAGGATAGCGTTTTGCAGTGCGCAGCCGGTATGCAAGTGCAGCATTAAAGGTGCCTGAGGAGCCCGGTAATCATCTCCTCATTTGTCGGGAAGACCTGCATGTGACGCGTCAGCGCCTGCATGGCATCGATGGGACGACGGCTATTCAGGGCGCGGAAAAGCCGATGGTACTGGTGGGTCCTGTCTGCAAGCAGAATCTCCTCATTGCGTGTACCGGTCTTGCGCAGGTTGATGGCAGGCCATATGCGCTTGTGGGCCATTTCGCGATCCAGAACAATTTCGGCATTGCCGGTGCCCTTGAATTCCTCAAAAATGACCTCATCCATGCGGCTGCCCGTCTCGATCAGCGCGGTGGCAATGATCGTCAGCGAGCCCCCGTACTCAATGTTGCGGGCCGCACCGAACAGGCGCCGTGGAATCCTCATGGCGCCTGCATCCAGCCCGCCGGACATGGTGCGTCCGCTGCCTTCTCCCCACAAGTTGAACGTCCGCCCAAGACGCGTGAGAGAATCCAGCAGCAGCACAACATCACGCCCCAACTCCACCAGCCGCTTAGCATGCTCCATGGCCAGCACGGATACACGCACGTGGTTGATCTCCTCGCGATCACTGGATGATGCAAAAATCATCGCATTGGTGGATCGGCGAAAATCCGTCACCTCTTCGGGGCGCTCATCCACAAGCAGCGCCACTTGTGATACCTCCGGGTGATTCTGTGTGAGCGAAGCCGCGATCTCCTTCAATATGATTGTCTTGCCCGTGCGGGGTGGGGCGACTATCAAAGCGCGCTGACCTTTGCCAATAGGGCAGGCCAGATCTACGACGCGCATGGTGAAGTCCTTAGGTCCTTTGACAAGATCGAGCTTTTCTTCAGGGTAGATGATCTGCCCCGACTCGAAGAGATCCGTCCTGGCCCACTTCTCGGGCGAAACTCCCATGATCTTAGACACACGGTGAACCTGCATATCGCCCTTGCGGCCAGGGCGCAGCGTGCCTTCCAGGATGCTGCCATCCCGAAGGTGCAGGCGGCGAATCACCGGAGGCGGACAAAACGGGTCACTCTCTCCCTTGGGAAGGTCAGAGCGGATCTGCCGGATAAATCCGAACTTTTTGTCGCCTATAAACTCAAGAATGCCACGAAACGGTCGTTCAGCCATACGAATACCACCCGTTATTATTCATAGCTTGCCTCCGGTGATGACTCAGCCCTCACAACACTGCACGGGCCGGACAGACTCAAAGCGAAGATATTCGGTTCAGCAGGAAGCTGCATGACAGCGCTTGAAGCAGCCCTCTGGCAGCAGGGGTATGTGCATGTTGCCGGCATTGACGAAGCTGGTCGCGGTGCTCTGGCCGGGCCAGTGGTCGCTGCTGCCGTCATACTTCCTCAAGGACTTGTGATCCCAGGTGTGGATGACAGCAAGAAGTTGCGGCGCCCCGCACGTGAACGGCTCTTTTCCACGATTTCCGCCCAAGCCCTTGCTGTAGCTGTCTGTATGCGCTCACCGGCCCAGATTGATGCTGCCAACATCCTTCAGGCCACCCTGCAGGCCATGCGCGAGGCGGCCGGTGCGCTCTGCATTCCACCGGATTACATACTCATTGACGGCAACCGCGCTTTCGCCGGCAGCCCTTGGCCGCTGCGCACCGTAACGCGTGGCGATGCCCGCTGTCAGTCCATTGCTGCTGCCTCCATCATAGCCAAGGTGTCGCGCGACAGGATCATGCATGACTTGCACGCGCTTCATCCGGAATACGGCTGGCTTACCAACGCAGGGTATCCGACCCGCACACACTATGCCGCGCTCGCCACTTACGGTCCAACGCATTATCACCGCAAATCGTTCAGGCTCAAGGCCCGCCACAGAGCTTAACAGCGTAGTGTCCGACAGCGCCGGCCAGTGCCCCGATGAGCATAGACGGGGCCATCGTGGACGGCACAGTGATATGAGCACGCTGATAGTAGGGAGCCCTTCTGCCCAGCATCCTGACGATCCTGCTGTACAACGCTGCACTGGTCAGCCGCTGACCTCGTGCATCCAGCAGCAGCGGCCGCACCTGCTCATCAGCCTCCAGGCGGCGCTGCAGCTCTTCTGCAGGCACCTTCATGAAGACAATGATGCCGTGCCTCCTGGCCCACTGCAGGTTGTCTTCCCGCACCAAGGCTCCACCCCCAAGGGCATAAACAAATCCCGGCACCGTAGCCCGCAGTGCTGCCGCCTCCAACGCTCTGAAGTGAGCCTCTCCGTCTTGTGCAAAGATGGTGGCCAGGTTTCTGCCGGCACGCTCCGCAATGATGTCATCCAGGTCCAGGAAGCCAAGCTGCAGCTCATCGGCCAGAGGGGGTCCCAAGGTGCTCTTGCCACAGCCCATGAAGCCTGTCAGAAACACACGAGTCTTCCTCAGCTGCATCTCCTCAGTGTCAGAAGTGGCGCTTGACCTGCAGCACGAGCGTTACCACCGAAAAGTCGGCGCCATAGGTCCCATGCACCGACTCGCTGCCATCCCTGCGATTGTTGGGCACACGACTTCTCAGCGGATCCCAAACCAGACCACCCTCGCTCTGAAAGTCGAGGTACATGGCGTACCGCGCTTTCAGCCCAACGGATAGCTGATCTGTGAGATAACGATCCACGCCGAAAAGCAGCTGGATCGCCGGCGTGACTGACCGCAGCGTAGCCTGGCCACTGCTGAGTGTGCCCGCAAGGTTCTGCCGTATCTCATCTTCATTGGGCTGACCTATGCCTGTAAGTACCGCGTCAACGTCCTTGTTGCGCGCCCACAGGCTCGAGTATCCTGCCGCGGCAGTCGCCAAACCACCACTAGCGCCAACATACACCCCAAAAGTTCTGGCCGCGGGCCTGTAATCCAAATACGCGTTGATAAAACCGCCGCTGGCGGAAAATGCGCCGAGCCTCTCTCGCGCAAGGAAGAGCTCCTGGTTCAGTTTGTCCAGATCATCTCCGGTAGCAGTGAATCCCTCGTCGGTATCATCATACTGCGCACGCCATGTAGTATACTCCACCTCAAGGCGGAGCCACGGCAATGCTTCGTACCCCAAAGACAGGTTTCCCATAGCGCCCATCGTATTTGCAAACCCTGGGAAAATCACACTGCCTGCGCCAGGATTCGGGTCTGTGCAGCCCGGAACGCTGGCATACTGCGGGTTAATGAATTCGTCACAGATACTGGCCCGATTGGTACTTCCTGCTTCTATCGTCACAGCTGGAGCTATGCCTCCGCTGAACCCTGTGCCTCAGTATCACCGGGAGTGGGCGACACCCGGCACAGAAAGAAGCAGGGACAGCGCTAAGGTGCCCGAAATGGGCACAAAAGTTTTCATGTGTTCACATGGTTTGTGAAGAAAGTGTTTTTCAAGTTGACTACGTACGCTGCGCCGGCACATGTCCTGAAAACCGGGCACCAGCTGCTGTTCAACACAGACTCCACCTGTGATGTGCAATGCCGGCCTCAGGCGACAGTTTCAGACAAGGTCACGCCCCGATGTCACGGTCAGGAATGCCGCTGCCGGCTCTGCATGCAGCGCTCAGCCCGCACAACAGGGTATGTACTGTCAGCCATGCCCAGTGGATACAGGAAGGTTGCGCTCATGAATGGCACTTCGCCATCGAAGCCAGCCGTTTTCTGTGTGGCATGGTGCGCGCCTTTGTCGGCACGCTCTGCAACGATGTCATCCAGGTCCAGGAAACTAAGCTGCAGCTCATAGGGTGCTCCTGCCACAGCCCATGAAGCCCGTCAGAAACACACGGGTCTTCCTCAGCTGCATCTCCTCAGTGTCAGTAGCGGCGCTTGACCTGCAGCCCGAATGTTACCGCCGAAAAGTCGGCGCCATAGATCCCATGCACCGGCTCGCTGCCATCCCTGCGATTGTTGGGCACATGACTTCTTAGCGGATCCCAAACCAGATCACCCTCGCTCTGAAAGTCAAGGTACATGACGTACCGCGCTTTCAGCCCAACGGACAGCCGATCTGTGAGATAACGGTCCACGCCGAAAAGCAGCTGGACCACCGGCGTGACTGACCGCAGTGTAGCCTGACCATTGCTGAATGTACCCGCGAGGTTCTGCCGTATCTCATCTTCATTGGGCTGACCTACGCCTGTAAGTATCGCGTCAACGTCCTTGTTGCGCACCCACAGGCTCGTGTATCCTGCCGCGGCAGTCGCCAAGCCACCACCAGCACCAGCATATACCCCAAAGGTCCTGGCCACGGGCTTGTAATCCAGGTACGCGTTGACAAAACCACCACTGGAGGAAAACGCGCCAAGCCACTCGCGTGCAAGGAAGATTTCCTGACTCAGCTTGTCCAGAGCGTCTCCGGAAGCAGTTGCTACAAACGCGGCCTCATCATACTGCGCATGCCATGCAGCATACTCCACCTCAAGGCGGAGCCACGACAATGCTTCGTACCCCAAAGACAGGTTGCCCAGAACGCCCACCGCACTCTCAAACTCTGTGCGAAATGCACTGTTTGAGCCAGGATTCGGGTCTGTGCAGCCCGGAACACTGGCATACTGCGGGTTAATGAATTCGTCACAGATACTGGCCCGATCGGTACTTCCTCCCTTCATCGTCACAGCTGCGGCTATGCCTCCGCTGAACTCTGTGCCCCAGTACCACCGGGACTGGGCAACACCCGGCAAAGAAAGAAGCAGTGACAACGCTAAGGCGCCCGGAATGATATAAGCAGTTTTCATTTGCAGGTGATTGTTAAGAGCAATGTTTTGCAGTTGACGCGGGCGGCACATGCCCTGACAACTGGACCCCAACTGCCATCCAGCGCATACTCTATTTGTAATGTTGATCTCAACCAGTAGTTTCAGACAAGACCCGTTTTCACGGTCAGGAGTGCCGCTGCCGGAGTTCAGGAAGTGAGTGGCACAACCAGGCAGTTCGCGAGGACACGGCCACAAGTACAAGCGTTAACGCAGCAGCATGACATACCGCCTCTTGATAGAGTATGATGGCAGGCCATTTTGTGGGTGGCAAAAGCAGAAGGGACACCTTTCGGTGCAGGAGGCACTGGAAAATGCGTTGACTGTCGCCATCCGGGCGCCCGCAGCCGTCATTGGGGCAGGGCGCACCGACAGGGGTGTCCATGCACGCGGGCAGGTAGCGCACTTTCATACGGAGCTGACTCTGGATACGCGGCGCACGTTACGTTCGCTTAACGGCCTTACGCCTGCGGCGATTGCAGTGCATGCCCTGGAAAAAGCGCCTGACGGCTTTCATGCCCGATTTGATGCCTCTAGTCGTCGCTACCATTACTACGTCAGCACCAGGCCGGCTGCACTTGCACGGCACTACCGCTACGTGCTGCCCAGCCCCATTGATTTTTGTATCATGAACAAGGCCGCTGCGCATCTGCTGGGTGAACACCACTTTGGCGCTTTCTGCCTGCAGCGCTCGGCCACGCGCAACAGGGTATGTACTGTCAGTCATGCCCAGTGGATACAGGAAGGTCGCGCTCATGAGTGGCACTTCGTCATCGAAGCCAACCGCTTTCTGCACGGCATGGTACGCGCCTTCGTCGGTACGCTGTTCGAAATCGGGCGCGGTAAACGCTCCGTAGCGGACATCAAGCGTGTCTTGGCCACCCGGGACCGTTCAGCGGCGGGACCGGCAGCACCACCACACGGACTGGTGCTCGAGAGCATCCGGTATGCCCGGTAGCACAGCGCTGAACCCACGTTTGGCGTCAGGGGTACTATGCACGGCGGTTTCTTCGGGTGCCGGGCATGCCACGTGTTTTAGCAGTTCTTATGGTTGTTGCGCTGTCAGCATGCGAGCGCCCGTTTGTGGATGTCAGCCAGCCGGATGTCGTGATCCTGTCACCAGACCTTGCGGAGGTCTTGGAAACGCCCCAGTTTGCTCTCAGGCTGCGGGCGGGATCGTTTCGTAACATTGACATGGTTACCGTTAACGGCATGGCCATGGAGTACTCCAGCCAGGATCGCGTCTGGTCCCTCCCTTTGAGGGCAAACCGCGGTCTTAACCAGCTGATCCTCGAGGCAAGAGATGTGGAGGGCATTACCAGCATCGATACGGCCTACGCGCTGCACATGCCAGTGCAGTTTGTAGCAAACAGCCCAGCCCTTCCTGCAGGACGCGCGGGTCACTCAACGACGCGAACGCCTGACAGGGATATTATCGTGATTGGCGGTGCTTCACATGAGGGCGGACCTGGCCATACCACTATCTATATCCTCACATATCCGGGAAGCGGGTTTCTGGCCTCGAGCACCCGTCTCAGAGAGGCCAGGACCGGCCATACGGCTACGCTGCTGCATGACGGACGGATCCTGGTGGTGGGGGGGAGCCGTGCTGACAACATTAATAGCGTGGCCGACCTTGTGGAGGAGCCGGAAGTCTTCGATCCGAAAACGGAGACGGTCCGTACGTGGGTCGTTATCGGAGAACCCATTCGTCGGGCGCTGCACACCGCGGTATACCGCCGCACCGATGATGCTGACTATGTAGACCTTTACGGAGGCCTGGGAGACACCCGCTACGGCAATGAGCCTTACCTGGGCGTACGTGCGGATCTGCGGACGTTTCGTATACAGGAAGACACGCTGGTTGCCGAGAACTCACTTGCCACCGCACCCTATCTGGGAAGCGCGATTTACGGGCATACACTCAACCGGATTCAGATAGGGCCGTACTACGTTTTTGGTGGCCGATTTGAGTCGAACTTTCAGGAAGAGGCAAGCTTTAGCATAGAATACAACGCCTCGCTGGGTCTGCTCCTTGATGACGTGCCGCCGCTCCATATACCCAGGACCCGCCATGCAGCGGCTCCCTTCCTGAACAACCTGCTCTTCATCAGCGGCGGGCACCAGTATCCGGCATCCAGTATTGTTACGGGGGCAGAGTTTTTCTCCCAGACATCAGAAACCATGTTCAGGCTAAGCAGGCAGCCCCTCATCTTTCCGAGATTTGGCCATACTGCGACTGCGACGGACCATGGTGAAGTGCTGATCATCGGCGGTTTCGGTCCCGATGGAACCGCACAGGCTGCATCAGAGTTTTTCGTCATTCTGCCAGGGGGCCCGCAAGAACAGTCTCTATGAACCTGAACCCGATACTCCGCGCGCTAGTCGTCGCCATTGTACTGGTGGTAGCCGTATCGGTGCTGGCGATACTGATTCCGGTTATCAAGTTTCTTCTAAAGATTGCCATCTATGTGCTTGTCGCGCTGCTGATTATCGCCATCTTTTTGCGGCTTGTTGCGGTCTTCCAGCGGCGAAACAGGTTTTGAGTCTGTCGTCGATCCTGATGCTGGACCGGCGGTGGATGGAAGCTGCGCTACGCGAGGCTGAGCAGGCAGCAGAGAAGGGTGAGGTGCCGGTTGGTGCGGTTGTCACACGTGAGGGTCAGATTGTCGGACGTGGACACAACCTTGTCGAATCGCTTTCGGACCCCACCGCACATGCCGAGGTGATCGCTATCACAGCCGCATGTGAAACCATAAAGTCCAAGTCGCTCAAAGGCTGCAGCCTGTATGTGACACTGGAGCCCTGCCCCATGTGCGCGGGTGCCGTTGTTCTGTCTCGCTTGGACCGACTCGTCTTTGGTGCTTTTGATGAAAAGGCGGGAAGTGCTTCCACACTGTACAACATTGTGCAGGATACCCGGCTGAATCATAACGTAGCCGTGGTGTCCGGCCTGGGGGCAGAGCGTGCAGCTGCACTGCTTACGGCTTTCTTCAAGCCAAAACGGGGGCGTTAGCGCCGGCGATTGGGCGCTCGCATCTTTAGCTGTTGTGATTCGTTCCGCCAGGCATGGCAAGGACACCAGCTAACGTGCGAGTCCGGGGCCGGCCCCTGGCCTGTCGCGATGGCTACGCACGACAGGTCAGGCGACTTTACGGAAATCATCTCACGGATAGCCGTGTACTGCCTGGCAGCATTGGAAAAGAAGCTGATACACTGGCAGCCGGGAACGCTGCCCCGCGAGTTGCCGGTGGCGCCCTGAGCCTCGAAGTGAGGCTTGGACTTGCCTATCACAGGCGGCGATACGCTTCCCTGCATCAGGAATCGGTCCAGTTCCTGAGTATAATGGAGCTACCGCGCTGGTGTATGCGGCCCTGTTGTTCTTACACGAATCAATGAATCTGGCGGAATCATGGATATTGCAGTCGTTGCAACGGAGGAGTTTCTGCGCTGTATGCGCACGCTTCCAGCGCAGGCGTTTAAACAAACCTTTGAGTTCCTTACAGACTACCATCGCAACCCCAAGTCAAGCGGATACAACTACGAGACCACCCTTGGAAGCCGGGACAACAGGTATCGGTCGGTAAGAATCGGCCTGAAATACGGGGTGATCGTGATGAATCTCGAGGACAGCCACCTGCTTCTGGCCTTGTGGGTGGCCAAGCATGACGATGCCTATAACTGGGCCCGCACCCACTCAGTAGAGGCCATGCCCGACAAGGGTATTGTTCAGATCCTTGCGTCGTCTTGTGTGGAGGTGCCTGTGGAAGCAGCTGCGCTGCCTGATGGCGGAAACGGAGATGAGGGTACGACTGCAGCCTTATCTCCGTCAGGCAGACCCGTGCCCAGACGCTCACTCGATTCCTGCGATGATGTGCTGCTTCGGCTTATCGGTGTGCCGTAAGACCTGATTCCGCTGGTACACGGTATAGCAGATCGGAAACCCTCAGCAAGTACAGGAAAAGCCTACCACAGGGTGCCTTTGCCAGCCTTACCTGCTTGCTGGACGGCATCCCCTATACTGAGGTCCTCAATGCTGCACTGAGCGACGCCGGTTTGGATAACAAGGTGGTGGCAGTTACCGCGAAGGAGCCTGTATCGGCAGTCATAGCAGGGAGAGTGAACCTGCCGTCGTAGCCTCCCTCAGCCTCGCCGTCCAAACGTAGAGGTGGTGGTTACGCCGAGTGGCCGTGTCATCTTTTTGCCGCACCACACGAAGCTCGCTGCCACAGTCAGAGAGAACCTGACACAGTCCGTGCGAACGTCTGCAAAATCACTGTCCTGGTTTCTGTCCCTGATAACCGCGGGGGCTGCACTCGATGGAGCAACATTGGGGCTGGTCCTTTATTCGCTGCTATTCAACGTGGAACGCAGCGCCACGGAGCCGATTGCCGCACTGCCTGAGGTCGCCGGTACTGAGGTCATTTCAAGCGGATAGTCCGAAGCAGGTGTGAATGAGTCTGGCGAGGCCGCAGCAAGTGTTGTTGACGGTAACGCAGCTGCGCCTTCTTTTCGCGGGCTTGATCGCAGCAGCGGTGGACACACACTCGTTGTGGCATCTTTTGACTCCCCTGCCGCAGCTGCTGACAGAGTTGACCTTTACCGGAACCTGATTTCTGGCCCCCGTGTGCCCGTAGATTCGTTACGGTCTGCTGACAGGGCCAGGGTCCGCGTGGTGGTGGGGCAGCAGCCTACGGCAGCGCAGGTCCTGGCTCTTAAAGGTCAGTTGCCGGGTATCCCGCCCGATGCATGGGTGTTGCGTATCCGCGATCGCTGACCTGCGCGACGCAGGCCTGTCTGGTGGCCTGGCCTCCGGCCTCACGTTGCGCGACAGTACGTTTTGCGGCCAGTCTGCAGAAAAAGGGGCCCCAGCGGCAACGGTCCTGGGCCGCAAACCCCTGCAGGTAAAAAGGCGCAGTGTAGTAGGCTGCTCAGACCGGTAGTGGAACAGTTCCACCGGGCCTGCCGAGCAGCCAATGCCTTTAGCAGGATCACCACATCCGTGTCCGGTGAATCAGACCCTGCGCTGCTGTGAGGCACGAGAATGCGTTCCAAGGAGCCCGGTGGTGGGGAGTACGAGTTCCGCCAGTGAGGCTGCGGGCAAACCCTGTGTGCAGTGCTTGATACCTGTTCTCCCAGCCGCAGGCTGATAGGGAGTGTCAGTGCGAGCACAAAAAGCACCACGAACCACAGCTGCTAGCCCAAGAGAGCGTTGAAGGTGATTACTGTGCTGATGAGGATAACGCCCATGCTGACAATCCACAACAGTATCCGCATCTTGCTGTTTAGTGCGGCACTGTATGTGCCCAGCTTGCTGTTCTGCGCTTCCAGGCGGGCATCGATGGATTCCATGGCGCTCTGGAATTGAGCGATAAGATTGGCACTGGCCATGATTTGGAGTTCTTGAACGAAAGAGTAAGCGTCCTCCTCGTTCAGGCCCAGCTTCAGGAGCAGCAAAAACAGGCGCTTATCGTCTGGAGAAGGTAACGTTTCAGACACAGGCGAGGATACGTGGCATAGACTGCTGGTACCACCCGGGGCGAGGATTGCAGACGCTCCCCTGCAACGCGGCATGTGCATCGCCTTCAATCTGTGTGCTGGTCATTTTCTCCATCCGAAACCTGTAGCGGTGGTTACTCAGAGTCCTTGAAAGCTTTTTGATAAAGGCGTCCAAGATCGCCGGCCTGCTGGAGGAGGTATCATAGCATGGCAGTCCGGATCGAGGATGTGTACTCTAACCGGACGCATATCCATTTAAGCATACTGAACAGTCATGCAACCTGCTTCTTCGCTGGTCGTGACGTGCACCGTGACATGATTGTGTCTGTGTGTGCGAACAGAGCAGCCTCATCACCGCATTTCGCGCCAACGATGCGGGGCGCCTGTCCAGATTCATTGGGCATGTGCGTATGGGAGCCCCGGTGCTGCAAGGGATACCTCAGCATGGTTAAGACCCGCCGCAGCGCGGCGGGCCACCCCATCTATAACCCCACAAGACCAGTATAACACAATGGGACTTACTAAGCTCGAGATCCGGGATTGATGTTGGCGCAACCTAGTCGCTCATGATACAGTTTAGATTCGCAGATCTCGAATATGAAAACAGAAGACCCGCAAGCAGCGGTGACTCGAAGAGATGGATGCCATGCTGCCTTGGGCAGGCTTTCGGGCCATTGTTGAATCACACTATCCAAAGCGTGGAAATGGGTGCCCGCCGATCATGCTGCGGATTTGGGAAGGTCTTAATTCTAACGGAGCAGTGGCAGCCTCCTGCCTGGATATGATCCCAGGCGGCCACCGGCAAGAAATCCATAAGCCAAAACCGGATGTTTGCACAGTGAAAGTGCTTGGATAGGTCATAACCGGCCAAATTCGGCTTTGCTTTGATCGGGCAAGGTGCCAGGATTGCACCAGCAGCCAAGTCCCGGCTTACAGCGCAGCTGGAACAGCCTTACTTGCCGTCCCAGGCTCATGACACCGCATGTCCTGCGGTGTAAGTTTGATGGCAGCTCCAACAACTTCAGCGCCCAAGTTACCAAGGTGTACCCACCTCCATTCATCACCCGCCTCCAAACCCGCCAAGTGGTCACACAGCTCCGTGCAAGCCGGATAATGAAATCCGTGTGCAGATGTGTAACAACTCCCCAGACTGGTGTTTTACCGCCTGAGTCACTGCCGGCTGGCAGTGCTCCGTAAGCGTTATCACGATGCCGGGCATGAAGCCTGGAAAATGGCTGTCCTCTGCATCCTCTATCACCAGGCCGTCTGCCGCCTAACAACGAGTCATAATTCTTTGGCCAGAACACAGCCTCATGTCTCGCGATCATCTGTTGGGCAAGAGGGCAGCAATCTGCATGCGACGACAAAACCGGATTCAGAAACCCCTGACTTTAAGGAGGAGTTTCAATAGGCTGCAAGACCTTCAAAGTGGATGGTAGATGTTGTCGTCATTGGCGCAGGTCCGGTAGGCCTGACATGCGGCTTGGAGGCCAGGCGCTCCAACCTGGAAGCCCTCATCGTGGAAAAAGGCGCGCTTGTAAACTCGCTTATGGGCTACCCGCTCCATATGGAGTTTTTCTCCACGCCGGAGCTTCTGGAGATCGGGGGACATCCGTTTCCGACACTTCGCTACAAGCCGAGACGTAGCGAAGCCATCGAGTACTACCGCCGTGTTGCGCTGCGGGAAGACCTCAACATACACCTCTACGAACGCGTGTTAAGCGTTACCGGCGAGGACGGCGCGTTTCGTGTCAACACAACGAAAGGAGTCATACCATGCCGCAAGGCCGTGGTCGCCACAGGCTTCTTTGACGTACCCAACCTGCTAAACGTCCCGGGCGAAGACCTTTCCAAGGTTACGCACTACTACAGTGAGCCCTATCCATACACGCGACAGAAGGTCGCTGTCGTTGGCGGCAAGAACTCTGCGGCCAAAGCCGCGCTGGAATGCTACCGGCACGGTGCAGAGGTAACGCTGATCCATCGGGGAGAGGCGCTTTCTGAACGTATCAAGTACTGGATCAGGCCAGACCTGGACAACCGTATCAAGGAAGGAAGCATCAAGGTCCACTACCAGACTACCGTCACAGCCATTGAGCCGTACCGGATTCTGCTAAAAGGCCCGAATGGTACCACAGCTGTTGAAAACGACTTCGTGCTTGCGATGACGGGGTATAGGCCCGACTACGACTTCCTTGACACTCTGGGTATCGAGATCCAGGATGATGAGTTTCGTACCCCGTATTACGACGAGGAAACGTTTGAATCCAGCCGCCCTGGTCTTTACCTCGCAGGAACCGTCTGCGGTGGACTAAAGACCAGCCGCTGGTTCATCGAAAACGGCCGCTTCCATGCGGCACAGATCATCAAGCATATCACCACCGGAGAGGTGGCACCACTTCGCCTCGCAGAGCGCTACTGGAGGACGCTCGAATAGATATCATAGCATGACAGTCCGGGTCGGGGGATGCGTACCTTGACCCGATCCGTATTCACTCAAACAGACTGACTGTTATGCAACCTGCTTCTTCTCCATTCCGTTACTTCGCCGGTCTCGATGTGCACCGCGACACCATCGTGGCCTGTGTGTACGACCAAGGGCAGCATCGGATCTGTTACCGCACGCAGCGCCAACGATGCGGGGCATTTGTCCGGATTCATTGGGCCTGTGCGTGCCACGTTTGGGGAGCCCCGATGCTGCTATGAGGCATCTTCCTGCGGCTATATACTGCATCATTCATTACAGGCCCTGCACGTGGACTGTGCCGT
>JAAXGV010000186.1 GCA_012271185.1 Rhodothermales bacterium
CCCGGTAGTAGTCTTGCCGTCAAAGATCAGCGCCCATCCCTGCGTCTTCTCCTGAGGGGAAAGCGTGTTAGGTATCAGGTTGACCACGTACGTGTCATCAAAGGGGCGCATGTCCTCGCTGCCTTCCCTGATCTGGATATTGCGCCAACGCACGTGTTTGCTGGCCTGATCCTCGCTACTGATGCTGTGAACCTGCAGGGCGATGATCCCTTCCAGGGTAGCGTCATCATACAGTGCTGCACAAGGAATACCATTGATCCACGTTCGGATGGATGCTCCCGCAGCTTCTATGTAGTATACGTTCCAGTCCTCAACCCTGAAAGCCTTTCTGCATGCTGGGTTGAGTGTCATAGGGTACAGCCATCCCCGGCGTGCCTCGTCGTAGATGCCGCCACTCCATGCGCGGGCGCTGGGATCTATCTCAACCTGATAGCCGTGAACGCGGCCCTTCATGTAGTCGGGCTTGCTTTCGCTCCTGATCTGGATGCCGGAGTTTATGCCGGCATCAACCCAGACGTCGACCTTGAGTGTGAAGTCGCCATACGTCCTGTCAGTAGCCAGAAAGGTGTTGGGTGTGCCGGCAGCTGTGGTGCCTACGATGGTGCCATCATCTTCCACTGTGTAGGTGGCCTCACCATTAAGGCGTGACCATCCGTCCAGGGACTGGCCCTGAATCAGGCTGGTCCATCCGTCGTCCTGGGCAACGGCGTCCATTGGCATGCCAAGGATCAGGTACAAGCCAGCGATCAGCGAAGTGCGGTGCATATTCATGTAATCAGGTTGGATGGTAGATGTCAGCGGGTGCTGCGTACACACTATCTTTGCTCAAGATAACTGAAAGTCTCTATGCCTACACGACGCGATTTTCTGGCTGTCGCTGCAGCTGGATCGATGATAGTTGCCCGGGCAAAAGGGCGTGCACGCAGCATCCAGGATGTTATAGACATCTGCATTGAGGCAGCCGCCGTGGAACCCTGGGAGTCAACGGTGGATACAGTTAAGGTTGGTGATCCGTCCCAGGAGGTCCGAGGGATTGCCACAACGTTTCTGGCTACGTACGAAGTCATATGGAAGGCGATACGGCAGGGTGCGAACCTTATCATCACGCATGAGCCGACCTTCTATAATCACCTTGACGAAACCGACTGGCTGGCCAGAGATCCTGTTTATGCGGCCAAATGGAAGCTGCTCGACGAGTATGGCATGGTCATATGGCGTTACCATGACTATTGGCATGCGCGTGATCCGGATGGCATCGCCATAGGCGTGCTGCGGCATCTGGGGTGGGAGGGCTATGCACAGCCCGGCAACCCGCAAATATGCGAGGTCCCGGCTATGCCGCTGTCGCGGCTGGCCTTGTTTATGAAGCGCCGGTTTGGTGCGCAGCGCGTCCGCGTAATGGGTGCGCCGGAGCTGACCTGTTCCAAGGTGGCGCTGCTCGTGGGAGCTGTTGGCGGGCGTACGCAGATTGAAGCTGTACGGGGTGTGGACGCGCTGGTCGTAGGTGAGGTGCGCGAGTGGGAAACAACCGAGTACATACGTGACGGAGTATACAATGAACAGCCTCGTGGACTGATTGTGGTTGGGCATGCACTAAGCGAAGAGCCCGGTATGCGGTATCTGGCCGAGTGGCTTTCGCCACGTGTGCCCGAAGTCAAGGTCAGACACATCCCAGCCGGCGATCCATTCCGTTATATCTAGTAGCCATGTTACAGCGTTCAGGAAGAGGCCATGGCATCGTCTGCATACTGATGGTGCTGGGGTTGGCCGCGTGCACAGCAGATCGCGGCATGTTTGAAGGAGAAACCAACGTAGGCGGGGCCCGCCTGGGCGGCAGCCTGGTCTATGAGCCCAGCGCCGACGTTTACACGGTAACGGGCAGTGGCGCGGACATCTATGGAGAACGTGACGAGTTCTACTACGTGTGGCGGCGCGTGTCGGGTGATTTTTCGCTGATGGCGGACATGGCGTTTGCCGATACGTCCGGACACATGTTCAAGAAAGCGGGGTGGATGATTCGCGCCTCTCTGGACGACGACAGTCCCTATGTGGATGGCTTGGTGCATGGTGACGGTCTTATCGCTATGCAGTACCGGGAGCAGGCAGGCGGCGAAACACGTGAAGTGCTCGCTGGCATCCGAGCGCCTGCAACACTCAGGCTGGAACGCACAGGTGACCTCTACACGCTATACCTCTTGCGTGGCCGTGAGCCCTTGCGCGTCGTAGGCAACCTGGTGCTGGACTTGCCGGACGAGGTCTACATAGGACTCGCGGTGTGCGCCCGCGATGCTTCCGTGCTGGAGACAGCGAACTTTTCCAATGTGAGAGTTGATGAATACGGTACACCGCCTGAGCGCGTGCTGGAAAGCTCAGTCGAGGTCATAGACATAGGGACCGCCGACCGGAGAATCATTCGCAGAGCGCAGGCCCATTTTGAAGCACCAAACTGGTCGCCTGACAGGGAGAGTCTGGTATTCAACCGGGAGGGAAAGCTGTACAGTGTTGGTATCGCGACGCAGATGGTACGACCGATTGATACAGGCTTTGCAGACCGTCTGAACAACGACCATGGGTTTTCTCCAGATGGCAGCATGATGGCGATCAGCCACGCACCGGACGACAGCGGCTCGGTCATATATACGATGCCGGCCGAAGGAGGTATGCCCACACGTATCACGGAGCATGCGCCATCGTACTGGCATGGCTGGTCACCTGATGGAGAGATGCTGGCCTATGTTGGTCGTCGTCACGGGGACTTTGACATCTACGTTATTCCGGCAGCGGGCGGCGAAGAGGTTCGCCTTACTGATGCGCCCGGACTGGATGATGGCCCGGATTATTCGCCTGATGGTTCCTATATCTACTTCAACTCTGTGCGTACCGGCTCAATGAAAATCTGGCGCATGGCGCCTGATGGCACCAGCCAGGAGCAGCTGACTTTTGATGAGGCGTATGAGGACTGGTTTCCACACCCTTCACCGGATGGGAGGTGGGTCGTGTTTTTGTCCTATGAGGGCGGCGTCGAAGGGCATCCTCCCGAGAAGCCGGTGACGCTGCGCATCATGGCGGCAGACGGAGGCCAGCCGCTGGTGCTTGCAAGGCTTTTTGGTGGACAGGGCACGATCAATGTACCCTCGTGGTCACCGGACAGCCGGTCACTGGCTTTTGTGAGTTATCGCCGGGTTAGGAAAGACCTCTGACATCTACAGGTCGGCATAGTCCGGATTCGGCCGTGGCATGCGAGCAGCGACGGATGCTCTCCAGTCGTGAAGGGCTTGCAGCAGCGTAGCGGTCTGGCCAGGCATCTGCGCGGAGAGGTCTGTTGTTTCGCCAGGATCTTCGGCCAGGTTGTAGAGCTCGGTGCGGCCATCCTCGAACCATTCCAGCAGCTTGTGGTCGCCCATGCGGATAGCCCCTGATGGGCGGTTGCCCGATCCGTGGTAGTGCGGAAAGTGCCAGTGCAGTGCGCGTGTGGTTGCAGGGTCGTTCTCAAAGGTCCCGGACAGGTCCATGCCGTCGAGGTCCGGCCTCGGCGGCAGGCCGGCAAGGCTCAGAAGGGTGGGGAAGAGGTCGTTGGTTGTGCCTGGCGTGTTTGTGAGCCGTCCCTGCGGGCCCGATGGATCATAGACTATGAACGGGATACGGATGCCGCCCTCATACAGGAAGCCCTTGCCTGCACGCAGCGGACTGTTTGAGGTTGGAGCCCACCGCCGGCCACCTTGCAGTGTGCTCAGGCCGCCGTTGTCGGACGTGAACACGACAACAGTGTGCCGGGCCAGGTCCAGCGAATCCAGGGCGGCCATGATGCGGCCTACGCTTTCGTCCACGGAGGCGATCATACCTGCGTAAACCGCATAATCCTGGTGTTGCCTTGTTGTGCCGTATGTGCCTTCGGGAAGGAAGTCCTGGTCTCCATCGGCCGCCTGGCGCCTGGACTCGAAGTGCGCGGAGAGAACCGGCTTGGATTCCAGCGGTGTATGCACGGCATAGTGTGACAGGTAGAGAAAGAAAGGTGTGTCCAGCTGGTTTCCGATAAACTCAATGGCGTGGTCTGTCAGGCGGTCGGTGAGATACGCGCTTTCAGGGTCTTCGTCCAGGTCAGGCACATTGGAGGCCGGAAATGCTGCATTCGCATATGGCGGGAAGTATGACCCTGGCTGCCCGGCGTAGTTGACGGCACTGGTGTACTGAAAGCCCTGGTCCTCAGGCATAAAGCCTTCCGTGCCCAGGTGCCATTTGCCGATGTACCCGGTTGTATAGCCAGCCTCCAGAAAGGCTTCGCCGATGGTGAGCTCTTCCAGCGGCAGTGCGCGGAGGTAGTCAGACTGGATCAGCTGCCCTTTCTGTTCGCCTCCGATCCAGTTGGTGATATGCAGGCGTGCTGGGTGCTTGCCGGTCATCAGGCTGGCGCGGGTCGGTGAGCATACGCCGCTTGCCGCATAGAACTGTGTAAACCGGACACCCTCGGTCGCCAGCCGGTCAATGGCGGGTGTCTCGTAGTAGGTGCTGCCATAAACACTGGTATCTTTCCAGCCGAGGTCGTCAACGAGAATTACGATAACGTTCCTCTTGTGCTGCGGCTCTGCGCAGGAAAGGAGCACAACGCAGAGCAGGCTGATGTATCGCATCCGGGCTTGAAAGGTGACTGTACGCTTCCGGCTTTGGCTCAGAGTCCGGCAGGTTTGCTATGCCCGTCATGATGTGCGGTTCCTGCAGGCGGCCTTAGTGAGCGTGCATGACATCAGCACCCCCGTTCCTCACAGCGTTCCGTCCTGTGCCAGGCGGTCGTACGCATCCAGCACCAGGCGCC
>JAAXGV010000117.1 GCA_012271185.1 Rhodothermales bacterium
TACAGCAAAATAGGGACACAACCGGCCAACGGTGTAAGATCGGTTCACTCGTTGCGTGACACCCTTCATCGGGCCCTCTGCATCGGTGGGGGCGTAGAAGGGTCGCACCAACGTGGTAACGAAACGGTTCTGCCACGATTGCGTGCTCAAGACACAGCCTGTGCACCGCAGGAGATTGCCTTACGAAGCAGGCAGGCAGGCACGATCAGGCGCAGGTGATTCGAAAGCGCGCGATGCCGTATGGAACAGGTAGTAACGGATGCCATCAGTCAGCGCCTGCCAGCTGGCATCCAGAATGTTCTTGGAAACCCCTACGGTATGCCAGCGCCGGTCGCCGCCAGCCTCATGATGCTCAATGAGCACGCGAACAGTAGCAGCCGTGGCACTCTCAGAGCTGAGCACGCGGACCTTGTAGTCCGCCAGCTGAACGGCCGCGAGCCTGGGGAATGACACGCACAGCGCCTTGTGGAGGGCGTTGGAGAGCGCATCCACAGGCCCTACCCCCTCAGCAACCGCCAGCTCCCGCTTTCCACGGACAAAAACCGCTACGGTAGCCTCGGACCACTGTACGCCGCGCTGGCCCTGGGCTGTGTGAACGCGAAACCTGTCCAGCACAAACATCTCCGTCTTCGATCCTCGGATGCTTCTGAGGAGCAGCTCAAAAGATGCCTCCGCCCCCTGAAACTCGTACCCCAGGTGTTCCAAGGCCTTGATACGCTTGACCGCTTCCCGTGCCTCCTGCTGCCCGCCAAGCTCAATACCAAGCTCCTGTGCCTTGTAGCGCACGTTGGACTGTCCTGACAGGTCCGACACCAGAACCCGCCGCTTGTTGCCGACGGTCTCGGGGTCAAGATGCTCATATGCGCGAGAGTTCTTCATGACCGCAGAGACATGGACCCCACCCTTATGCGCAAACGCACTGCGCCCTACAAAGGGGGCTCGGTCCAGCGGCAGCAGGTTGGCAACCTCGTCCACAAAGCGCGACAGATCCGAAAGGGACGCCAAAGCCTCGTCTGATATGCAGCGATATCCCATCTTGGTCTGGAGGCACGCGACAATCGTGCACAGGTCGGCGTTGCCAACCCGCTCCCCAATGCCGTTGATGGTGCCCTGAACGTGGCGTGCTCCAGCCTCTACCGCAGCCAAGGTGCAAGCGACGCCGCACCCGCTGTCGTTATGTGAATGAATGCCAACCTTGTTAAACCGCTTGCTCACCGCGGACACAATCCGGTACACCTCACTCGGCAGGGTTCCCCCGTTGGTATCACACAGCACAAGGACATCCGCCCCGGCCAGGGCTGCCGCCTCCAGCGTCTGCATGGCATACGAGGGGTCGTCCTTGTAACCGTCAAAGAAATGCTCCGCATCGTAAATGACACGCCTGCCCTGCTGCGTCAGGTAGCCAACGCTTGAAGCGATCATGTCCAGATTTTCCGCGCGGCTGACACCCAGGGCGTACTCCACATGCAGCGTCCAGCTCTTTCCGAATATCGACACCACACGGGTACCCGATGCCAGCATGGCCAAAAGGTTGGGGTCCTGCTCCGGCGTGTTGCCAGCGCGACGCGTGGACCCAAAAGCGCAAATCTGTGCCTGCTTCCAGGTTATCGTGGCGGCATCCTCAAAAAATTCCTGGTCCTTCGGGTTTGAACCGGGCCAGCCACCTTCAATAAGGTGAATACCAAATGCATCCAGCCGATGCGCTATGCGCATTTTGTCTGCAACCGACAACGTAACATGTTCCGCCTGTGAACCGTCGCGCAGCGTCGTATCAAACAGCTCTATGGACGCACCGCTCATGGTGCAGCAGGTATCAACCCCGCTTGCCGCGCATAGGCAAACACGTTGCCGGCTTTCAGGATGTCTGCAATATCCCCCAGCGGACGCAGAAGCAGCACCTCGCCGGCCGTCCGATTGGTCAGATGCGCCCGCACGGTATCAAGCTCAAGCTCATCACCTGTCCGGACCCGTCCCACCAGGCGCTCCTCAGACTCAAATGGGGTGACAAAGCCGCCATCGACCGTGTTGCGGAAGAATATCCGCGCATAACTCTCTGCGATGACCACCCGGGCGCCGGCTTCGGTGAGCGCAAAGGGCGCATGCTCACGCGAAGAGCCACAGCCGAAGTTTGTGCCTCCAACCACGAAGGTGTATCGGCTCCGGTAAACATCAGGCTCGGTGAAGGGTGTATGGCCAAACGGCAGCCCCTGACCAGCCGCGGGCACGCCGCTCATGGCGAACCGCCCGTACATGCGGCGCTCGTCCGGCCGCGTCAGGCTGTAGACCAGGTGCTCCGCCGGGATGATCTGGTCCGTGTCAACAGCATCGCCAACAACATACGCCAGCCCGCGGATCGTCTTTTCCATGCTCTGCACCTGCATTAGACCAGCACCTCGCGCGGATCGGTGATCACACCGGTGATTGCTGAAGCTGCTACTGTAAGCGGCGACGCCAAGTACACCGATGCTTGCTTAGAGCCCATGCGGCCGGGAAAATTCCTGTTCGTGGTGGAGATCACCACCTCACTGGCCATGTTGCGCCCAAATGTGTCCTTGGGACCACCCAGGCATGCGCCGCAGCTCGCCTGACCCATCAGGCATCCGGCATTTTCAAATATCTCGTGCAAGGACACGCCATCCAGGTCAGTGGTATGCAGCGCCCGGCCAATCTCGGTGGTAGCCGGCACGATGTAGGTATCAATCCCAACCTCCTGCCCTTTCAAAACGGATGCTGCGGCTACAAAGTCTTCCAGTTTTCCGCCAGTGCAACTTCCTACATAGGCCCGGTCCAGACGAGTACCCGCAACCTCCCCCACCCCGGCCCTGTTGTCCGGACGATGCGGCTTGGCCACCACCGGCTCCATTGTGGAAACGTCGTAGCGGTATTCCGAATGGTACCGCGCATCGGCATCGCTGTGTACCACCTCGAACGGCGCGTCGGTACGTGCACGCACGTAGTCGATCGTTACGCTGTCCGCCGCGATGACACCATTCTTGCCCCCCGCCTCAATCGCCATATTCGTGAGCGTCATACGCTCTTGCATAGACAGCGCATACACCGCATCCCCATCAAACTCCATGGCGCGGTAGGTAGCCCCATCACAGCCAATGTCGCCAATGACTGCCAGAATAAGGTCCTTGGCCATCAGGTATGGAGGCAGATCGCCCTCAAAGATGAAGCGCATGGTTTCGGGGACACGCAACCAGATCTTGCCTGTACCCATGATCAGCGCCGCATCCGTGTTGCCCACACCGGTAGAAAACATCCCGAACGCGCCTGAGGTGCATGTGTGGCTATCGGTGCCAATCAGCAGGGAGCCAGGCCTGTTGAACCCCTCTTCGGCCAGCGCAACATGGCAGACGCCCTTGTAGCGCGGCGTGCCAACATCATAGAAGTGTGGCAGGTTCTGCTCCGCAGCAAACTCCCGCAAGAGCCGCACATTGCGGTTGGCATGGTGGTTTGCGGTAAAAATGTAATGGTCCGGAAGAAGCACCAGCTTGGTCGGATCCCATACCCGGGCATCCTGGCCGAACTCACGCTTGAAGATGTCCACGGTAGGTGGCCCGCAAACATCATGCGTCATCAGAATGTCGACATCCACCCAGATGCTTTCGCCGGGTGTCACACGCTTGCGGTGTGCATGACTGGCCAGAATTTTTTCGGTAATAGTCATTATGCCCTACTCCGTATTTCCACTATCGAATGACTGCATAATGCCACCGCCCACGAACTCCACATTCTTTTCCTCGGTGCGGAACGCCTCCATCTGGTTCAGTGCCTTGATGTAGCTGTCGGCAGAGGCACGCAGCACATCCGTATGGCGGGAGACTCCCCTGAAGAAAGCGCCGCTGTCTTCGATGAGAACCGTGACCTCGCCTACAGCATCCGCCCCTTCTCCTACGGACCGTATGCCATAACTGACCAGGTCATGGTGTCTGCCAATAGCCTGGTCAATGGCCTTGTAGATCGCATCTACCGGGCCATCGCCATCAGCTGTCTCACGGCGTGCCGTGCCTGAAGAAGCATGGTGCACAAGAACCTCGGCACGCGGCTGCCGCCCCGTCCCGGTTATCACATGAATGTGATCCAGGCGGTAATGATCGGCCGACTCCTTCGGCGTGGAACGCTGCGCCAGCTCCCTCAGGTCCTCGTCAAAGATCTCCTTTTTCTTGTCGGCGAGCTTGACGAACGCCTGATACAGCTCTTCCTGGCGGGACTCGTCAACAAAGATGTCAATGCTTTCCAGACGGCTGAAAAGGCCATGACGGCCTGAATGCCGCCCCAGCCGGATCGCTTCGGCTTCCTGACCGACATCTTCAGCCCGCATGATCTCATATGTCTCACGGCTTTTGAGCACGCCGTGCTGGTGAATGCCCGCCTCATGGCTGAACGCGTTCCCCCCGACAACGGCCTTGTTGGGAGGCACAGCAAACCCCGTAGCAATGGATATCAGGCGGCTTGTCGGCGTCAGCAGCCGCGTCACTATGCCAGTCTCTGCACCAAAGTGTCTGCGCCTGACGTTTAATGTCATGACCACCTCTTCCAGTGAGGCATTGCCTGCACGCTCCCCAATGCCGTTGATGGTGCACTCAACCTGACGTGCGCCTGCCAGGACGCCTGCCAGCGAGTTGGCTACGGCAAGACCCAGGTCGTCATGACAGTGCGTGGAAAGGACAACCTGGTCACTGAGCTTGCAGTGCTCCCTTACTGTGTGGAACAGCTGCGCATACTCATGGGGGATACAGTATCCGGTGGTGTCGGGGATGTTGATCGTGGTGGCACCAGCCTCAATCGCTGTGCTGACCACCTCCACCAGGTATCCAGGATCGGTCCTCCCCGCGTCTTCAGCACTGAACTCCACGTCTGCGACTATCGCGCGCGCCATCGCCACAGCCTCTGATGTCATTCGGAGAACCGTATCACGCTTTTCCTCAAGCGTCTTGCCATAGCGCACATCCGCGAACTTGGCCATCAGGTGGATATCACTGGTAGCGATAAAAGTGTGGATGCGACACTTGCTGCCCGTAAGCAGTGACTCCCCGGCAGCCTGGATATCCGCTTCAATGGTCCGCGCAAGCGCGCAGATCGTTGGACCGCGAACCTCACTTGCAATGCGCTGGACGGCCTCAAACTGCGCCGGCGACGATATGGGGAATCCCGCCTCAACGATGTCCACGTTCAGTCGCGCAAGCTGGTGCGCGATACGAACCTTTTCGCTGATGGTCATAGCCGCACCAGGCGCCTGTTCACCGTCGCGCAGCGTCGTGTCAAATATCCTGACGTGATCAAATACCATAACCTGCTGCTTGCATGTTAGCTGATCCCAATCCGAATGCGAACCTGCAGACCGCTGCTCCTACGTCGGTCGTGGAGGCTGTGCCACCCAGGTCGGCGGTCATCACACCGGCCCTGAAAGCGTCTGCCACGCCGCTGCGTATGCGTGCTGCGGCTGTGCCTTCTCCCAGGGTGTCCAGCATCATAGCCACGCTGAGTATGGCACCGACAGGGTTGGCCCGCCCCCTCCCTGCAATTCCCGGGGCGCTGCCATGCACAGGCTCAAAGAGTCCCACCGAAGCGCCCAGGCTGGCTGATGGCAAGACCCCAAGCGAGCCGGGCAGCGCAGCCACCAGGTCTGAAAGGATATCACCAAACAGGTTGCCCGTCAGGAGCACATCAAAGGCATCTGGCTGCAGCACCAGCTGCATCGCTGCGTTGTCCACATAGAGGTGGGTCAGCGACACATCAGGGAACTCACGCGCATGCACCTCATCGACAACAGTGCGCCAAAGCTGGGACACCTCCAGCACATTGGCCTTGTCTACAGAGGTGACGTGAAACCGGCGCCGTCGGGCCCATCCGAAGGCGACCCGGGCGATCCGTGCCACCTCGTCTTCGCAATACGCCATCGTGTTCACCCCGGTGCGCAGCCCATTGGCGTGTGTTACGCCACGCGGTGTGCCAAAATACACGCCCCCTGTAAGCTCGCGCACGATGAGGATGTCTGTGGCCGCGATCCGGCCAGACTTCACCGGCGACCGCACGGCAAGGTCCTCATAAACCTGCACCGGGCGCAGGTTGGCGAAGACACCCAGGTGCCTGCGCAGCTCCAGCAGGGCGGCTTCGCAGCGCCGGGAACCTGTTTCATGGTCCCATCTGGGGTCCCCGATGGCGCCAAGCAGGACCGCATCAGCAGCTTCGCAGGCTGCACGGGTGGTGCTGGGCAGCGGCACATCAAACCGATCCAGCGCGCTGCCCCCAATGCAGTACGTCGAAAACTCCAGACCGAAGCCTTCTGCCTCAGCAGCTTCAGTGAGCACCTGGAGTGCAGCATCGGTGACCTCAGGACCAATGCCATCACCCGGCAAGACCGCGATGTTGTGAGATCGGCTCACACCAGACACAGCTTACCCGTTGGATCGGAGCCAACTCATCATCTTGCGAAGGCGCCTGCCGACCGCTTCGATCGGGTGCGATCCTACAGCCTCACGCTGAGCCTTGAAGGAGACACCGCCTGACTCGCATTCTGCAATCCATTCCCTGGCAAAGTCGCCGGACTGGATGTCGGCCAGGATGGCCTTCATGCGCCGCTTTACACCGGCATCAATCACACGTGGGCCACGCGAGTAGTTGCCGTACTCAGCCGTGTCACTGATGGAGTGGTTCATGTACGAAAGCCCTCCCTCGTAGTAGAGATCCACTATCAGCTTCAGCTCATGCAACACCTCAAAGTAGGCCAGCTCCTCCGGATACCCTGCTTCGACCAGCGTCTCAAAGCCAGCCTGGATCAGCGCCTGGGAGCCGCCGCAAAGCACGGCCTGCTCTCCAAAGAGGTCCGTTTCTGTCTCATCTTTGAAATTGGTTTCGATTACGCCGGCACGCGTACCCCCTATTGCGTCGGCATAACTGATTGCAAGCTCCATCGCCTTGCCGCTGGCGTCCTGGGCCACTGCCACCAGGCATGGCGTTCCCTTGCCCTCCATATAGGTCCGGCGCACCAGATGCCCTGGAGACTTGGGAGCGACCATGAACACATCCACACCATCTGGCGGCAAGATCTGACCATACTGTATGTTGAAGCCGTGCCCGAAGCCCAGCGCCTTGCCTGGTGACACGTTCCGGGCGATGTCCGACTCATAAACGGCTTTCTGGTGCTGATCCGGAATGAGTATCATGACGACATCGCCCCAGGCCGAGGCCTCGCCAATATCCATCACCTGTAGCCCGCAGGCAGCAACCTCGGGCGCGGAAGCGGAGCCATGCCTTAAGCCAACCGCGACAGTGACGCCGCTGTCGTGCAGGTTGAGTGCATGTGCATGACCCTGGCTGCCATAGCCGATGACGGCCACCTTTTTCTCACGGATCGTCGCTGGATTGGCACTGTAATGTACTTGCATAAACGGCTGTCAGTCTGGAAAATGGTTGCGCTGCATGGCGACGCGCCCACTCCTGGCTACTTCCATGATCTGATGCGGGCGCATCATGTTGATAAAGGCGTCAATCTTAGGCGTAGGACCGGTAAGCTCAAACGTGAAAGCATTCGGCGTAATGTCAACCACCTTTCCGCGAAATACCGTGTTCACGTCCATGATTTCCGCACGCGACTGGGGTGTGTACTGCACCTTCACCAGACAAAGCTCCCGCTCCACGAAGTTGATCCCGGTCAGGTCTTCCACCTCGATTGTATCGACCAGGCGACTCAGCTGGCGCAGGATCTGCGCAATGATGCGCTGATTGCCCGTGGTGACGATATGCATGCGGCTGACCGTCAGGTCGTCTGTCGGGCCTACGGTGATGCTTTCGATGTTGAAGCCTCGCGCCGCAAACATGTTGATGACACGAATCAGCGACCCGATCGAATTTTCCACCAGAACGGTGATCGTGTGCTGGCGAATCAGCTCGTCTTCGCCGGGTTCAATCGGTTCTCCCGCCGCCTTTTTGCGTTTGATCTGCTGGGGCGTCAGAATGAGTGCTTCGGACATGTTCTTCTCACACAAATGAATTGGGCACGATACGCTTGGTGATCATGTCACCGGTGGCAGCACCCGCCGGAACCATGGGGAACACCATCTCCTCTTTCGCCACCTGGAAGTCCATCACCACCGGCCGGTCATCGACTTTCCAGGCTTCATCAATGATGTTCACTGCCTCCTCATTGTTTGTGGCACGCAGCCCTACACAGTTACAGGCTTCGGCGAGCCGCACAAAGTCCGGGTTGGTATCAGACAGGTCGGTATGGCTGTATCGCTCAGCGTGAAACAGCTCCTGCCACTGGCGCACCATGCCAAGGAACCTGTTGTTGATCACGGCAATCTTGATCGGCAGCTTGTGCGCAGCCGCTACACTGAGCTCTTGGGCGTTCATCACAAATCCGCCGTCACCGCTGATGCACACCACCGGCCGGTCACTGCCCGCTTCGCGCAGCCCGAAGGCGGCACCCATAGAGGCGGGCATGCCAAAGCCCATTGTGCCCAGACCACCAGATGTGATGTGGGTGCGGGGGTGCAGGAACCGGAAGTACTGTGCGGTCCACATCTGATGCTGCCCCACATCGGTCAGCACCACTGCATCGCCTCCGGTCTTGTTACGCAGGCATTCAATAACATACTGGGCGCGCAGCTTCTCGTCCACATCGTAGATAAGCGGGCATTCTTGGCGCCAAGCGTCAATCTCTGCAAGCCATGCATCGGTATCCTTGCGCTGGATCAGCGGGTCCAGCTGCTCCAGCACCGCTTTGGCATCTCCCAGGATAGCACAATCAGCAAACACGTTTTTGGAGATGCAGGACTGGTCGATCTCAATATGGATCACGCTGGCGTGGGGTGCCCAGGAGTCCAGTTTGCCCGTGACGCGATCATCGAAGCGCGCCCCCACCGCGATGATGGTGTCGCAGTGCTGTATCGCCTGGTTGGCCCACCAGGTACCGTGCATGCCCAGCATGCGCAGCGACAGCGGATCGTCTTCTGGGAACGCCCCTAGCCCGTGCAGCGTGGTCGTAACGGGTATGCGTGCCCGCTGGGCGATTTCACGTAGCTTCTCAGAGGCCCCCGAATTGATCGCACCACCCCCCACATAGAACACTGGCCGCTTTGATTCGGCAATCATCCGTGCGGCCCGTGCGACCTTGTCCGGCCGCCCCATCCTAGGTACCGAATAGCCGCGGATGCTGACGCTTTCCGGGTAACGAAACGGTGCTGTATCCAGCAGCACATCTTTGGGCAGGTCGACCAGAACCGGGCCTGGGCGGCCTGTTCGCGCTATGTGGTAGGCTTCCTTGACGGTCCTGGCAAGGTCATTGACATCACGCACCAGGTAGCTGTGCTTGGTGATGGACCTCGTCACACCGACAGCGTCGCACTCCTGAAATGCGTCGTTACCAATAAGGCCCGTGGGCACCTGGCCCGTAAACACCACGATCGGTACAGAGTCCATGTAGGCGTCCGCGATACCGGTAACCGTATTGGTAGCTCCGGGACCGCTCGTAACCAGGACTGTTCCGACCTTGCCAGTCGCCTTGGCGTATCCTTCTGCAGCGTGTGTCCCTCCCTGCTCATGCCGGACCAGGACATGCAAAAAATCCGGATCGATGCGGGCCATCTCGTCATAGACCTTGATAACCGCGCCGCCGGGATGCCCAAAGACGACCGTAACGCCTTCCGCCTGCAGGGAGCGCAGGAAAACCTCTGCACCGGATACACGCTGCCGTGTGGCGACTATCTCTGTACTGGGCGTTGGGAGCGCATCTCCGGCAGGCCCGACAGGGTGAACTTTGGTGTGTGTGTCGTATCGCATAATTAGCGGGCGTTAGCGCTTGTTGAATGCCGGCATGTTCCGTGATGCTGCGCTTTACCAAGTCGCTGCACAAGTCAAGCGTGGAATCGGTTGGCTGCATTGGCATGGGCGTTGGTCAACCCCCATGCGGCACTCAGCATGTGATGTGCAACGGGATCGACCATGACTGGTCACCCGTCAATGAGTAGGATGAGATCGATTCGAGGACGGGGAGGCGCGCCCGAAGTGGTTCGCTGCAATCCAAGGCCGTGCATTTTTCGCTGCATCATGGCAAAGCCGAAACCAAGATCGCAAATAACGGAAAAACTGTGACCTTTTGCAATACCGTGTGCGGGGCGACGTTGCATACGTGGCTGGTACAGCAGGGTTCCGGTTAAGATTCGAGGCAGCCAACCTGCTGGAGAACGGCCAGATAACGGGTTATTTCGGGCTTGTCCGCGCGCGAATCAGCGCTGTGCGGGTCAGCAGGTAAACAGCAGATCCATGCGGTGCAGCGTCAACAAGATGCAGGCCGTCCTTCACTTGGAGCGTGTACAGGTATCGCCCCGTGGTTTCCATGACCAGTATGCGTGACGGCAGGATGAGCCAGAGCTTATCACCATCAAGCGTGACTGCACTTGCATCCTCTGCCTGGCCACGAGCGATCGTCTGGATGTATCCGCCAAACAGGTCGTACAGGGCGATGGCGCGCAGTCCGCGATCAGCCACATAGAGCTGATCCGTGTCCACATCCAGGGCTACGGGCGCGACCAGCGCACCCTGCCCAAAGCCCCCAATAGTGCGCTCCAGGCGCCGGCTCTTGTCCCACTTCAGCACGAGGCCCTGCGCCCCTTCAATGGCAAACACTTCCCCCGTCGGGCTTTGTGCCACAGCAAGGGGCCGGCCGCCTTCGATCTGGTCGTCTCTGGGTTCGAGTCGGCCTGGTGTTCCCGGCTCAAGGCGTGCCTCGCGCGGCACGGCCAGGGTCTCCAGGTGAAGAAACGACTGCGAGAACCGCTGCAGGCGGGCGTTGCCTGCATCGGCCACAAGCCATGTCAGACCAATGCCGGGATCAATGTCGAGAGGCTCATCAAACTCACCATCACTCCCGCCCGGTCCGCCCAGACGTGCCACTTCTCTTCCATCCAGGTCCAGTTGTAGCACGGATTCCCGGCCCTTGTCTACTACGTAGAGGCGATCGCGTGCATCGATGGCCAAGCGGCGTGCGTCATCAAAGGCGGCTAAAACCTCGTAGCCGGTGAGTGCTGTGCTATCACGCTGGGCATGCACCGGCGGTGTCAGAGCCAGCGCCGCTAAAGCGAGGATACACCTCATGATGCCAGGCGCACCAAGCCTTTCTGACCGATATCCCGTCGCATCGTTACGCCATCAAAGTGAATGAGATCCGCTGCAGCATAGGCCTGGTCCAAGGCAGGCTGCAGAGAAAGACCCAAGCCCGTTACCCCCAGCACACGCCCTCCCGAGGTTATGAGGCGTTCCGCATCATCCAGGCCCGTACCCGCATGAAACACCAGGGCAGCGTCACCCGCCGATTCAAGGCCGGTTATGACGCAGCCCTTCTGATACGCACCGGGATACCCGTGAGACGCCAGCACAACACATGCAGCGGCACTGCCGGACATTTCGACACGCAGGTTTCCCAGCCGGCGCTCTGCAACAGCCAGCATGAGCTCAGCCGTATCAACGTCCAGCAACGGGATGACAACCTGGGCCTCCGGGTCACCCAGGCGGCAGTTGAATTCAACAACTTTCGGGCCGGATTCTGTTACCATGATTCCCGCGTAGAGGCAGCCACGGTATATGCGCCCTTCACTTGCCAGGCCTTCCAGCGCAGGTTCAATGATGTCCGTGCGTACACGTTGGAGCAGCGGTGCATCTACCAGCGGCGCCGGCGCATACGCTCCCATTCCACCAGTGTTAGGACCGATGTCCCCCTCACCAATCCGCTTGTGGTCCTGTGCCGGTGACAGGCATACATAATCCTCTCCGTCGGTGAAGGCGAGCACGCTTGCCTCTTCTCCCGTCATGCACTCTTCAATAACCACCTCAGCACCCGCCTCACCAAAATCCTGCGACCTGAGTATCCGATCCAGAGCTGTTCGAGCTTCATCAAGGGTCGCACAGACTATGGCGCCCTTTCCCGCGGCCAGTCCGCTTGCCTTGATGACAATAGGCACGCCCTGCTCTTCTATGTGGGCCCATGCGTTGTCGTACTCGGACCGGGAGAATACCGCAAACGTTGCCGTGGGAATTCCCCTTCGTGCCATGAAAGCCTTGGCAAAGGCCTTGCTGCCCTCTATTTCGGCGGCCTCTGCTGATGGTCCCACGATGGGCAGGCGAGCCTCCGCGAAGGCGTTGGCGACTCCTTTCACCAGCGGAACCTCAGGTCCGACTACCGTGAGGCCTATGGACTCCTGGCGTGCGAACGCCGTCAGGGCGGTGACATTGTCTGCAGCTATGGGAACGTTCTTCCCAATCGCTGCTGTGCCGGCATTGCCCGGCGTAAAGTAGAGTGCCGCCCCGCTGCAATCGAGGCCCCATCCCAGCGCATGCTCACGCCCGCCACTTCCCACAACAAGAATGCGCATCGGTAGTGTCTTGCTTACGGTGACGAATGTCTTGCTGCCCTTCAGCAGGCGGGTACTGGCACTCCGTGGAAGAAATGGGGTTCCAGAGTATCGGGAAAAAGAGAGGCACTGGCACCAGAACAGGCCAGATCCTGCGGCCTGAAAAACCGAGGATCAGGCCCAAAAAGCCCATAAGGCGGCAAAAAATGCGCAGCACAGCGGGACTGACATGCCTGGCGAGCACAGCTTGCGCCCCCATGAAGCCCTGCAGATCCCATGGGATGCCGTTTCCTCTCAGATACCCCACCATCAGCATCCGGCAATACATCTCCGGTCTCCCGCATGGAACTCGCGGCATATCTCCTTGCAAAAGCGTCAGACCCGAGCGCCTGACAGAGCGGGCTGTCTGACGCGCGAATCCCGCTGACCACCAAAAACAACCCCTCCTGCCGTCCATTCCGCCGCCTGCCCGCTGTCATCGCTGAGTTGGTGTCTGCCTGTAATTCAACCTGCCCGAAAGGAGAGATCGACTTTATCCGCGGCCTCTTAGGCATCCACCAGCTTCTTTAGTTGGGTCAGCGCAATCAGTGCCTCAACAGGTGTCATGTGATTAGGCTCCAAAGCACGCACCCGCTCAACGACAGGGTCGGGGTTTTCTTCCGGAAACAGTGACATCTGCACAGCTACAAATTTCGGCTTCTTTGACGGAGCCGATGACACCTCTACCGGGTGCTCTTCCAGCTGCGTCAGTATCTCTCTAGCACGCCGCAGAACCGACTCCGGCAGCCCCGCCATGCGGGCGACCTCCAGCCCGTACGAGTGGTCCGCGCTTCCCGGCTCCAGTGTGCGCAAAAAGACCACCTTGCCCTCATGTTCCTGTACCTGGATACGGTAGTTGCGCACGCGCGCAAAGCGATCCGCCAGCTCATTGAGCTCGTGGTAGTGCGTAGCAAACAGCGTGCGCGCCGCCACGCTGGCGTCTTCGTGCAGATGCTCTATCAAGGCCCATGCGATGGAAAGCCCGTCAAACGTGCTTGTACCGCGTCCCACCTCGTCAAGCAGGATGAGGGATCGCGGCGTCGCATTGTGCAGGATGTTGGCAGTTTCATTCATCTCCACCAGAAAAGTGCTTTCCCCTGCCACCAGGTTGTCAGAGGCGCCAACTCTCGTGAAGATGCGGTCCACAATACCAATGCGTGCGCGCCTTGCCGGCACAAAGGAGCCCGCCTGAGCCAGCAGCACGATGAGTCCTACCTGGCGCAGCACCACGCTCTTTCCAGCCATGTTCGGTCCGGTAATCACATGAATCTGGCCGCTTTCGGAGCCCAGCTTCACCGTGTTGGGAATGAACGGGGTAACAATCTGCTCCACCACGGGATGACGCCCACCCTCAATTATGAGATTCTGAGAGTCATCAACGACCGGCCGGCAGTAGCGATAGTCGACAGCAACTTCAGCGAAGGCGCAATAGCAGTCCAGCTCTGCGAGAATAGCCGCAACATTCTGCAGCGCTTCCGCGTCTTCTGACACGCGGGACCTCAGCTCTGTGAAGAGCCCACGCTCCAGCTCAATCAGCTTGTCTTCAGCGGACAGGATCTGATGCTCATATTCTTTAAGCTCCGGCGTGATGTATCGCTCCGCATTGACGAGCGTCTGTTTGCGGATATAGTCAGGCGGGATTTTGTCCTTGTGCGTGTTGGTGACCTCCAGGTAATACCCGAAGACCCTGTTGTAGCCCACCTTGAGCGAAGGGATGCCCGTGCGCTCAATCTCCGCCTGCTGCATCCTGGCTACGAAGTCTTTGCCTGATCGCGCCAGCGACCTGAGCTCGTCAATCTCGTCTAGATAACCGTCCCGAAAAACATTGCCCTCACGCAGTGATGCCGGGGGCGTCTCTACAAGTGCCTGTCTGATCAATCCATGCGTATCTCTGCACAAGTGCAGGTTCTGCCCCAATGCCCTTAATGCTTTGCATGATGAATCCTCCAGTAATACTTTAAGTTCGGGGAGTTTTTTCAAGGATTTACATAGGGCAGCCAGATCTCTTGGCGTAGCACGCTCGGTACAAATGCGTGCTACCACGCGCTCCATGTCACAAATTTCTTTGAGCTGTGCCTGTGCCAGCATCCGGGGTTTATCAACCAGTGCCGCCACGGCATCCTGGCGTCTTTGGATCGGCGCAACGCTGCACAGGGGCGCTCCCAGCCATCGCCGCAGAAGACGTGCCCCCATGGCTGTGCGTGTGCGATCCATGATGTCAATCAGCGGGCCATCCCGTCTCCCTTCGTGGTGGGAGGAGGCCAGTGAAAGGTTCGTTTTGGTCTGCAGGTCCAGGCGCATGCTGCCGCTGTCCGCCTGCCGCTGGATCCGCTTGATATGAGACAGACGACCTTGCTGTGCTTCACCCAGGTAGTGCAGCACGGCACCAGCGGCCACCAGGCCATGCGTGTGCGACTCTACCCCAAAGCCCTTCAGTGAGTGTGTGCCAAAGTGGCGAAGCAGGAGGTCGTAGGTATAATCCCGCGTGAACACCCAGTCTTCCTGTGCCGTGACCGCAAAGTCTTGGAAACGCATAGCCTTCAGGCGCTTCCTGAGGCGCTTATCGATCAGAACTTCGCTGGGTGCAACTAGGCGGAGCAGGTTGTCCAAGAGAGTCGGCGTAGTTTCCGTTACGACAAACTCTCCCGTGGATGCATCCGCATACGCAAAGCCAACTACGGTCCGCTGGGCACGCCCTGCTGGCCAGTGTATGGCAGCCAGGTAGTTGATCTGCTGAGGGCTTAGCAGGTTGTCGCGCAGCGAAACACCGGGGGATACCACCTCTACCACTCCGCGCCTGACCAGCTTGCGCGTGGCCTTGGGGTCTTCAAGCTGCTCGCATATGGCTACACGCAGTCCTGCCCGGATAAGCTTTGGCAGGTGGTTGTCCAGCGCGTGATGAGGAAAGCCGGCCAAGAGGACGGGGGCGGCCCGGCCACTGGCACGCTTGGAAAGGACGATGCCAAGCACGCTGCTGATCGTCAGCGCGTCGTCCTCGAAAGTCTCGTAGAAGTCGCCCATCCGGAACAGCAGCAACTGACCCGGGTGCTGCGATTTGATCCGGTAGTACTGTTTCATGAGCGGGGTTTCACCCCGCTGCTTGCCAACGGAAGGCATACTGCTATCCCCGTGTACTGCCTACAAGGTCACACTTTGCCGGATATGATACTGCGCGCATCGGATTGTGTCCTGTGCCCTGCCCGCCTATGCGGTTGTGAATGGCATACCCAGCCAGTCGGACAGCGCCGCATGCAGTGAGGCCACGCGTGCCTGGTGCGTTGCGGCCTGCGCCAATGTCTCCAGAAAGTGTGCTCCCCAGCCCGGGTGATCCATTTCGTCCCAGAGCACGGAGTGCCAGAGCATGACCGCCGCCCCGCCAAACCGGCGGCATTGCGCCAAGACATCGCGAGTAACCATATTGGCTGCATCCAGGTCCAGTCCGCGCCGGTTAAACAAGGTGGAATCCATGACCGCCAGCGGCATTTCCCAGGTGGTTGTGGCCTTGTCAGCGAGAATATCATATCGC
>JAAXGV010000116.1 GCA_012271185.1 Rhodothermales bacterium
GCCTTGCGGTAGAAGGCGTTGGACTCCTCGGCTGTGGAAAAGCCGGCGTATTGTCTGATTGTCCAGGGTTTGCCGACATACATCGTGCTGTACGGTCCGCGCAAGAACGGCGGAAGGCCGGCGATGTACTGAAGGTGCTGGGCTTCTTCCAGGTCCGCTGCTCCGTAAACCGGTCTTACAGGAATACCCTCAGGGGTGCTGCGCGGCGCCAGGCGTGGTCCGCCCTGCGGCACAGTACGCGCCCGCCGGTACGGGATGTCTGTCAGACTAACGGGCATCCTGCAAGCCGTAGTGATCAGAGAGCCTGGCGACGAGCTGCACAAGCAGCGTCGCCATATTGCATCCGGGGTAGATGTTGAGCGGGGCGTCATCGGGCACTGGCGTTGCCGTGACGACGACCGGCTGCGCCGAAGGTGCTGCTGGGCTGCCAGTGACAACCAGCACATCGGCATCCTCCGGGTGCGCATGGCTGACCTCAAACCCGCCAGCTGTAAGAACCCTGATGGATACCGCCCTGAGCACCTCGGGCACCCTGTCACTGATATGCGCGGCGGGGCAGCGCCCGAGGTGGGCCGCAAGCCGCGCGGAGCTGCTGCGGATGCTTTCGAAAGGCTGCGCCGCCCGAAATGTGGATACATCGGAAACACGCTTGCCAGGTGCCGAAGGCGCCGGGTACGCGTTGACGCCCACTAGCGCCATTTCACCTGTGGCGGCGGCTTCAGCCACACGGTTGCGGGACTCCTGTATCATGCTGCTTATGTGTCCCGAGTGGCGGGCTCTCTCAAACCCACCTTCGCGCTCCAGGTCCTGCAGCATCGCCCACGCCTTCTGCCCCAGCGCATCTGTCAGCGTTTCAATGTAGTAGGATCCGGCGGCAGGATCAGCGACGGCGTCAAGCTGTGCTTCATGCCGCAGCACACGCTGCATGTGGCAGGCCAGCGTCATGTCCTCCACGGCTACGGTGAGCGCATCACACCCTCCAATGATGGCGCTCATGGCCTGGCCGCTGGCGCGTACGATGCTGGTGGCCGGATCCAGAGAGGAGTGGTGCCGCCTCGAGGTTTCTGCGTGAATGTACAGGGGCGCATTGCAGGCTCCATAGGCATCATAAAGCAGGCCTGTCAGGTGCCGCAGCGCGCGCAGCTTGGCGACAGCCGGCAGGTAGCTTGTGCCAACACAGACATCCATATGGAGTCGTTGCGCGGCCTGCGTTGCTGTCAGTCCCAGGCGTGCAAAGCGTTCTAGGAGCATGGCGGTCATACCGGCAGCAAAACACAGCTCCTGCACGATGGAGGCGCCGGCATTGTGGTACGGGCGCAGGTCCACACGGATGGTCCGCCAAGCTGTGCCTTCAGCCGCTGCTGTCAGCTCGGCCGCCTCGCTTATGCTGTCTGAGCCGGTGGCGACATCCGGACCCATCGTGATCTCAGGCACCGCCGGGCTGAAGCCCATGCCGCGCATGGCACAGGACAGCCGCTGGAGAAAGGCGGCGTCGCCGGAATCCCAGTGAAGCGCAACCCGATCCAGCGGGATCGACCCCAGGAGCAACTCGGGGCGGTGCCCTCTGTGATCTCCAAGCCCCAGCGCATTGGCGCCGGCCTTCAGTGCAGCCTCATGGCCGTCCCCACCGGGAAGGCTGACACGAATGCGCCAGTCACCGCTGGCGCGCAGCGGACTCAATGCCTGTGGCAGATCCTGATCCGTATAGAACGGCCGTGCGATGAATCCGTCGGGTGAATGCCAGGAGAGCCTCGCCAGGTCGTAACCATCCTCATGTATCTTCCTTGTCCATGCCGCGGCGTCTGCGGGTGGGAAGTGGTCCCTTAAGGCAAGCGGTCCAAGCGGCACGTGTTCAGAGGTGGTGTGCTACTGTAACGCCTGCATGCCCTGATGGGTGCAGCGGCTATTGGACGAGGCCGGCGCTGTGCCGGTACGCGCGTACGATGTCGAAGATGGCAATGCCGTAGGCTACGGCCACGTTCAGTGACTGCTTGGCTCCGTAGAGCGGGATCTCCAGCGCATAGTCAGTCAGCGCCAGGAGCTCTTCCTGGACGCCGGTGAGCTCATTGCCCACGATGAGGCACAGCGGAAAAGCTTTCGCACCCATCTCGGTGGTTAAAGTGGGTTGCGTAGTGATTTCGAGGGCTGCGACAGTGTAACCGTTACGCTTCAGCGCTCTGAGCGTCTCCAGCGCACTGGCCTCATAGGACCACGGCACTGTTTCCTGTGCACCAAGGGCGGTCTTTTGCAGTCCGTGGTTTTCCGGCGTCCCGGTGATGCCCGTAAGGACAAGCTTTTCCACGAGCGCCGCATCACTCGTCCTGAATATGGCTCCCACATTGTACAGTGAGCGGACGTTGTCAACCAGCACGGTTATGGGGTGCCGTTTCACCTTATGCAGATCGTCCGCATTCAGCCGCGGGATCTCTTCGTGCCTGAGCTTTCTCAAGAGTGTGCTCCTATATTGACAGGACAAGCTGTGTTGCTGTCTTGATTGTAGCCATAGATGGGCCGGCAGGATCCGGCAAGAGCTCAACGGCGCGCCGTGTGGCAGACGTGCTGGGCTACTATTACATGGATTCGGGTATGATGTACCGGGGCGTGGCGCTCGCCCTGTTGCGGCAGCCGGGCATCCGTGAGGAACAGGAGGTTCGCAAGTACCTGGCCGCGGTGCCGCTGGAGGTGACCTTTGACGGTGACGTGCTCTGCCTGCACCTTGACGGCGAGGACATCCGTCCCCGGCTGCGGGATCCGGCGGTGTCGGCCAAGGCGAGTGCGGTTGCCAGGCTCCAGGCGGTTCGTGCTGCGCTTGTGGGCATGCAGCGCACCCTTGGCGTCCGGTATGGCAACGCCCCTGGGCTGGTGGTGGAAGGCCGTGACATGGGGACGGTGGTTTTTCCGGAAGCGCCCGTGAAAATTTTTATGACAGCTTCACTCGATGTTCGTGCGCGCCGCCGGCACAACGAGCTGGTTTCCCAAGGGTACGTGTCGGACCTGGCTGATGTCCTGGCGTCCATAGCCGCCAGGGATCGGCAGGACGTGGAGCGGCGCTTGTCGCCTCTGCGCAAGGCGCCGGATGCGCTTGTGCTGGATACGGACCACTGTTCCATGGATGCGCAGGTAGCCTTCGTGGTGGCTCAGGTCCTGGAACAGACCGTCTAGGTGGGTTGTACACGTCTGTTCGCGGCGAGCGGTAGCTCGGCCATACTATCCACCGAAAACCGGAGGCATTAGGCCTTCGGGCACTTTTTGCTTCTACATGTCAACCAACCCGGGAACTGATGAAATGGCCTTGGATCAGGAGGTAGCCACTTCTGAGAACGGTACACCAGTGCAGGCAGCACCCGCTGATGAGCCTGCCTTGCCGAGCCCCGATGAGCCGGAAGCCGGGAGCCTGTACGGGCATACCGGCAAGATAGAGGGAAAGGTTTTCCGCCTTGAGGACCTGGAGGCCGCCTCGGCGGTGCAGGAGCACGAAGCAGCTGATCGTGAAGGCCTCCTGGCGCTTATTGAGCCTACGCTCACGAAGGTATCCAAGAACGAGATCGTCAAAGGCCGTGTGATAGGCATCGGCGAGAAGGATGTGATCATTGACATCGGCTTCAAGAGCGACGGTGTCGTATCCAAGAGCGAGTTCATTAACGGCGTGGAAGTCGACGAAGAAGTGGAGGTGTTTCTGGAGCGCATTGAAGACTACCACGGACAGCTTGTGCTCTCCAAGACCAAGGCTGACGGCGTGCGGCGCTGGCAGGCCGTGGCCCGCGCTTTTGAGGAGGGCACAGTAATCGAAGGCGTCGTCATTCGCCGCATCAAAGGCGGCATGATCGTGGAGCTTATCGATGGGCTGGAAGCATTCCTGCCAGGATCGCAGATTGATGTGCGCCCGGTACGGGACTTCGATGCGTACCTCGATCGTCGTATGGAGTTCAAGATTGTCAAGATCAATGAGGCCAATGAGAATGTGGTGGTCTCACACAAGGTGCTGATTGAGAAGGAGCTGGCAGAGCAGCGCAGGAAGATTCTTGACACCATGGAGCCGGGCCAGATACTCGAAGGGATGGTGAAGAATATCACCGACTTCGGGGTGTTCGTGGATCTGGGTGGCGTGGACGGGCTGCTGCATATCACAGACCTGTCCTGGGGGCGTGTGTCACATCCCTCCGAGGTGGTAGACCTCGATGAGCAGCTCAAGGTCGTGGTGCTGGACTATGACAAGAAGCGTCAGCGTATTTCGCTGGGTCTGAAGCAGCTCCAGCCGCACCCGTGGGAGACCGTTTCAAAGCGTATCAAGCCCCGTGACATCGTGGAGGGCAAGGTTGTGTCCATCACGGACTACGGCGCCTTTGTGGAGATAGAGAAGGGTGTCGAGGGTCTGGTTCACATCTCCGAGATGAGCTGGACCGATCATATCCGGCATCCTTCTCAGAAAGTGTCGCTGGGCCAGATAGTCAGCGTGGTGGTGCTGAGCCTGGATAATGAGGCCAAGAAGGTTTCCCTGGGGATGAAGCAGTTCGAGAAAAACCCTTGGGAGGGCATTGCGGTGCGGTATGCTCCGGGTACGGTGCTTAACGGTACTGTCCGCAACATTACACCCTTTGGCGTCTTTGTCGAGATTGAGCCAGGGATTGACGGGCTTGTGCACATATCCGACCTGTCCTGGACCAAGAGGATCCGGCATCCCGGGGAGCTGGTGCGCAAGCGGCAGGAGCTGCCGGTGGTGATACTCGATGTCGATGAGCAGCGCCGGCGCATCTCGCTTGGACACAAGCAGATCGAGACCAACCCCTGGGCGGGCCTCGCTACCGTCTACGAGGAAGGGTCTGACCATACAGCGGAGGTCCTGCGTGTGGAAAGCAGGGGCGTGGTTGTCGAGCTGCCACTGAAGGTTGAAGCCTATGTGCCTGCGAGGGAGCTCAAGAACACGGAGCGCAGCATATTCAGCTCCTACCATGAAGGAGATACGCTGAAGCTGCGTGTGATCCGCATGGACCCTAACTCCAAAGAGATCGTGATGAGCGAAACGGCGCGTGTGCGGCAGGAGGCGCGCCAGCGGCGCGAGGACAGGGAGCGCGAGAAGCGTACGGCCCGGCATAAGGAGGCGCGTGCAGTACGCCAGTACTCCAGGCGCCAGGAGTCCACCTCGGGTCCCACGACGCTGGGTGAGCTCAGCGGCTTGGAGAGCTTGCGCAACAAACGGCGTGGCGGCTAGCCGCAGCGACCTGTTGCTGCCTCGAAAGCCAGGCCGGATCGTGTTAACCACCAGTGTTGTCGCATGACAGGGCAGGAGATTCTTGCTTTGCTTGGCATAGCGGACAAGCCGCTGGGGTTCGCCATAGGCAGCAGCTTTGTTGCGGGAAGGGGGCCGGCTATCACCACATACAGCCCCATTGATGGCAGTCCCCTTGCGGCGGTCGGGACTGTTACGGCAGCAGAGGTCAGCCGGGCCGTCGCCGCGGCCCGGGAAGCCTTCACGGTATGGCGCCGCGTGCCGGCGCCCGCGCGCGGTGAGCTTGTGCGGCGTTACGCCGCCATGCTTCGTGCAAACAAGCCCGCCCTGGGGGCGCTGGTGACCCTGGAGGTAGGCAAGATAAAAGAGGAGGCCGAGGGAGAAGTCCAGGAGATGATTGATATCTGTGACTTCGCGGTGGGGCTGAGCCGCCAGCTTTATGGCAAGACCATCCAGAGCGAGCGCCCGGAACACCGGCTCATGGAGCAGTGGCACCCTCTGGGACCGGTGGGTGTGATCACGGCATTCAATTTTCCTGTGGCTGTCTGGGCCTGGAATGCTGCGCTGGCGTTTGTGTGCGGCGACCCGGTCGTGTGGAAACCCTCGGAAAAAGCGCCGCTGTGTGCGTTTGCATGCCACAGCCTGCTTCAGCAGGTTGTGCAGGGCTACGACCTGGCGCCGGACAGCTTGAGCATCGTAGTCCATGGCACGCGTGAGACAGGGCACGCTGTGGCAGCCTCCCCGGCATTGCCGCTGATATCGGCAACAGGCTCAGTGCCGATGGGGCGGAGCGTAGGCCAGGTGGTGGCATCGAGGCTGGGACGCTCACTGCTGGAGCTGGGCGGCAATAACGCGCTGATCGTGTCTCCTGCGGCGGACCTGGACATGGCACTGAAGGCCATCACCTTTGCGGCTGTCGGCACAGCAGGGCAGCGCTGCACAACGCTGCGGCGCCTCATCGCGCACCATGACATCAAGGATGAGCTGGTGGCGCGCCTGATCAAGGCGTTTGGCACCATCAGCATAGGCGACCCGCGAAAGGCTGGTGTGTTGGTGGGACCGCTAATTGACGAAGAAGCGGCAGATGCCATGGACCACGCACTTGAGGCGGCCCGGGTTCAAGGCGGTGTTGTGCACGGGGGCGGCCGCATCAGAAGCGGCGTCCCGGGAGGCGCATACGTGCGTCCTGCTCTTGTGGAGATTGCGCATGATGCGCCGGTGGTCCACAAGGAGACCTTCGCGCCGATCCTCTACGTTATAGGTTACGATACCCTGGGCGAGGCCATAGCATACCAGAATGAGGTTCCGCAAGGCCTGTCCAGTGCGATCTTTACCGGTGATGTCCGCGAGGCCGAGTGGTTCTGCTCTTCTGATGGAAGCGACTGCGGCATCGCCAACGTGAATATTGGTACCAGCGGTGCCGAGATCGGTGGCGCTTTTGGTGGCGAAAAAGAGACCGGCGGCGGACGCGAAAGCGGCTCTGACGCCTGGAAAAACTACATGCGTCGTACCACCAACACGATCAACTATGGCCGGTCCCTGCCTCTGGCGCAGGGGATCCGGTTTGAGTAGCACGTATGGCCCGATCTGTTGCAGCACGCGCACGTGCGGTGCCTCCCAGCGGTATCCGGCGCTTTTTTGACATCGCGGCGACCATGGACGATGTCATCTCGCTGGGGATTGGCGAGCCTGACTTTGTGACACCACGGCCGGTGATTGAGGCGGCCAAGGCATCGCTGGCCCGCGGCCAGACAGGCTACACATCCAATGCCGGCCTGCAGGAGCTGCGCGCGCTGATTGCTGCTATGCTCAACCGGCAGTACGGCCTGGATTACCAGCCGGACAACGTGCTGGTGACCGTGGGGGTGAGCGAGGCGCTTCAGCTGAGTATGCTGGCGCTCCTGGACCCGGGAGACGAGATTCTTATTCCGGAGCCCTGCTTTGTGTCCTACGGCCCGGTGGCGACCTTTGCGGGGGCTGCGGTCGTGTATGTTCCGACCAGCGCGGAGCGCGGCTTCGAAGTGAGTGCCGAAGACATCGCACGCTGCATCACGCCACGCTCAAAGGTGCTCTTCCTGTCTTATCCCAGCAACCCGACCGGGGCGGTGCTGCGGCGGGATACGCTGGAGGATATTGCAGCACTCGCAGTGAAACACGATCTTTGGGTGATATCGGATGAGATCTACGATCGGCTCATTTACGGTCGGGCACACGAAACGGGTCACACCTGCGTGGCATCTGTTGAGGCGTTGCGTGACCGTACCGTGCTTCTTAACGGCTTTTCCAAGGGCTATGCCATGACAGGGTGGCGTCTGGGCTATGCCTGTGCAAAAGAGCCCGTATACACTGCTCTGTACAAAATTCACCAGTACATGGTGATGAGTGCTCCCACAATGTCGCAGTACGGCGCGGTGGCAGCGCTGACGGACTGCGACGGCGACGTGGAGCGGATGCGTCAGGCCTATGGCCGGCGGCGCCGTGCGATCGTTGATGGGCTGCGGGCCGCCGGACTGCCGACCTTTGAGCCGGAAGGAGCATTCTACTGCTTCCCGGACATACGGTCTACCGGCCTGACCTCCGAAGCGTTTGCGCAGGGGCTTGCTCAGGAAGAGCATGTTGCCGCTGTGCCGGGCGATGCTTTTGGTCCCAGCGGTGCAGGATTCCTGCGATGCAGTTATGCCACGGCGTATGATAAGATTGCAGAAGCGGTGGAGCGGATCAGGGCGTTTGCGGAGCGTTGCCGGGCATGAAAAGCGCGCTCCTGAAAGTGACATGCGGTGCTGCCGGGGCGCTCGTTGTCCACGTGGCGGTTGGCTGGGCATGGACGATAGTGGCGGCTGCGGGTGCGGGGTTCTGGCAGGGACGCCGCGGATGGCTTGCCGGTGCGGCAAGCGTAGGGCTGAGCTTTGCCGCCCTCATGGCCTACAGCTTTGTTGTGGCTGCTGCGCCCGTGGAACGCATGGGTATGGTCATGGGGGGCATCCTTGGCGGACTCCCTGCTGCGGCCGTCTATCTGATAACGGGGCTAGTAGGCCTCCTGCTGGGAACTGCGGGGGGTGGCCTGGGTTCGGGGGTGCGCCGACTGCTCTTGTAGCATAATGTCCAGAGAAGAGATACAGACCTTGTTGGAGCGCACCCATGCGCTCGGAGGTTATCTTTGACGTTGCGGGGCGAACGCAGCGCATAGAAGCATTGGGTCAGCAGCGCCTGGCGCCTGGCTACTGGGACGATCCGCTGGCGGCTCAGCGCAACGAGAAAGAGATTGCTGCGGAGCACGACTGGGTGGACAGGTACAGGGGCCTGACCGCGCTGGCCGACGATGTCGAGACGCTGGTAGTTCTGGCAGAAGAGGAGGGCGATCACAGCCTTGAGGCGGACATCGATGAAGCTGCCCGGTCGCTCCGGACGTACCTGGACAAGCTGGAGCTGCGGAGCATGCTCTCCGGCGATGATGACCATCGCGATGCCATCATCACAATAAACCCGGGGGCCGGCGGCACGGAGAGCCAGGACTGGGCAGAGATGCTGCTGCGGATGTACACGCGCTGGGCCGAGCAGCAGGGCTACCAGGTGGAGCTGCTGGGGTATCAAGCCGGCGATGCGGCAGGCATCAAGAGCGCTTCCCTCAGCGTCAGCGGCCGGTTTGCTTATGGTTTTCTGCGAAGCGAATCCGGTGTTCACCGCCTGGTGCGGATTTCTCCTTATGATGCAGGCAGGCGCAGGCACACCTCCTTTGCCAGCGTGTTTGTGTATCCCGAGGTTGATGACACCATCGAGCTTAGCCTGCGTCAGGCAGACATAGAGCTTCAGGTGTTCCGGTCTGGCGGCAGTGGCGGCCAGAATGTCAACAAGCTGGATACGGGTGTCCGTCTGATATGGACCGGCCAGCTTTCCAGCGGGGAGCGGGTGCGTGTGGCTGCGGAGTGCACGGAGGAGCGAAGCCAGTTGCGAAACCGCGAAAAAGCCATGACGATGCTCAAGAGCCGTGTTTATCGTATGGAGCTGGACATCCGGGAGGCGGAAAAGAACCAGCGCGAAGCGCAGAAGAAGAAGATAGAGTGGGGCAGTCAGATCCGGTCTTATGTGTTTCAGCCGTACACGATGGTCAGCGACCACCGCACGGAGGTGAAGACCTCCAACGTGCAGGCTGTCATGGACGGGGACCTGGGACGGTTCATTAAAGCTTACCTGCTGGGCCAAAGGTGACGGGGTACCGCTACGAGTACGATTTTCTTGTCATCGGCAGCGGGGTGGCGGGACTCTGGTTTGCACTCCATGTTGCGGACCACGGGAGCGTCGCGATCGTGACGAAAAAGGAGCAGGCGGAATCCAACACCAACTATGCACAGGGAGGCATCGCTGCGGTGCTGACCCCGTCAGACACCTATGGCAGTCACATTGATGATACCCTTGCGGCTGGTGCCGGCCTTAGCGATCCGGAGATAACCCGCATTGTTGTGACAGAGGGTCCGGGTCAGGTAAAGGCGCTGATGGCGCTGGGCGCCTCGTTCACGAGGGAGGGTGATACGCTGCATCTGGGGCGGGAGGGCGGCCATGCCGTGCCGCGGATCGTACATGCGCGTGATGCAACGGGTTATGAGGTCGAGCGTGCACTCCTGGCGGCCATACAGACACATCCGGGCATAACCGTGTTCGAATACCGCTACGCGGTCGACCTGATCACTGAGCATCACCTTGGCCAGGTTGTGACAAAGCTGCGTCCCGATGTGAACTGCTTTGGCGCGTATGTCTACGATGAGCGGACGGACACTGTGCAGACGTACCTGGCAAGGGTCACGATGCTGGCTACCGGGGGGGCTGGCGCAGTGTATCTGCACACCACCAATCCTGCGATCGCCACAGGTGATGGTGTCGCCATGGCGTATCGGGCCAAGGCCCGCATCTCGAACATGGAGTTTGTGCAGTTTCATCCGACTGCGTTGTACTGGGAGAGCGGTGCTGCAGCCGGTGGCAAAGCTTTTCTGGTGTCAGAAGCCGTACGCGGTCACGGGGCGCATCTGCTGAACCAGTCGGGGAAGCGTTTCATGCCTACTTACGACGGTCGGGCCGAGCTGGCGCCGCGTGACATTGTGGCGCGTGCCATTGATGACCAGCTTAAGCAGCGAGGTGACGATTATGTTCTGCTGGACATTTCGCACAAGCCCCGGAAGGAGATCGAGGAGCACTTCCCGACGATCACAGCGGCCTGCCGCGCGTATGGCCTGGACATGTCCAGGGAGCCTGTTCCTGTGGTGCCCTCTGCGCACTACCAGTGTGGTGGCGTCATGACGGATCAGCATGCACGGACCAGCATTGGCGGTCTTCTGGCTTCCGGTGAGGTGGCCTGCACGGGTCTGCACGGAGCAAACCGTCTGGCGAGCAACTCCCTGCTGGAGGCGCTGGTGTTCAGCCGCCGTGCAGCAGGCACCGCCCTGCGGCTGGCCGCAGAGCGGCCCATCAATCAGGCTGTGCCGGACTGGGATGATACGGGTGCACAGCGGCCTCAGGAGGCCGTCCTGGTCACACACAACCGCGACGAGCTGCAGCGCGTGATGTGGGACTACGTGGGCATTGTGCGGTCAACATTTCGTCTGGATCGGGCATTCCGGCGAACGCGGCTGCTGTATGAAGAGGTGGAGGAGTTTTACCAGCGTACACGCATCTCCAGCGGTCTCTGCGAGCTCAGGAACATGATTGCGGTAGCCTATCTCATCATCCGCAGCGCGCAGAGGCGCCGTGAAAGCCGTGGCCTTCACTATACGGTGGACTACCCTGGGCCGGTGGACGCCGAATGTCGCCCCAGCTATGTTTAGCAGACCGAGCTGCTGGACAACAGAGCACAAAAAAAAGGACAGGCCCCTCCCCGACAGTTTCTGCTGCAGTGTGGTGGGCTGGTATGGCAGTACCTGGTCCAGTGCATCCGGGTTGCCGTCAAGCCTGCCCTTTGTGTGCTGTGAAAGCTGGGAGGTGATATGATGACATAGAAACCTTTTAGCGTGCTGCATTGGAGATGGGGGTCGGTCCCCATAAGCGTTAACTTGTTTTAATACTGGGAAAGTAACTCTCAATCTGGTAGGTTCTGGCTCTTGGCGGCGCGGTCAGCCACCTGGAAATAGTGGGCCATTGCCGGACCATTTTGGCCAGAGCACAGAACGGCTCAATCGCTCGCACAACCTGGGTCAGAGCGAACTTTTACTCCTCCATGGGCTTGGGGGAGCGTTCGCACCTCATAGCCCCAGGGGGAGAGCGTCCGGGCGTGACGGACAATCTTCTCAGTGAGCAGGGCTACGAGCAGCTTTCCGTATAGCCAGGCTTTAGCACTCTGGTCATCGAATTTTGGCAGATGGCCCAGTTGAGCCAGCGATTTGAACCGCTTGAACACAAGTGCAACCTGCCAGCGCAGCCGATACCATGCCAGTACCTCGGCAGCTAAAAACTGTTGGGTTGGGAATGTGGTAACAGAATCACATAGCGCGCGTAACGCAAGGTGTCCTCACGCGGCTGCATACCCTTCCACTGCGCTGTCTTGCAGATCCGGACCTGCGCCTCTTCTATGGCTTCATCGGTCTTGCGGAGGGCACAAATGCGGCCCATCACGGGGATTTCGGCCCGGACGGCCCCGGCCCAGACCCCCACCGTTCCTGCCTGCTTTACCGATTCCACCGAGGCCAACAGATCAAAGGGCTGGCCAGACGCCGTCTCAAAACGCAAGGCGCCAGTGTTCACTCGCACGGTCACATAGCCGCCGGAGGCCGCAACGCTGTGAACGAGGAAACAATCACGGGGAAGGGAGGCCTGTGCACGGATGGAGAACCCATGTAATTCCCTTTCGGTAGCCTGTCAGGTGAGCCCGAGTGAAGAGATCGTGGCCGCTCCGACGAATTCGATAACAAGCATTACGGCTCCTGGCCAGCATGCGCACACCAGATTGATAAACCGTCGCCAATGCTGAGCTCCCTTCCCCATGATTGCCCTCACGGACTGGTGTAACCCGAAGCAACATATCGCCCCCGCCCCGGAACATTGCCATGCTACACCAG
>JAAXGV010000109.1 GCA_012271185.1 Rhodothermales bacterium
CTATTTTGCTGTAAAAATGAAACAGCAAAATAGGGACACAACCCAGCTGATCATTGCGACGCATTCGGAGCGAGTGATACGGACGGCTCGGCGCGAGGACCTGCGGCTCTTGTCCGGGGAGCTGCACACGGTCCCGAAACTGCGGAGCTTGATCGGTACATTGCAATTAAGCAACGTCGATCTAGTGCAGGCACAGCTGGCAGAGCGAATCTTGTACGTAGAAGGGGAAGACGGACCTGGAGATATTACGGGCCTGGTCAAAAGTGCTGGAACATCCCCTGCGCCGGTTCCTGGAGGAGCCGTTTTGGAAACCTGTGGCAGAGGACAGGTGGAAGACGGTTAAACATTTTGAAGCCCTGCGGCTCAATGTGCCGGCTCTGAGAGGGGTGGAATTGCGTGACCGGAACGATAAGAGCGAGGGAGCTGGTAGGGGTTCATGTCCAGAAGGAATGGAGAGACTGGTGTGGAGTCAGTACGAGATCGAGATTTACCTGATCCATCCCGAAGCCATCCTGCGGTGGCTGGGGTCGTGGTACGACGCAGCGGCAGTGGACAAGGCGAAGAGGTACATGGAGGAATCTTTCCCGCCAGTGATACATAAGCTCCCGTTCAAAAGTGATTTTTGGGCGGACATGAAGGGTAAGAAAGTGCTGGGTAAGGTATGTAATGCAACCCGACTGCGGATAGGCGAGGCGGAGTACTATGGAATCGCCGCCAAGATGCGGAAGGAGGAGATACATCCGGAGGCGGTCGAGAAGCTGGACGCGATAGTGAAGCAACTGGGTATCGCGAGTGGCGGTGAAACCGGGGACCGGTTGTAAGAGGAAAATTCGCAGGGGTTTGAGTAGCGAAAAGAGTGCAAGTACGGCAGCTTCGCAGTCTGCTGCTAACTGGTTTTTGTTTGGGAGAGCAGCAGACGGCCTCCATCTTGCACAAGACAGCAGCACACGCTATTCTGTGCTCAGGCCAACGACAGCACGACGATCGGACTTGCGGTGGCACTCCCCTGAACCGGCATCCGGCCCTGACCATGCGCCTTGCCCTCATACTTCTTTTTCTTTGTGCTGCCTGCGGGACAGACAGCTTTGAAGAGGGCCCGCTTAACGTCCTCGTGCTGTATACCGACGATCAGCGCTACAACACGATAGCGGCCCTCGGCAACAGCGAGATTATCACACCCGGCATGGATCGGCTGGTGCATGAAGGTACAGCCTTCACGCATGCCCATACTATGGGCGGCCTCCACGGCGCATTGTGCGCACCCAGCCGCGCTATGCTGATGACGGGGCGCCCGCTCTTCAGCCTCTTGGGATCTGGCAACACGATCCCCGCGGAGCACATGATGATCCCTGAGCACCTGCAGGAAGCAGGCTATACGACCTTCGCAACCGGCAAGTGGCATAACGATCGTCCGGCCTTTGCGCGGGCGTTCGGGCAGGCGGACAATATCTTTTTCGGAGGTATGCACTGGCCGAATGCAGGCGGACATGAAGTGCCACGGCTTCATGCGTTTGACTCCACAGGTGTCTATGCCAATGAGGCCAGACGGCAGATCGCAGGGTTCTCAAGCACGCTGTATGCCGAGGCAGCGATTGACTTCCTCCGATCGCAGCGTGGTGAGCCCTTCTTCCTGTATGTGTCGTTCACCTCGCCACACGATCCACGCACACCACCACCGCCATACGACAGCTGGTACAGCCCGGACTCTGTTTCACTGCCGTCAAGCTACCTGCCGGAGCATCCATTTGATAACGGGGAGCTCCGTGTGCGCGATGAAATGCTGCGCGAACACCCGCGTACGGAACAGGCTGTGCGGGAAGAGCTGGCTACATACTACGGCATGATCAGCGAGGTGGACGCGCAGATCGGCCGGATCCTGGATGTGCTGGACGAGACAGGCCTGCGTAAACGCACGCTTATCGTCTTTGCGGGCGACAATGGCCTGGCCGTCGGCAGCCACGGACTGCTGGGCAAGCAGAACCTCTACGATCACAGCATGCGCGTGCCGCTGATATTCGCAGGACCGGGTATCCCGGAGGGTGAAACGCGAGATGCGCTGGTGTACATCCACGACATCTTTCCGACGGTAACAGGCCTGCTGGGACTTGAATCACCAGCCACTGTGGAAGGCACTAGCCTCGTACCCGTCATGCTTGACGCAACCGCCCCCTCGAGGGACGCTGTCTTCTATGCATACCGTGACATGCAGCGCGGGGTGCGCAACGCAGAAGGCTGGAAGCTCATCCAGTACAACGTCAGGGGCGTGCGGACGGAACAGCTGTTCAACCTGGGCGAGGATCCGCACGAGGTGCGGAACCTCGCAGGAGAGCCCGACTACGCGGACCGGAAGGCCGGGATGGAAGCGGAGCTTCTCAGAGTAAGCCGGATGTACAACGATCCGCTGGACCTGGCAGACCCAGGGTGGGGCAAAGAGTAGGCATCAGTTGCCGATGGTTTGCTCAAAGAGCTTCAGTATGCGGCGGTACTCGTCGCGCCAGCTCGAAGACTCCTGAAAGCCATGCCCCTCCACGGGGTACAGTGCGATTTCCCAATCGTTTTTTCCCAGCTCAATGAGTCGCTGACCAAGGCGGACGATGTCCTGAAACTGCACGTTCAGATCCAGAATGCCGTGCGGCATAAGGAGCGGGTCTTCAAGCCCTTCTGCAAAGTTTATCGGCGAGCTGCGGGCAAATGACAGCGAGTCGGTTTCGGGCGTGTTAAGGATGTTCGAGGTGTACGGATCATTGTAATGCGCCCAGTCCGTTACGCTGCGCAGCGCGGCACCGGCACCAAAGTGTTCAGGCTCTGTAAAGAGCGCCATCAGGGTGATAAAGCCTCCATAAGAGCCGCCATAGATCCCTATGCGTTCCGCTTCCAGGCCGAAGCGCTGCTGCAAGTACTGCGAGGCATCCACATAATCCTGCAGGTCACGCCCACCCATGTGGCGGTAGATTGCGGTGCGCCAGTCACGACCATAGCCCGACGACGCGCGAAAGTCCAGCTGCATCACCACGTAGCCAAGGTCGGTGAGCAGATTATGAAACATATACTCACGATAATAGCTGCTCCAGCCGTCATGCACGTTCTGCGCATAACCGGCGCCATGCACAAACAGCACGGCTGCTCCATTGCTTTCGGCCGGCGTAAAGAGGTGTGCAGGGACCATGACGCCGTCCGACGCTTCGAAGTGTATGGTTTCGGGCACACGCCAGGGGTAGGCCAGCCACGCCTCCGTCTGTGAATGCGTGATGCGCGCTGGCTCACTGCCCGAGGCCTGCAGGTAGACCTCGGGAGGCTGCGTGGTGAAAGAGCGCAACACGCCCAGCATTTCGCCGTCCGGGCTGATCGCCGCAATGTTGCGGCCTGGCATCGTTGTCAGCGGAACACGGGCGCCCCCTGCGATCGGCATCTCGTACAGGTGCCGCACAAACGGCGAGCGCTCGGTGCTGGTAAAGCGCCAGCGTGTTCCGTCCCGGGAAATCTGCGGACTGAACACCTCGAACGCTCCGCTCGTCAGCTGCGCCTTCACACCTGTCTCAACATTGACCGTGTAGAGGTGGCTGTAGCCGCTCGCCTCACTTTGAAACCAGAAGTGCCGGCCATCCGGGAGCCAGCCACCATCACTCCCTCCACCAAACCATGAGATGCCCGGCCCCGCAATCCACGCGTCATCATGCTGCCGGTCCAGTGTCGTCAGCTCACCGGACGCCGCGTCGAGTCGGGCAAGCCACCGGTCCTTGTGGTCGCGTGCCCGAACTTCGAGCACGGCAAGGCTGCCATCGCCATTCCAGAACGGTCCGAAGCTGTACAGCTCACGCTTGGTTTCGGCAGAATCCACCGTTACCCCCTGGTCCGCCAGGTACCTGGGCACATCATAGGCACCTTCAATCTGGTGCAGGTCCACGGAAAATGTCGTGTCACGCGCCAGGTCCTGTATGTACAGAGTCGACATGCCGTAAGACCTTCCAACCTTTGGGCGCGCCTGGCGCTCTTCGGCATAGCCGCTTTCGGTGACATAGTCCATGCCGGCGGTACGCTTGGTACTGGCCCCTCCGGTGATGACGAACGTCACAAAGCGCTCAGAAGGGTCCATGCGGAGCTGCGCGGGGTTCCTGCCGTCCAAGTAGAAGGTCGTGGGAGGATTGGCAGACTCTTCATCGCGCTCCTGTGCATCCTCGCGGAGCGCGTCTTCTTCCTGCTGCTCACGGATATAGTCAAAGAGCGCTGTCTGCTGCTCCTCCAGGAACTTCGCCTGCGCATCTGGCTTCGGATCGCCCGGCTCCTTCCCGCTGCGGAGGTCCGTCAGCTGTGTCAGCGTCTGAGCATCCAGGTCAAGTCTGAACAGGTTGTTTTCCGAAGCAAAGACAATCCCCGTACCATCGGGCGTAAACCTGGGGCTGCTTTCATACCTCCGGGTTCGCGTCAGGCGGACGGTCTGTCCGGTGTCGCGGTAGTGGAAGTACAGATCGCCACGCTGAGCATACACCTTACGGCGGAAGCTGCCGTCATAGACATGCTCCTCATGATGCCAGCCGCTGAATGTCGGCCCCAGGTTGCGGCGCTGATCTGGCGTAAGCTGGATGGGCTCTCCCCCGCTGCGTGGCACCATGAACAGCGAGTCGCCGGGGAAGGCCCCCATGGGGTTCCAGCGGAAGTACAGGGTTTCCCCGTCCTCTGACCAGAACGGCACACCGGGCCATGAGCCGATCCACGTATCCGGGTCCTGCATGATCTTGTCCACGGTCAGCGCGGACCGCTGGGCGTAGAGGGGGCCAGTCAGGACCAGGCCCACCACAAGCAGGGAAAGTTGTCTCAAAGTCTTGCGCATAAGCATGCTATGGCCGGTGGAAACCAACATAAATCTAAGGGATTTCTGATCAAGCTCGAGGCTCGGGACTGATGTTGGCGCAACAGGGCAAAACCATCCATGACGCAACCCGGTCTCGCATATATCGAATACAAAAGCCAGGCATTACAACCCTCTGTCAGGCTCGAGCGTTAGCAGCGTATTACACAGCACCTGAGTCTCTGTCCTTCATCCGCAAGGTCCGGGAGTCCGGTTCTTGCGGTGCAATGGGGTGGTTTCGGCTTGGCAGGCTTCCGCGCAAGTATGCGATGTGAGGCATCCCCTTGTTCGCAGCCGTTTCGTTAGAGCTGGTCTGCAGGCTATCCCACACAAAATCTTTCACTGAGATCAATTGCGTGTAAAGGAATGTGCCACCAGATCTGCCAGCTCATCGAAGGGCGAAGCGAAAACAACACGCCATGTTCATTGATCTGGCGATACTGCTTGCCATGCTTATGCCATGCTCCACTACGAAGCCCTCCGAGGCAAAAGGCATCGACATAGGCTATCTGATAGCAATGTCGTCGCCCGCTCTCGTCATCAATTGTGTGATGAGGCACGGCTAGTATTTCCGTCTTCCGACACTGATCATTCAAGTAATTACTTATACCGGCAAGGCTGCCATTGAATCTGCCTAACCTGTGGCCCGACAAGACCAGGTTGTTCTTTACGAGTTTGCCAGACTTGATCTGCAACCGGTGAATATCACCGTTTACGCTCACTTCAATATCGGCCTCCGTATCATGCCCTGCCTCTTTCCACCGCGAATGATGCTGTGCCGAATTATCAGACAGGATTGCCCTGTGGATTAATTCCTCCAGCTCCCAACCGGAGCACCGTTTAGCCGAAAAGAGATCGTGGTATCGACCCAGATCCCTTCTTAAACGTTGTGTCATCAGGGGGGTTAAGCGGTACATGGTTCAGCCTCTTTTGAGCTGCGTGCGAGCCACTGCTCAGCGAAGCTGACGTAATCCGGATTGATTTCAATGCCCACGAAGTCTATACCCAGATCCCGCGCAACAACGCATTCCGATCCGGAGCCTGCAAACGGAATCAGCACACGCCCGGCTTGTCCACTGATTCTGGATCGGATCAGCTTTCTGGTCAGCTCTCCCGGTTTCTGTGTCGGGTGCTTGAAGGTGTCGTGGTCACGATGATGAGCCAAGTGGCTTGGAGGGTATACAGCACATGCGCAAGTACGACACATGAACCAGCGCTCGGAACGTCCTGCGCCACCTGCAAGCGCAGGCACCTTGATCACGTCACGTGGCAAGGCGCCTTTCGCGTGCGCTTTGTATACAGTGTCGCGGCCGCGCTTGCCGTATCGGGAAGGTGTGTCTTTTCGTTTCCGCCCTGCGGCATTACTCAGAAAAGACGCAGTGTACGGCTCGCGAATCTGATCCAGCTCAAGATTCGGTCGCGCATGATCAGGGTTCCAAAGGCAAAGAATCGTTTCGTGTGAGCGTTGCCAGAATTTGTACGACGGCACGGTTTTGTTTGTGTAGTGCCAGACAAGCCAGCGCTGCATACCTGGAGCGTAACGGACGGCAACGTGAGCAAGGACTTCGGAAAAACCGTAGACGTACAGCAGCCCGCTGCGTGTCAGCAGATCCAAGCAGCTGTTGATCCAGCCCGCAGCCCACTCCGCGTAGTCTGGCAAAGGCATGGGCGTGCTCCCGGTACCGAAGTCCTTGCCGATATTGTAGGGCGGATCGGCAATGATCACATCAAACCGATCGGCCTGCTGCACCAGGCCCTGCAGAATCTCTGTGGCATCGCCGCAGATGATTCTGTGCTGCACCTTCTTGGGGCTGCCTGCTCTGTCCATGGCATGACGCTTGCAAAAGCGCTGCTTACCTGTTGGCCTGTAAGGCATGCCAACAGGTGAGCCTAATATAGTACACGGATCGAGTTCACAACATGTGGTCTCCTGCGCCTGGCGTATGTGGGATTGGTAAGCGGTCTTCGTATGGTACGGCTCCGTCACGAAGACCGTAACGTGCATGCCCGCAAAGCCCTGGTCAGCACGGCCTGGAAGTACACGCGCTGATGTAGCATAACATACCAGCGCGGAAATAAGCGCTTTTCCCTAAGGGAGACTGATAGGGTTCAGCGCGCACAGCGGGTTCAGCATTCGCATATGCTCGACCGTTGCGCAGGAAGACTGAAGCAGCGTTGGGGACACAAAAGCTACGCTAAGCGCCTGTCCGCGGCTCATGGCCACATTGATACGCTCGCGCGAAAACAGGAAGTCCAGGCCGCGAGGGGAGTCGTCCGCTGACGAGCTAGTCATAGACAACAGGGCCACGGGAGCTTCCTGGCCCTGAAACTTGTCCACCGTCCCGACACGCATGCCCGGCAGCTCATCGGTGAGCCTGTTGACCTGCGCATTGAAGGGGGCCACAATAATGATGTCATCGCTTCGCAGCGGCCGGGTCTGGCCATCCTGGCCGGTCCATGTGCCGCGCAGGAGAAGCTCTATGAAGCGGCGTATCGCTTCCACCTCTTCCCCACACTCCTGCGAGCGGCCCTCGTGGCGCACCTCCAGGCGAAAGGCGCCGGCAGCCGGTATGCCGGCGGCACCAACGGACTGCCTCCTCGTTGAGTCGCGCGATCCTAGCCTGCCCTCATAGAACTGCTCCGAAATGAATGCGCACAGATCGGGGTGCATCCGGTAGGTGTCAGGAAGGAACACGCCGCAGTCTTCGTCAATCACACGCATGCCTTGCAGCATCCACTCCAGGCAGGACAGATTGGCTGGATACGGGTGTGCTCCCTGAATGACCTGGGGCAGCTGGCACGGATCCCCGACCAGCACTACATTTTTCGCGCATCTTGTCATGCCAATGAGGTTTGCCAGTGGCACCTGGCCAGCCTCATCCACAAAAAGGTAATCAAACTCGCCTTCGTGCCCCTGGCGGCAAAAGAGCCATGCGGTGCCCCCGACAATGTCTGACTTCCGCAGCAGGGGGCTCTTGTTGTCGCGCACCAGCCGGGTTATGCCTTGCCAGCCTTCGGGAGGGTTTCTGCCGCACTTGTATGCGATGGACACGGAGCCTTTGCACTTGGCCCCGTCCTCATTCAGCGCCTTCTCGCAGCCTTTGAGCACATTGATTATCGCCTCATGGCTGTTGGATGTCACAGCTACACGCCTGCCCTGCTGAACAAGCGAAAGAATGGCGCGCGCCGAAACATAGGTCTTGCCCGTGCCAGGCGGACCCTGGACAGGCAGCACGGAGCTGTCCAGGTGCGCTGTTGCCTCCGTGAGACAGTCCAGCGCATCTGCACTGCCCTGCGCCAGGGTCCACCCATCTTTGAAGCGCGGCGCATGCCGGGTAAGAATATCGCGTGCCGCCATGTGCTGCCCGCTGCGGCTCAGCCCTGACAGGACGACGTATCCTACTGCCGTATGGATAACCCTTGTGGGCAATGCAAAGGGAGGAATCAGGGTGAGTCGGCTGGCCAGGGTGTCTGCATGCTTCTTTGGGGTTTTCAGCGTCAGCGTGTTGGCCTTGCGATCAAGGTCTTCAACGGTCACCTTGAAGGGCCACTCGGCATCGCTGCGCCAGAACTGCATGGTGCTCCCAGCCTTGAGCTTGTGGGGCTGCGTCTCAAACCTGTATGTACGGCAAAACGATCGTTTGATCGGGAACAGTTCGCTGATGGCCTGAAGGCCTTCGAGACATTCTGCATCGTACAGGAGCTGGTCAGTGTCCCAGGACCTGGAGTCGAAGACTTTCCAGGCCGCAGGCTTGGCTTCCCGGCTGTGAAAGCGGATGAGATTTTTCATCAGAGAGCGGACCGTCTCGTCAATATCTGCCACCTGATCGATCTGAGCTTCCAGTGCGCGGAGCTCCCCCTCCTTGGCTGCGGCCCTCATCTCAGCCTCTTCGCTTGCGGGTTGCCCCGTTGTGTCGGGAGGAGAGTGTTCCGGGCGCTGCTCCCACAGCCAGTCCCGCAGCTTTTCCGTAGAAACGCAGTCCACCTTGTTGTATTCTTCCAGCTCCCTTAGCACTGTATCGTCACCCGGGTTGGCAAGCCACCTGCTGTAGGCGATGATGGAGCCCGCCGAGGTGGTTACACCGCCCTCGCGTTTGCCCAGGTAGAGAGCCTCGAGATTCTTGATGGAGTAGCGGGGCTCAGAGAGCGCGATCCCGCTGCGTACCACGGCATAAAGATCCACGAAGCGTTTTTCACGAAGCCAGGTGTCCAGCTGCGCTTCGCCGTAGCTGTGCCGGGCTGTCATATTGCGGAGCGCTGTGATTTCGTAGGGAGCGTAGTGATAGATGTGCGCACGGGCGCTCTGTCCGGTATGCTTGCGGAACAGGTCAAACAACGCTATGAGTGTGCGCTTCTCCTCTGCCAGGCTGTGGGCCCACAGCGCTGTAAACGCGTTGCCGTCCCACACTCCGTGCAGATATTCCAGGCCACGCTGACCGGCCTCCTCAAAGTAGGGATAGCCTTCGATGTCGAAGAACAGATCATGCGCGCTCGGTTCCGGCAACAGCGCAAATCCTTTTCCGGGCGCTGCGTCGCGAAGCTTCCAGTGCACTCCACCGGTCTCACGCGCTTTGTGCTGCAAGCGTGCCTGCATCTGCAGCTGGTCGAGCGTGGGCTCTGCCAGCCGCGGTACTTTGCCTCTGTGGCGCACCAGCGCTTCCAGCGTCCTGACCCCTGCTGCTTCCAGCTTGGATACCTGGTCTTTGCGGATATTTGCAACACGGAACAGGCTGTCTTCACGCTCCCAGCGCGCGTCGCAGCGCTCTTTCCACCCGCAGAACTCGCATGCGGCACAGGGAATGGGACGGGTCTTGGGTTCGCCCGACACAAACGCTTCCAAGCGACGCTGCATGAGGCGCACATAATCAGCGAACTCCCGCACGGTATAGCTGGCGCGCTCGCGCGTGCCCAGATGGATATGCATCCGCTTCGGCAAGTGGCCCTGAACCTTCTCAATCAGGTCTGAGTACACCACCAGCTGAATGATGTGAGACGGGTCGGGCTGGCGTTTCAGCTTTGCATCCATGGCCTCGTATGAGTAGCTGCCCAGCTTTGATTCTCCATCAACCCGAACCATGAAGTCCACGTATCCGGCCCAGTATCCATGGGACAAAGCTCCCTGGTAGATGATGTCTGCACCGGCCTGCATAACCGCTAGCGTCTCCTGCCGGGCTTCGTCAAAGTCTCTGGTCTTTATGATCCGGGTGACCTGCCCTGCTTCCGACTCCAGCGTTTCCAGACATTCCCTTTCGTGCTTGTTACCAAGGCCGGCAATCAGCTTCATCTGGTCTGTCTGGCTTCGCGGCACCAGGCCTTCTTCTCCGTGTGCCAGGCGAAGGTCCAGTGCGGTCTGGTGCTGACACGCCGCAAACCGCATCAAGTCCGTGGGTGACAATATGATGCTGCCGTTATCCTTTTTCATGCGCCTGATACTGTCCAGCCCTGCAAGGGGTTGTGCATCAGCAAGCCCGTGTACACGTTCACTTCCTGGTGCCAGTAAACGCTAATCTACTACGTTCATGATTACCAACACCTGGGTTGTGATTGCTGCCGCGTTCTTTGCCAGCATCCACTCGCCAGACCTTCCGCTGGAGAAAATTCAGCTCCCGGACGGGTTCACGATAGAAGTCTATTCGGACGAGGTCCCCAATGCGCGCCAGCTGGCTGTAGCGCCCGGCGGCACCGTGTTCGTCGGTTCCCGGCGCGCAGGGAAGGTGCATGCCGTTGTTGATCGCGATGGCGACCACAAGGCGGATGAGGTTTTTGTCATAGCCGAAGACCTGATGATGCCCACAGGGCTTGCGATTTACGCCGGCGACCTGTATGTGGCGGCTGTGAGCACAATCTTGCGCTACGACGATGTTGAAGCCCGCCTGACGGACCCACCGGAACCGGTGATTATCGTTGACGATCTCCCCCGTGACAGGATGCACGGCTGGAAGTACATCGCCTTTGGCCCCGATGGTATGCTGTACGTTCCGGTTGGGGCACCCTGCAATACGTGTGAGCGGCCCGATCCATACGCCACTGTGCTGCGCATGAATCCTGACGGGAGCGGACGTGAGGTTTACGCGCGTGGTATTCGGAACTCCGTGGGCTTCGACTGGCACCCGGCTACCGGAGACTTGTGGATTACCGACAACGGGAGAGATAACATCAGTCCGGACCCTGCCATCACGGATGATCTGCCATCCTGCGAGCTCAACCACGCACCAGAGCCGGGTATGCATTTCGGGTACCCGTATTATCACCAAGGGGATACACCTGATCCTGAGTTTGGCGAAGGCCGGAGTGCGGAGGAGTTTCATGCGCCTGCCATCCTGCTGGGTCCGCACGTGGCGCCCCTGGGCATTGAGTTTTATGAGGGGGAGATGTTTCCTGCGGAGTACAGGCACCAGGCTTTTATCGCGGAGCACGGTTCCTGGAACCGTCGAGAAAAGATTGGCTACCGCGTCAAGCTTGTCCACTTTGATGAGGAGGGGATGGCGACTGGACAGGAGGTGTTTGCCAAGGGGTGGCTTGACGGTGATCAGGCATGGGGGCGGCCAGTGGATCTGGAGACGCTGCCGGACGGATCGCTGCTGCTTTCTGATGACCAGGCAGACGCGATTTATCGCATCACCTACCAGAAGTAGGTGCCGGGCCACGCTCAGTGTCAGGCGTGGAACAAACACGAGCTGGTGGCCAGCCATCGTCTCTTGCGGACGCCGGCCCCCATGCAAAGCCAGCACGCTAAAGCCCCCAGCGTGGTGTCAGCCAAGCGCTCCCGCTGGCAACATCGGGGTTTTCTCTGCCGAAGCTTACCTTAGGCCTGTCCACGGGTGTACTCCATCGCGGTTATACCATCAAGCCAGGCTTCACTGTGTTGAATGTAATCACGGGTGCCAGCGGGCACGTCGGAAGTGCCCTAGCACATGCCCTGGTTGACAGGCAAGGCGCGGCCGCTGTTCGCGCGCTTTTCCACCGGAAGCGGGGTGGAGCGGCAGGTCTCGGCATCGAATGGATAAAGGCCGATATCCAAGACGCTGCGTCGCTTGTGGCTGCCTTTGCGGGCGCCACAACCGTTTTCCACCTGGCTGCAATGATTTCGACGGATCCCCGTCAGGCGGATGCGATGTGGAATGTCAACGTGGCGGGTACACGCACGGTGGTGGAGGCCGCTCTCCGGTGCGGAGTCAGGCGATTGGTCCACTTCTCTTCGATTCACGCCTATGACCAGCATCCTCTGGGTGAGCCGCTCGATGAGACACGCGCCAAGGCGGATGGACCACAACATGATGCATATGACCGGACCAAAGCAGCCAGTGAGACGGAAGTCCGCCACGGCATTGCGCGTGGTCTTGACGCTGTGATCCTGAATCCGACCGGGGTTCTTGGCCCATACGACAGCTATCCGTCTTATATGGGACAGTTCCTGACCAACTTGTACCGGCGAAAACTGCCCGCACTGGTCGCTGGAGGATTCGACTGGGTAGATGTGCGTGATGTTGTGGCGGCCGCTCTGGCGGCTCAGCGCAAAGGGCGCTGTGGCGAAAACTATATCCTTTCTGGAGGCTGGCACTCTGTACATGAGCTAGCGCAGATCTCGCAGCAGATAACCGGCGTTGCCGCGCCCCGCATCCTGCTTCCGGTAGCACTGGCGCGAATGTGGGCACCCGTTCAGATTGCGCTGGACCGCAGCCGCGGACGGCGCCCGCTCTATACCCAGGCGGCATTGAATGCCCTGGAAAGCGGCAACCGCCAAATCTCAAACGCCAAGGCGCGCCAGGAGCTGGGTTTTGATCCGCGCCCGGTATCGGAGTCCATCCGTGACGCCTACGAGTGGATGGGTAAACATGACATGTTGCAATGACCGAGGTGCAAGTACACAATTTCTTGGTTTGGGAAACGATCGCGGTTTCGGCTGTGATTTTCCTGTTTCTGCTGGTCAGGGCTGCGCCCTATGGCCGTCACTATGGCGGTTCAGGGTGGGGACCGCACGTCCCGAACAGCGTCGGCTGGTTTATAATGGAGCTTCCGGCGACGGTTCTTTTTCTGGCATTTTTTGTTTACGGCAGCCATGCCCGCGAAGTCGTGCCCCTTGTGCTTCTGGCAGTCTGGCAGGCTCACTATATCCACCGCTCGTTTATCTATCCGCTTCGCACCTCGAACAACCGGCGAAAGATGCCCCTCATAGTGGCTGGGTCGGGCTTCATCTTCAATGCGGTCAATGCCTACATCAACGCCCGATTCATCAGTGAATTCGGCCACTATGATCTGGCGTGGCTGGGGGATATCCGGTTCCTGGCAGGCCTGGCAGTCTTTATAGGGGGGATGGTGCTCAACCTTCATTCCGACGGCATTCTCTTGCGGCTGCGCAAGGCCAACGCATCGGGATACAAAATTCCTGAAGGTGGTGCATTCCGGTTTGTTTCCTGCCCGAATTATCTCGGCGAGATTCTGGAGTGGGCTGGCTGGGCTTTGGCAACCTGGTCGTTAAGCGGGCTGGCATTCTTCCTGTTTACAGCAGCGAACCTTGTTCCGCGCGCCCGCAGCAATCACAAGTGGTGCAAGGAGACTTTCGCCGCGTATCCGGCTCGCCGCAAGGCCCTTATTCCGGGCATCTTCTGATACGGCTTGATCAGGCATAATGCCTTGAGAACAGGTACATGGATTAACCGGGTACGTACAGGGAAGCGGCAGACGCATGCGATCTGCCAGCGCAAACGGGCTGGGCATGCAGCGGTTGTGCCCCTCGTTGCAAGCGCAAGCAACGATTCAGGGACATAACCTGCGAACCTCCTTGCCAAAGCCGCCCCGTCTGACAGGCTCCGGGCGAGAACGGGGCAGTATGCAGGGATCCGATCCGGACTGTCCGCCAGAGTGCATCAAGCGGCTGTGGCTCTGCCAATCACCAGGCTCGTGGCGGCGGCATTTGCCGTTGGTTATTCCCTGTGTGTCCGGTGACGGCAGAGACTGGAGAATCGCTGGTATGCGCTGTATATTGGCCCTGTCTGGTTCGGGGCGATCAAGCGGTGTTGGACAGTATTTTTGCAGGTTGTGTACCCGACGCCGACATCTGAGGAATGGCGATGATGCGCAGGAACTCGTGAATAGGTTCACGTTGCAGTAGGGCAGATACATCCTCCTTTTATCCAGAGGTGACACAATGCGCCTTGAAGATCTCCGGCCACATGTCCTTGTTAAGGGTATACACCCCACTGAGGCAGTCACGATTGTGAGCGTCGAGTGGCACGGTACAGAGGCTGTTGAGCTGACATACAAGACGGCGGAGGGTTCAGCCGATAACGAGCTGATTTTCCGTGATGCCGAGGAGCGGCTGAAGATTGTCTCCCAAGACCGGTCTTGGACCTTCAGAGGCGACGGAGCACTGTTTCGGCTTGTCTCCGAGGCGCAGCGCATCCGCCTTGCCTATGTTTTCGATTCCCATATGGCGCTCTACGCGTCTGATGTCGAGCCACTGCCTCACCAGATCACAGCCGTCTACGAGAAAATGCTGCCTCGACAGCCTCTGCGGTTCCTGCTGGCTGATGACCCCGGTGCAGGCAAGACCATCATGGCGGGGCTGCT
>JAAXGV010000031.1 GCA_012271185.1 Rhodothermales bacterium
AGCAGCACCGGGGCTCCCCAAACGTGACACGCACAGGCCCAATGAATCCGGACATTCGCATCGTTGGCGCTGCGTGCGGTAACAGATACGATGCTGCCCTTGGTCGTACATACAGGCCACAATGGTGTCGCGGTGCACATCGAGTCCAACGAAGTAACGGAAAGAAGTTTGCATGGCAATTCAGCTTTGGTGAATGAGGGTCCGAGTCAAGGTACGTACCCCCGGCCCCGGAACGCCATGCTATGATATCTAGTTCAAACCTTCCTTACCACCATCTCGACGCTGGCGCCTCTTTTTATCAGGCACTCTCTGAAATCCACTTATTCTACGGGGTTGCTAACGGGAAGGACTTGAACTTCCTATCCTGTATGTTGGCAAGTTGCTTAATAACCCAAGCCGCGTCGGAAACAGCGCTCTTAGCATCATCGTGCGTCATTTGCGCACTGTAGTCATAGTCAGCGTGCACCCGCTCGACCCACAGCCTCTGGTACGAGAACAGCACTTGGCGAATGTCATGGGAGCTGTTCTCGATACTGCGAATTAATTTGCTATGCCTCCCACTCTTTCCGAATAGCTCGTCTGGATCCACCCCTTTGGCCCTGCAAAGGCGCATCCTTAGTGACCCATAGGCGGCATAGTAGGCACGACCGACGATGGTTCTGAATTCGGCCTCGCTGGCAGCACCCGTGAGGAAGGCCTTGGCTGCTTCAAGGAAGTTCTCAGGATTGAAGGCCACAGTTTGTTTCAAGGCCGCGGACCCAGTCGTCTGACCCCTATAGCCAGCCTCGCCTGATCACCTGGGGCGAACACCTGTACGAGGCGACGAAAAAGATGGTCACGGAACACCATGTCGTCGAGTGTCTCAGGGATCAAGACATCTACCACCACGAAAGTTAGCTCATCGCCTTCGTCATCGACGATCTGCTCCACTACTGGCTCACTGAATAGAACCTGCGAATTGATACTACTAAGCACTTCGTGCTTCATGCGATCAACCGCAGCCTGCATTCCTTCCATTCCCTCCTCCAGGTACCAAGGTGTTTCCTCCTCCGGATGCTCCGACCCAAGTACCTCCAGACACCAAACCGAGACATCGCCCATGGTTGTTCCGCTCAACGGAAGTCGAAGCTTTACACGCCACGATTCCAACGGGGGCGCGACTGCTTGGGAGTCAGACACATCGGCTCCACGTGACCGAAGCCATAAAGTATACGCCGTCGTATTCGACTCAACTACTTGGGACTCAGGCACTTCGGCTCCACGAATTGCTTCCCACGTCGGCAGGCTGGCCTCCGAGTCGGTTGGCGGCAACTGGGAAATCTGCGCAAGAGCAGTCATGGCCAACTTCGCTGGTGAGCCATCTTCTGAAACGTCAGGGCAACTACCGCTGCGCCCGTCTGCACAATGCGATTTGCTTTGAAAAAGTCGATTCGAGCCATAGGCTGCTCTACGAGGTCCATTCCCAGTGTTACCCGCACAGGGAGGTTTGTTGGGGTCCCCGATTCGTCGATGTGGAATTCAATCATGTGACCAACCGCCCTCCAGTGCAGCGCGAGGCGCAGGTCGTATAGGAAGGCGGTTCTGGTATCGTCATCCAGAGAGCGCAAGGCCGCTTGGTGTTTCTTGGAGATGGCAATGGGGGCTTGGATGGTCAGGTAGTTGAACTCGACCTGTAGCTGCGCGACGATGGTCCCGAAAGCTTGGCCACCCACCGACAGACCCCACTCGAAGCGTGGATTGTCATCCATCGGATGCGGTTGGTGCTGGAGCCCGAAGTCTTCCACCCAGCCCTCGACCGTTTCCCGAGTCACACGCTCCTGCATTTGCATTGGCGGCAGCCCTCCTTATTCTGAGGAACACTGATATGCAAGGTATGAAGATAGTGTTCCATGGCAAGCTAGCGCTGCCCTTTAACCACAAAGGGGGGTTAAAGGGCAGAGTAAGCCCGAGAATGCTATTGCACGAGCTGCCACAGCTGATGATACTGAAGGTTGGATCTGTCCAGCTCCATGAGGCGCTCGGCGAGCGGACGCGCCTCGTCAATGCGTTCCGTATTGAAATACAGGGACGCCAGGTTGGCCAAGGCCGGTTCCAGATCCGGGCTTAGTGCGAGCGCGGCCAGAAGATCGGCCTCGGCCTGTGCAAAATCGCGCAGCAACACATGTACATATCCGCGATCGCTGTAAGCATCGGCAAGCTTAGGGTTGGCTGCCAGAACCTCGTTCAGAAGCGCATCGGCCTCGGTCAGCCTGCCATTGTGAACGTAGGCAGACGCCAGACGCAGCTTGAACCGCAAGTGCGCCGGTGACAGACGTACAGCCTCCTGCAGATAGGACAAGGCCGCGCCGGGGCTCGCGGTCTTCAGGTACGCATCTCCAATGCGGTAGGCAGTCCACGCATCTGGCGCCTCATCGAGGGTGCGGGCAATGCGGGTGATGGCTGCATAGTCCTCGCCCAGATAATGCATGCGAATGAGTGGTGCTGCCACAGCACTCAGAGACGATTTTGCCTGCGCAGCACGCAGATACACGGCAGCAGAATCCAGAAAGCCCGGGTGATCTGTTACCTCCTCATAGTAGGTCAGGTATCCCTGTGCTATCTCCTTCTCCGTAGGTGACGGGTCGATCAGGCTGGCCATGCGCACAAACCGCTTACCCGTTGGATCGCTGCCAAGCACCGTACCGCGACTGGAGTCCGGCGTGCGAATGAAATGGTCGGTGATCCGGACGTGAGGGATGTCCGATGACCCTGACTCAGGCATGTGACACGTGACACAGCTCCCGGTAACGGAACCGGTATGAAGGTTCTCCACGTTTGCTGACTCGTGGCAGCTCAGACAGGCAGCATTGTAATGATCCTGGCCCAGCGCTTCTATCGGTAAGTGCGGATCATGACATGTGACGCACGTGAGTGGGCGCTCGGGCGCGGCCTGCTTGAAGCATTCGCTCAAGGTGAGCCGGTCCGGATGCGAGGCCATGGTGAACTGGCGCAGACTGTCCGCGAACCGCGGCCAAAAGACATTTTCCACGGATACGAGCGACATACCCGGCCTGAAATCCGCAAACGTCTTGCCCTCTTTGGAAACCGCAGCACCTTGGACATGGCAGCCTTGGCAGATGTTGAACTGCAGCGAGACTGGCAGCTTTGCCGGATTGACAATGGTATAGTCGATCTCTGTGGAAACATCTACTGCACCTCCGGAGCGCATCGCTTCAACATGTACAGAGCCGGCCCCGTGGCAGCGCTCGCAGTCAATGCCATGTGGCACAGCATCGTACTTGTTGTAAGAGCCCTCGATGATTTTCGGCATGCCGTTGTGGCAGGTGATGCACTTTACAACGATAGGACGGTCAAACCGAATATTGTTGTGCCCCTTGAAGCCGGGAGGTAAATCCCATCTGCCATCCTGGGCATACCAGGTCATGGGCATCTGGTAAAGGTACCCCCCAACATCCATGATGTGGGAGTTGGTATGGTGCCCGGAACCCACGATGTAGTCTATCTTCTCTACCCGCTTGTGTACCGTGTCCCTGCCGGCAAGGCGGTACTCCATGATGAACAGCGAATCGCCACGCGCCAGCGCCTGGTAATACAGGTTATTGTACTCGTCATGGACCGGCGCAGGGTTGTCGAAGTCCGCTGCACTGTTGGCCAGTGTGGCAGCCTCCCACGATCGCCCCATTTGTGCCTGCTCAAACGTCGCAGCTTTGTCGGGGTGGCAGGTGGCGCAAGTCTCTATACCCACATATTCCGCATCAAAGTTGAGGTACTGGGCACCTGGCACAGCCGAGTTGCACCCCGCCAGCAGAAATGCCAAAGTGTAGAACGCCAGTCTCATATGGGGGCCGGCTATGCTCTGTGTGAATGCTCCTGCCGCTGCTTCAAAACAAATCTGAGGCGCACCGCTCTAAAACGATTCCTGAATCCGCCTTGCGACCGGGTTATCCGGTTCCAGCGCCAGCGCCTGCTCTATATGCCGGCGTGCCTGAACGTAGTCCCCGGTGTGTGCATAGGCTAACCCCAGGTTGATTATAGCGCCCACATAGGTGGGTTCAAGGGTCACAGCCGCCGTCAGGCGATTGATGGCGGCCTCTCCGTAGCCATTCCTGAGGAACCAGGTGCCCAGGTTGGCCTGAGTGACCGCGTTGTCTGGTGCTGCCTGAACGGCTCGCTCAAAGAGCCTCCGGGCATCTTCGTTTCGGCCCCTCATCCCCGAGTACATCAGGCCGAGATTGCCCAGCGCATCGGCATTGTCGGGGTCAAGCGCGATGGCACGATTCAGCGAAACTTCTGCCCGGCCAAACGCACCATCCTGCATGTACGCAGTACCCAGATGCGTGTGTGTCAGCGTCAGCCACGGATGCTCGGCGGCGGCCAGCCTGAACTGAGCCAGCGCCTGCTGCACACGGTCCTGCCGCTGCAGGAACAGACCATAGTTGATTCGCACATCGGCAAGCGCAGGCTGCTGCGTCAGGGCGCTGTCGTACAGTGCAGTAATCACATCAACCTGAGCCTTGTTCAGAACCGGGTCCGCCTGCTCCAGCGCCTGTGCAAGCCCATTCAGGCGCTCCGGCAGTGCACGAAGTGCAATGGTAGCCCACAACGGAGTAACGGCCTCTTGCGGCCGGCCCAGGTTGGTCAGCGTGACGCCAAGCAGAAAGCTCAGCTCCCCAGTCGGATCCAGATTGTATATTGGCTCCGCCAGCGCGACGCCACGCTCGAGAAGCGCGCTGTCTGCCTGCTGCGTACCGTGCACGAGATAGGCCAGTGCCTCATAGCGGTCTGCTTCCAGGCCATCAGCATCACGTGCGAAATACGGCATAAGCAAACCTGGCGCACGCTGGTGAGCAGGCATGGCATCACCAACAACCCGGATCCAGTGGTCTGTGAACGAAGAATGTGGAGCACCGTCCGCTGGTACTTTGGGCATGTGGCACTGGATACAGCTTTCGCCGGCAGCGTGCACAACCGCAGCAGCGTCCGTATGGCAACCTGTGCAGGTGACATCAAAGTATTCAGGTCCCTTGTCGCGAAACCCCTGATGCGGATCATGACACGTAGTACACGTCATAGGGGCTGCTGCAAAGCACGCGCTCTGCTTAAGGCGCTGTGCATGGGAGATCACATCAATCGTACCCTCCTCTTTATCTTCTGCTGCTGAAAACAAGGCTACGTAATCCTCCAGGCGTTCTGAAGGCCGGAAGTCAAATGCCGTACGTCCTTCACGCAGGAGTGACACGGTGGTATGCAGGTGGCACTGCTGACAGACATCCATTTGCAGGTTGCCGGACAGGTGGGCTGGATTCACAATAGTCCGGTCTACAGCGCCGCGCACCTCAGGTACTGCAAGGCGCTCGGCCACATGCATGCTGCCAGGGCCATGGCAGCGTTCGCATCCGATACCCTCGGGCACTGACTCGTACTTGCCAGCGACAAAAGGAACAGATCTGGGGTAGCTGTTGTGGCAGGCCATACACCGGTCCGGTACCAGACGATTAAAGCGCTTGTTGTGTATCTGATATCCGGGACTGAAGTCCCAGATGGCGCTCTGAGCATACCATGTAAGGGGCATTTCGTACAGGCGCCCGCCGGATTCAGTCAGGTATGTGCGCGCAGCGTTTCCGCTGCCTACCACGTAGTCTATCCTGCGGACAAGCTCGTGTGTCTTGGCGCCACGGGCATTCAGGCGATACTCCTCCTGATAAAAGCTGTCGCCATTGGCAAACACACGGTAGTAGAACCCGCTGCCTTCATGGAACAGTGGCGCCGCCCGAAAATCCTCTATAACGTTGTCCGGTGTCAGCCGGTAAAAGGATCGGGCCATGCCGTGCTCCTGAAACCCGCGCCACTGGTCTTCGTGGCAATCAAAGCAAGCCACATCCCCTACATAATCCGCATCCAGGTTCGCGAACGTAACAGGTGCAGGCCCCTGCGGCGATGCGCAGCCGGCATACAACCAAGCCAAAACAGGGAGAATTATCGTCCAAGGGCTGCGGCATGCGCCGCGTACAGCCTTCACCATTGCCGCAGTGGTTAACTTCTTCCGGTACTCACTTCTTGCGAAGCTCACCCTAAACTTACGAGTCCATGCGATTTATTCTTGCAGTCATTTCCTGTGTTTATGCTTGCGGCGCATTCGCGCAAAGCGGTCGCATTCCCGTAGCCGCGGAGCACGGAATAGTTGTTTCGAGCCACCACCTGGCATCCGAAGCAGGCATGCATGTGCTGCAGCAGGGCGGCAATGCAGTCGACGCTGCGATAGCCACGGCCTTCGCACTCGCGGTCACGCTGCCGTCTGCCGGCAACATCGGAGGAGGAGGCTTCCTGGTGTACCACAGCACCGACGGGTTTGTCACCTCGTTCAACTTTCGCGAGAAAGCGCCCCTCGCGGCAACGCGGACCATGTTCCTGAACGATGAAGGGGAGGTTCGTGACAACAGCAACCACGAAGGCATGTTGTCAGTTGGGGTCCCCGGCACAGTCGCAGGCTTAGTGCTGGCACACGAGCGCTTGGGGTCCATGGCGTGGAGCGACCTGGTAGCACCTGCCGTCACACTGGCCGCGGAAGGCTTTCCGTCCACACGTGCCATGCAGGGGTTCCTGGAGATGCTAAGCAGAACAGACGACCCGCTCTATGACGCCACACGCGAGGCCTTTTTGAAAGGCGGTACCGATGTCTATGACCCTGGTGAGCTCTGGAAGCAGCCAGACCTGGCCGCCTCGCTGCAGCGCATCAGTGATCAGGGCCATGACGGGTTCTATGCTGGCCAGACAGCACAGCTGCTGGCGGACTTCTCCGCTAGGCACAGCGGCATCATAACACTTGCGGACCTGGCCAGCTACGAAGCGGAAGAGCAGGCACCTGTGCATGGAATCTACCGGGGATACGACATCTATTCGATGGCGCCCCCCAGCAGCGGCGGTGTTGCTCTGATTGAAATGCTGAACATCCTGGAAGGGTATGACCTTGCGGGTATGGGACACAATGGCGCCCAGTACCTGCACGTACTTACAGAGGCGATGCGGCGCGCCTTTGCAGACCGCGCGGAGCACCTGGGAGACCCCGATTTTAATCCGAACATGCCGCTTGACCGGCTCACCTCCAAGGAATATGCGGCTCGCCTCCGGGAGAGCATAGACCTTTCACAGGCCTCCAAGAGCGATTCTTCTCAGTTTGCGGCCCTTTACACTGCTTATGAGAGTGAAGAAACCACGCATCTGTCTGTGATGGACGGCGCAGGCAATGCGGTATCCCTGACATACACGCTGGAGCACAGTTACGGCTCACGCATCATGGCAGAGGGCACGGGGTTTCTGCTCAACAACGAGATGGGGGACTTCAACCCCATTCCGGGGCGCACGAACTCCCGTGGGCTGATAGGCACGCCTCCCAATGTCGTGGCGCCGGCAAAGCGTATGCTGTCCAGTATGACGCCCACGATCGTGGCCAAGGATGGTAAGCCGGTACTTGTGGTGGGCTCGCCGGGTGGCCGGACCATCATCAACACCGTTCTGCAGGTCATCCTGAACGTGATCGACCACGATATGACCATCGCTGAAGCTGTCGAAGCGCCCCGCATTCACCACCAGTGGCTGCCTGATGTGTCAAGCTTTGAGTCGCTTGGCATCTCCCCTGATACGAGGCGGCTGTACGAGGCACTCGGGCACGAGGTGCGTCTCCGTGGCACGCAGGGCCGTGCCCACTGCATTGCGGCTGAAGGCGACCTGCTCTATGGTGCCGCGGATTCGCGCAGCTACGACGGGCGTGCGATAGGCTTCTAGGAGCCTGCGCTGCAGAAAATATCGGCAGCTTCCATTCCCCACTGGAAGCCGAAAAAAAACGGCCTAAAATAGAGACCAAGTCCCACCAAGCACACCTAAACGGGCATGATTCGTCTGAAATTCCCCCGTCGGGTGGCAATTCAATTCCTGTGATGCAGATTCCCAGGTAAGCCTTGGTTCTCTCCACACAAGTATGGAGAGAACCAGAAATGATGTTCAAAAGTACATGACCCTGAACCCAGCAGAGATGCGCGTGCGTATCGGAAAAACCGTACCTTGGCCATCATGAATCCAGACTCGATCGGTCTGCTTGAGCTCCTTCTCACCACCGCAGGCGGTGTCCTGACGTTGGTGATTTTACTCGGTACGATGCTCTGGCGCATGCACGCTGGGCAGACCAAGCGCATCGATCGTGTGGCCACGGACTTGGGCAGTCGAATCGATCGTGTGGCCACGGAATTGCGTAAGGACCTGGGCGGCCGCATCGACCGTGTGTCCTCGGATCTGGGCAGCCGCATCGACCAGGTGAATGGCCGCATCGACCAGGTGAATGGTCGCATTGACCAGGTAGCCACGGACCTGGGCAGCCGCATCGACCGTGTGTTCTCGGACCTGGGCAGCCGCATCGACCAGGTGAATGGCCGCATCGACCAGGTAGCCACGGACCTATCAAAGCTCGACAGTCGTCTCTCCAAGATCGAAGGGAGGTTAGGCCCGCGCCCCTGGGATGAGGTGCAACCTGAAGAACAGGGCGTAGGCACGCATTCGGCCAGCCTCGAAGTGCCTGCGGGTTAGCGCCTCGCACAGTTTCAGATGCACCCTTTATTGCATCCCAAAAGGGTGCACAGCGTCCACGAAAGGAGGTCCCAAGAAAGGTACGTGCGATATCAGCCCTGTCCGTGTGTCACATATCACCGTCTTCGAATAACGGCCGTAGACCCCCGGAGCTAACCGGTCTCTGGCAGTTCGCGAAAGGAAGAGGTTTCCAGAGTGCCGGGAAAAGAGCGGCACCAGCACCGGAATGAGGATGTGTTGCGCCCGGAACGGGTCCTGCGGCTGGAAAGCTGACGATCAGAAGAAAAAGCCCAAAGGGCGGCGGAAAAAGCGCAGCACAGCGAGGTTGGCATGTCTTGCGAGTGCAGCGTGAGCCGCCGTACGACTCCGCAGTGCGCCGACTCCTTCCAGATACCCCACCGTCATCATCCGGATGCTCCCGATTTTTCGCGCAGAGTTCGCGGCACGTTTCCTCCGCAAAGGAGTCAAACTTGTGCTTCTCCATCAGCCACCAGTGCCTGATAAAACGGATTGCCTGACGCGCGAATCTCGCTGGCCACCAAAACAACTCCTGCTGCTGTCCATTAGACCCTCTGCCCATTGCCATGGTAGCCTCCCTCGATGGGGCTATGTTTGCCGTAACTTAACCATCCGCAAGTGTCTCGCAAAAAGCGACTTTGTCCACGGACAGCCAGGTCACGGTTCAGCTTTCCGTCATGCAACCTCCCATACCCAACGATACTATGTCTGCTACCGCTGAAGCTTCGCAGCCTTCCTTGAAAAAGGTGCTGACCTGGGTTGATGCCATGGGCATCCTGGTTGGCATCACAATCGGATCGGGCATCTTTGCCACGCCGCAGCGTATCGCAGCCTTGGTGGAGTCCTTTCCGGTTATGATCTGCCTGTGGGCAGCCATAGCAGTGTTTATCGTCATCGGCGGACTGATCTATGCGGAGCTCGGCACACGCATGCCGGTTACCGGTGGCGAATATGTTTACATCACCAAGGCTTTCGGGCCGGTCGCAGGATTCATGTTCGGCTGGGCGCTGCTGTTTATCATCCGCACAAGCCCGGCGGCCGGGCTGTCCATCATTGCCGTAGACTACCTGGAGCACTTTCTTGTGCTTTCTGAGTGGCAGCAGACCATAGTGGCTCTCGGCATTATCGCCGTCCTCGGCTTTATTAATTACACTGGTGCCAAGCCTTCGAGTGTTTTTCAGAACGTTACGTCTGGAATCAAGGTTGCCGGCTTGCTTCTCATTATCGTACTGGGTGTGCTGTTTGTCGGGGCGGTTGATGACAAGCTGCTGACCAGAGCTCCTGTCACTGTAGAATCAGGTACGCTTGCCAATCTGGTGGCTGCGCTGTACCTGATACTGTTCACCACTATTGGCGTGGAACGTGTGGGTTACGTGGCGGGAGAGATGAAGAACCCACGTCGTGCCTTGCCTCGCGGAATTCTCTGGGGGCTCGCAATTGTTATCGTAGTGTACCTGCTGGCCAACACTGTCTACTTTCGTACGCTGGGTATGGAAGGTTTACGCGACACGGCAAGGGTGGCAACAGAAACCATGCGGATCGCCATCGGACCTGTCGGCGCATCCATTATCGCCGTCGTCGTTGTTATCTCCTGTATGGGCAGCATTAACGGCACAATGCTGTCATCGTCGCGGGTTTACTACACCATGGCAAAAGATGGCATCTTTTTCCGGTGGTTACAACATGTTCATCCAAAATATCGGACGCCTGCGCTGGCTATTCTGGCACACTGCGTCTGGGGTGCAGTAATACTGCTGATCCGAGGTAGCTTTGAAAACATTGTTGCTGGCATGGTTTTCGCCATCCTGATCTTCTATGCTATCACTGCGGCTGCATTCTTTGTCTTCAGACATCAGCAGATAGGCGATAAGCATGCGTTCAGGATGCCCGGCTACCCCGTGTTACCTGCACTGTATCTGATCATTACCATCGTACTGGTCACACTGCGCGCATGGTTTGAGCCATACCAGTCACTGATTGACCTGGCCTTTGTTGCCACCGGGCTACCGTTTGCTTTCTACTGGGTGTTGAGGAAGCGCAAGCACTGACCATGGTTGTCCACACATGAACCGGCCCTGGTGAGGCTGAACCGCTCTTGTTCGACAAGCGCCAGGGCTTGTCACCACCAGATACATACAGAGGGCAACAGTATTGGCAGGGAGGACCTAGGTTTTGCCAGCCGTGCTGTGTCTGGAACGATGCGCCCAGGAGTGCCACTTCGTCCGCGGCGTTACGCACAGAAGGGTCTTGTTGCCAAGTACAGGTATCCGTTATGGTTCGGCTCTGAACGCCTCAGGTCACATGTTTGGAGTTCGGGACCGCTTTGGCTCCCCTTAGCCCGGCAGTGCGTTAGGCCACGGAAATGGCACAGTGAATCAGGCCGAATTCCCACGCGCGGACGGTTCCACAGAAGGTTCAGTGCCAGCCCGTAGCGTACAGCACAATCGGGACTTAACTCTCAGCGGGTCAGCACGAAGAGCAGGTCGGAAAATCGCTGGACACTGCGGGCCATATGCATTGAGCACCGCTTCTTCCTGGGCCAGTACCAGTCACCGCTCCGCACGTTGGAGCATCGCAGCGACAGGTGCGCCGCCTGGCAGGGTAAAGCACCTTAGCGGTGTCAGGTCCGCTTCCAGCCGCCCCGCATGGTGGGGTTCAATCCGCGGTGCTTGCTGCTCGGGGCTCCTGGGCCGGCATCAGTGTGAGGGCCGTACCGATCACGGCGCTGGTCTCGTCCACTGATCCGCATACGAGGGTGATCCTTCTTGGTGTGACCTTCACCAAAGAGGTCGGTGGCAATCTTCATGGAGCTGTGCACGACAGCGGCTTTTCGTAGGCGATGTGCAGCATGCCTCTGCCAGTGCGTGTCACACGGGCCTGCATCTTGAACACCGAGGCCATGAGTTCCTCTGTAACAACAGCCTGCGGAGCACCGCTGGCGACAAGTCGTCCGCCGTCTACCACCAGAAGGTGACTGCAGAAACGCGCAGCCAGCTCAATGTCGTGAAAGACTGAGATGGCGCTTCGGCCCTCGTCAACCAGCTGGCAAACGAGCCGCAGAAAGCCATGCTGGTGGTGTACATCCAAGTGTGTCGTGGGCTCGTCAAGCAGCAGCAGTCCGGCGTCTTGCGCGAGGGCTTGGGCGAGAAAAACCCGCTGCCTCTCCCCTCCACTCAGCACCAGGATGCTGCGCTGCTGATAGTTGGCCAAGTCAACCTGCGCCAGCGCTGCACCCACACGGTTAAGGTCAGCTGATGACGTACCCTCCAGCAGCCGCTTGTGCGGCGACAGGCCAAGGAGCACCATTTCCTGGACGGTAAAGTCGAACAGGAGCTGTGCACCCTGCCTGACGATAGCGACCTGGCGTGCCAGCGAGCGGGTTCTCCAGGTGGAGACCTCCTTGCCGTACAGGCTTAGCGAACCCGTGTAGCGTATCAGACCGCTTATGGCACGCAGGAGCGTGGTTTTTCCGCTGCCGTTAGGTCCCAGCAGACCCACAAGCGTGCCAGGTTGCAATGAGAACGTTACATCCTGCAAGATGGTCTTGCGGCCCAGTGATACACTCAGCCCTGCGGCATGGAGGAGGGTCATATTGGGGCAGGAGCTGTACAGTTAAGGAACAATACCAGGCCAGAATGGCATTGAATCTGGCAGAGACTGGCGTGATGTTCGCATGAAACCTGCATTAGCCTGTCTGCTGCTTGTGACTTGTGCTGCTTGTGACACGCAGGAGCAGCAGATCGAATTCGAAGCACATGCATTTGCTCCGCCATCCGGCTATACCCGGACCACGGAAACCGGCGAAATCATCTCCGAAGACGCAGACGACTGGCGAACATCACCCGCGTACCAGACGCGCATTGAGATTGATCCCGCCTTTCCGAATCCGCCGGGCGCCAGTGCGGTCGTAACAGTGCCGATCACAGTGCGTGAGTTTGATACCGTGCGGGGCCGACTGGAACTTGTCGTCTTCGACGCTGACCGCCTCCCGCGGCGTCTGGACGACATCAGCTCTGCACGCGATCCCGGCATATATGTGTTCAAATTTTCGCCAGCGATTATCGGGCAGTCCGGTCTTGTGCGCGTGTTCATCATTGATCCTCTGGGCGAGCTGGTTTCCTACGGTGATTTGCAGCTCGAAAATTGAGTGGCTGGCACGCTGTGTGCTCTTGCAAGGATACCTGGCTGTCGTGCTTGCCTGCCAAGGCAGCGCCCAGGCAAGTCCCGAAGATCCTGCTCGATTTGCGCAATGGGTTGTGCATGATGCTGTGGCAGCTGCAAAGGCCATGGCCACGCAACGCACAGCTGTCATAGCAGGTGGTGCTGCGGGGGTGGTTTTGCTGCTGTCACAGGTGGACCAGCCAGTGACGGAGAGCGCCGTAGTATTTGCTGAGCGTATGCCCCAACGTATGCGGCGTGTGTTGCATGAAGCCGGCAATGTAAAGGTTGTACGGCCCCTTGCGGTGGGGTTCTTTTTGGGGTCTCTTGCCAGTGGCAGTGAAAGGCTGCAGGATGCCGCCTTCACGTCGGTACAGGCGATTATTTATTCCAACCTGGTAAGCAATGGACTGAAGTTGGTCGCGGGTCGGGCCCGCCCAGGAGCCAACATGGGTCCGGGCAGCTTCAGCCCGTTCTCTGGGCGGCGGTCCTTTCCATCAGGCCACGCAACAACCGTATTTGCCTTTACAGTGCCGTGGCTTGCATACTACCCGCGTGTTGAGACATACGCATTCTTTCTGCTGGGCATTGGGACGGCCTTTGTCCGTATAGCTGACAACCATCACTGGCTCACGGACGTGACCACTGGAGCTTTTATAGGTGCAACTACTGGTTATCTGCTTTCGCGGCGTCACCTCCGCTTGCACACGCACCTTCGCCTGAGTCCTGTAGTGACGAGTGGCGGCGCTGGTATCCGTGCTGCTGTAAGTCTTTAGCATGCTGAGCCAGCCTGCGAGACACGGAATTCATGTCCTTCGGCACCCGGTTAGGAGCACAATGCACAGCACGTCTTGGCCGCTACACATGTGAAGCTCCGGGCATCATCGGAACATATTCACATCTGCGGTTTGCCCCCTTGTGCTGGTTAAGCGTGTGCAGGTGTACCACCCGATGATTTCCGCCTGCTCAGTCATCCTTGCGCGCGCATATCCTCCTTGCGGTGCTGTCAGCAGCTGAAGCCGGTGGACAATGGACGCTGGAAACACCCGCACGCTCCGCGTGATTATTTGGCTGCAGCGCGTCGCAGCCGATCCATGACCGCTCTCCCGACACCCGATCCTATGACCTCCTGGCAGTACACAGTACGAATATCTGCTGCCTCACACTGGCGAAAAAAGTCAAACAGCACGCGTGCGTACTCCTTCACATCCGAGGCGATGTGGCATCGGCCGAAACCAGACGGGTCCTGCACCGCGCCGGTTCCGATGAATGCGTGCGCGGCATGAGGCTGTGCTTCTTTGGGATCTTTGATCAGCACCACACTGGCTCTGGGCGCATAGTGCCTGTGGCGCAGGCCGGGGCTGCGAGCCGGCAGGCTTTCCGCCAGCCGGGGTACGCGCAGTGAAGGGAGCACTGCCACAAGCTCCTCAGCACTGGTGGCGCCTGGACGGAGCAGCACCGGGATTTCTTGCGAGCAGTCCACGACCGTGGACTCAATGCCCTGTTCGGATGGTGGTCCGCGCAAGATCGCATCAATGCGACCGCCGAGATCATCCCGCACAGCCTCCCATGTAGTGGCGCTTGGACGTCCGGAGTGGTTGGCTGATGGGGCAGCAACCGGGCACTGGCACGCGTTCAGGAAACGGCGGGCAATCGGGTGAGACGGCATGCGCACAGCAACGGAATCCAGTCCCGCTGTCACGGCTGGCGGCAATGAGGTATGCCTGCGTACAATCACCGTCAGGGGCCCAGGAAAGAACCGGTCAATCAGCGTTTGGCCGCTGCGCGGAATGCTGGCGGCTATATCCGCCAGCTGATCGTGGCAGGCGATGTGCACAATCAGCGGGTTGTCCGCAGGGCGCTCTTTAACATGGAAGATCGCTGCGACAGAGTCAGCATTAAAAGCATCGGCGCCTAGGCCATAGACAGTTTCGGTCGGGAAGGCTACCAGCGCGCCGCCTTGTACAAGTGCTGCAGCTGCTGCCGGATCTTCGGTAAGCAGAGTCTTCACAACGGAGCCGTTACACGAGATACTCTAAAACGCCAAGAGAGCCGTTGTCGCGGAGTCAAGCCCGGTTTGCAGCACATCCGGGGCACGACTTCCTGGCTGCAGACATGATACTGACAACAGGCAAGGCTCCGGAAGCCGTACTGCGACAGGCCCCCAGTGCACGCCCGCTCCTCAAAGCTATTCCGGTGGGCGATACTCCTTTGGAAGCAGATCGCCAAAGCGTTCAAAAGCGAAGTAGCCATAGACGGTGATGCCGTAGGGGTCAATAACCTCGCCAGACTGATCAATCAGTGTGGGGCCGTCGTTGAGCTTGATGTAGGACCGCTGGTCTCCCAGCTGCCACCCTGATGAATCCTGGCGCCAACGGCGAAACAAGGCGTCCTCTTTCTCCCTGGTGTATACAATCTCCAGGTACCCGGTGAAGGTAAGCTCCTTCTCGAAGGACGTGGGGCCGGCGCGCAAGAGCGCACTCTCGTCAACCAGGAAGGATGCTCCTCTGTCAAGCCGGAAGCGCCGGTACGTGATGAAGCCCTCCTGCTCCGCGCGCTGGTCCAGAAGCGCCAGAAAATAGTGACGCTGCGACCCGTAAAATGCTGCCTGCCGGTTCGCCTCCCACAGTGCAGCCTCCACAGAATCAGCCGGCACCAGCTCGATGAATACCGGATCACCGTCATACTTGAGAGTATTGCCGGAGTAGAAGAACTCCTTGAGGTAGTACGTAAGCTGATATCCCAGTGCCCGGTTCTCGATAATGAGCGGGGCGGATGCCGTCGCAGAGAACTTGCCAGACTTGGATGTGAAGCTCAGCACTTCGGGGTTTTTGAAGGATGCAAGGTCGCTGTTGCCGGTCTCTCCCAGGAAGAGCCGGCCAAACTTCAAGAGTCGCCGTTGCCACCGGCGCGCCTCGCGCGCACTGACGGTGACCTCCTCCAGCTCTATCGTCGTGGGCTGAAGCTGCACATCGAAGGAATAGGACGTGCCGGCACGAAACAGCGAGTCACGCTCAAAAGGTGTGTACCCTACCATGGAGACATGGAGATGGTGCGCGCCTGGGGGAACACCGGCCAGCTCAAACTGACCAGCAGCATTGGTGGTGGTGCCAATCATCGAGAAGGCAATAAACACGTGAGCCTGTTCCAGGGGGCGCTGCGTGTCCGATGCCGTTACACGACCCACGATCCGTGCCGCATGATCCTGTGCAATCCCCGCCTGCGTGGCAAGGGCAGCTATGCCATACAGGAAGTAAGCTCCGCTAATTCTGAGGACTCGGGCGATATTCCTTGGGCACGTCATCGGCGATGCGCTCATAGGCAAAGTAGCCACCGTAGAAAGTTACCCCGTACGGATCCAGCGTGTCCCCCTTGAGATCCACTATCGTCGGACCCCGGTCCAGCTGTATGGGCGAGGTCTGATACCGTGGTAGGCGCCGGGACCCTTCATGCCGGAGATAAGCTGCAGACTCCAGCTCACGCGTATAGACTACTTCCAGCATGCCTTCAAAGTCCAGGACGCGTTCGTCTGCGGCTTCACCGTCATGAATGATGTCAGATGCTTCAAGCTCCATGCGCGTGCCGCGTGGAAAGGGTGAGCCGGAAGAGAAGCGTTCACGCCTGCCCGTAGCGTAAATCTTGAAGCCGTGTTCTTCAGCCTTGTCGTTGATCACGGCAAGAAGAAAGTGGCGAAACGACCCGTAGAATGTGGAGTCCCGCTTGGCGTTCCAGCGGGCCGCTTCTTCGGGGCTGCCAGGCATGAGGGATTCGTAGAGCGGCTCACCATCCCATCGCCAGCTTGCGGGTTCCGCAACGAACTCATTGAGGTAATACGTGATACGGTAGCCAAGTGCTCTGTTCTCTATGATCAGCGGCTCACTGGCCTGCGCCCGGAACTCACCGCCACGCCCCGAAAAATCCAGCACCTCAGGGTTCAGGATTGTTGTTTCCTCCGCGTTGGGACTATTCCCGAGAAAGATGTGCGTGAACCGTTCGAGCTGCCGCTGCCACCGCTTGTTGTCTGTGCTTACAGTGATCTCACCAAGCTCATAGACCGCCGCGGCAAGAACAAAGTCGTGCCTGATCACGGTCGCTTTGCGTACGAACATGTCCACGAACAGCGACTCATAGCCGATGCTGGATGCCACCAGGCGCAGCGTACCAAGCGGTACGCCGGGAAGAACGTAGGTGCCATCTTCGCCTGTCACCGTACCCATCGTTGAAGACGCGATAAACACCGACGCGTTGGAGAGGGGCCTGCCTGTGGTATCGGTAACGGTACCGGTCAGCGTAGCCG
>JAAXGV010000171.1 GCA_012271185.1 Rhodothermales bacterium
GCGTTACATATGTGCGACTGGCTTGACCCTAAGCCAGCCCAACCCGCTTCCGCAATACCCATTCCGCGGTGAGAAGCACAAGCACGACGGCCAGGAGCAGTGGCCACTGCCAGAGCGCGCGTTCACGGACCTCTGCCGAGGTCCTCGGCACAAATGCGCTGTCCGCACGCAGCACAGAAGCCAGCGTATTCACATCATCCTGTGCCAGGAACTGGCCACCGGAGCGGTAAGCGATTTGCCGCATGAGCGGGGCGTTGGCGCGCGTCTCAGCGTATTCCAGCGCGAGTGTGCCTACCGTGAAGTTGCCGGAATCCGTTCCCAGTCCTGCGTTGCCCTGCGTCGCCCGGGCTTCGTAAGTATACGGGCCTTGCGGCAGTGTACCGAGGTCAGCAGCGTAGCGGCCGTTGCTCAGGCTGTTTAGCGTATATGGGAAGCGTGCACTGTCCGGCGCTATGATGTCAAGTGCCACCGTGGCGTTATCAACGCCCTGCAGGCTTTCGTTATAGACCTGCCCGACAAACTGTATGGATTCGCCTCCGGCAAACACTTGCTGAGTGGGCGCTACGCGAACGCGACGGTCATCCTCTGGCGCCAGGAGCCATTGAATCAGGTTGTGAAACAGGACCGGCCACCAGCTGTCGCTTTCAGCCAGATCTTCTGGAAGACTGTTCCAGCGCCACGTACCCGATCCAAGCAGTGCACCGGTTCTGATGCCGTTGCGACTCCGGACAATCAGCAGTGGACCTTGCACGCTTACGCCTCCAAGATTGGCTTGCGCCAAAACACGCGCATCCGGGCTGATCTGCCACCCAGACGCATTAAACAGCAGGGGAGGGAGCTGCAGCGTGGATAGCGGGGCAAGGTTTTGCAGCACTGCATGCTGCCGCCCAAGTGGTGTGAGCTCGAAGGAGGCCTCCGCATAAAGGGGCTGCTCTCCGGACGGGACCACCGGCAGAACTTCCTCGAAAACCTCGCGAAGCACGCTGAGGTCAGTTCGCTCAGTGAGTACAAAAAGCAGACGCGTTCCTGCCGATGCGATGCGCCGGGCCACCTGTGGGCTGGCGCCGGACCCGGGAAAGCCTGCCAGGATGATGAGGTCAAAGTTCTCAAGCGAGTCCGGGAAGCCGCCTTCGTAGAAAGACTGCGCATCCTTTTGAATAAAGGTGGCAACCTCGTGCTCCTCTTCACGGTGCAGCATATGGCGCATCGCGGCGAGGTCCGGGTGGGGGGCCCCGGCGGCAAGGAGCAGGCGCCGCCGGTTGTCCAGGATGTTCAGGGTTACCGTAGCGGCATTGTTCTCGTGTGTAGCTTCGCCCTCCAGGCGTGTGATGCTTGCCGTCAGCTGGTGCAGCCCCGTGGATGAAGGGGTGTACTGCATGCTTACCGGCAGCACAATGCCGTCGGATGGCAGCGTTGCATGCACGGTGCTGAGCACCGTGCCGCCGAGAGCGACAGACACCGCGACCTGATGGCCTTCATAGCCCTGTGCCATGACAGAGACTTCTACGGGTATCTCGGCGCCTGCGTATCCGAGCTCATTGGTCACGATGCGTTGTATCTTTACGTCACGCTGCTCCAGCGTGTCTCCAATCACTGCCGTGTGAATGGGAAAGGGCATTTCGGCTGCCACGTAGAGCGGGTTGCGCCCTGTGTTGTACTGACCATCCGACAGCAGCAGGATGGCACGGAGGTGCTCACTGCCAAGCGCTTTCTGCACAGCCGTCAGCGCCTGCGAAATATCGGTCCGTGCGCCAGTGGAGTGGAGCGAATCCATGTTGTTCACAGGGCGCGTTGCACTGCTGAAACCAAAGGTTCGCACATCCGCCTCCATGGAAGGTACGGCGCGCAATGCTGACTGCAGAACCGAGTCATAGTGTGCCATGCTGAGGCTTTCGTCCGCCAGGATTGCGAGGACGGGCGGGGATTCGCGCCGGGATGTGTGGCGCCAGAGCGGCTGCAAGAGCAGCACCAGGCACAAGAGGAGCGAGGTAAACCGCAGCCCGGGAAGGACTGCGCGCCACGGCATCGGCGGACGAAACGCGCTGCGCCGGTAAGCCAGGAAGGAGGCCCCCAATGCCAGTGCTATGCAAGGTATGACGGGCCACCAGCCATTCCCAAACAGAATCATGCAGCCTCCGCGTACCTGGTGCCAGAAGAAGAATCCGTCGTCCAAGACCACTGTGGGGTGGAGTAGAACGCTTATAACAGCGGTTTGTGCGTGCGCGCCCCAACACCCGGCAGTACCTCGCGTTCAAGGCCGTCACGCAGAGTTTCGCCAGACACTTGCTGCTGCCGCGAACAGATAGAAGTATGCACTCTTTGAATTATGGCGGAACAGAGGTACGGCAGCAGCTGCATCGCATCCCCTGGTTCTTGCCGGTAGCAACGCTGCTGCTGTATCTGCTGCGGACCAAGTACGGCTATGGCGAGAGTGATCAGGACGATTTTCTGCCTTTACTGCTTCACTTGCTGGATCCGTCTGTACTGGCGGCAGACTGGCACGTGTCAGGTCAGGCTGCCTCGTTTGGCCCGAGAACACTGTTCGTGTGGCTTGCATATCTGCCGGCCAAACTGATCGGACCGTATACTACCTGTGCAATCCTGCATGTCACGTCCTGGAGTTTTTCCGCGGGTGCGGTCTATGCACTCAGCTATCGCATATCCGCAGATCAGATAGCCGCCACAGGCACTGTGGTGGCGGTGATGGTGCTGACCCCTGTGATCACACTGGGGGGTAATGACCTGGTGTATTCAATGCTTGTTCCCAGCATGCCGGCTTGGGCCTTAGCCTTGTGGGGTCTGGTGGTCAGTGACCGTGGACGTGTAGTATGGGCAGGGGTGCTGCTCGGCCTGGCTACGTGGCTGCAGGCGCTGGTCGGGCTGCATGCAGCCGGGTTGTCCGGACTGCTGCTGCTGTGGTGTCGGAAGGAGCCCAGAGCAGTACTTTTTTTCTGTGCAACCTATGTGCTTGTTGCATTGCCTGCGCTGCTCCCGCAGGTAGTGCAGCATTGGTCGAGCAGTGAGATCGAACCGTCGGTATATCACATACTGTTCGAGTACCGGGCTCCTCATCATTACCTGATCACACGGTTTGAGATGTTCCGGTCACTGGCGTTTTCAGGCCTTTTGGCGCTGGCACTGGCCTGTTTGCCTCTGCTAGAAAAGACTCAGAGAACATTTCCTGTGCGGATCCTGGCAATCGTAGCCGCCAGCTGCCTTGCAGGATTTGCGGGTACTGAGCTGTTCATGAGCGAGTTCATTGGTAAGCTCCAGCTCTTCAAGATGACAGTCATAGCGAAGGTTGTGATCGTTGCCATAGTCTGCCATGCCGTTAACCACTATCTGCCGGATGCCGTGCGCAGGCTGCTGGCACCGTTCTACAGGTGGGAAGGCCGTACCCTTGCCGGTACGGTTCTGGTGGCAGTGTCACTCCTGATTATCAGTCCGGATGCACTGGGCTTGCGGCCACGCCCTGTTACAGCGAATAGCGCTGCGCATCATCAGATTGAGGCATGGGCGCAGGCCAGCACGGCAAAGGAAAGCGTTATTGCGGTGCCACCTTCGTGGAGCGGTGTTCGGAGCCGCGCACAGCGGGCTATCGTGGTTAACATCAAGAGCGTTCCCTTTGAGGAATCGCGCATGCTGGAGTGGTACGAGCGCATGCAGGCATTCGCTCCTGTCGGGTCCGGTGGTCAGGGCCCGTTACGGGTGCGGTTGCCTGAGATGGATGCTGCATTTCTGGCACTTGAATGGAAGACGCTGCTTTCCCTGCATGTGCAGTACGGGTTTGATTACGTGATACGCCGGAGTTCGGCGCCGGACACGTCCGGGGTGCAGCGGGTGTTCACTGCTGGCGAGCTGGCGGTATACCACATCCTGCCTCGCTAAGCCGGCAGCAGCTTCAAGGCGCTGTCAGCGGATGTGCACGATGAGGCCGGAGCGCCTTGCGCCTCCGCCCTGCACCACAAACGAGTACAGGCCCGCGGGCAGCTCGTGCGCCTGTATACGGATGGTATGCTTTCCGGCACTGAGCGGACCGGCATGGGGCGTGAGAACGCGCTGACCCAGCATGTTGTGCACGGTAACATGCATGTCACTTAGGGGCTTGGAGAGCTCGATCACGAACTGCGCTTCCTCACCAAACGGGTTGGGATATGCGGGATGGACAGTGAAGGAGGCAGGCGCAGGCAAGCGCTGAAAGTCGAGACCTATCGCCTTGGCTTTTGCAATGGCGGCCTCCGCGTTGACAATGCCCCACCCCTGATCATTGTCGGGGCTTGTGGACTGGCTCGCGGTGGATATCAGCACCTCCCAGACCTCTTTGGGGTTGAGCTTGGGGTTGGTCTCCAGAACCTGGCATACAATGCCCGACACCATCGGGGCCGAAAACGATGTTCCGTTCGCCCACCCGTAGCCGCCGGAGCTTGATGCGGTGTAGACGTTCCTCCCCTGGGCCGCCACGTCGGGCTTGGTTCGTCCGTCTGCCGATGGGCCCCGGCTGCTGAACGATGTGGTTGAGCTGTCTGGATCTACCGCCCCCACTGCGATGACGGAGTCACCGTCGGCTGGCGTAGTGATGATGTGCCAGGAGGAGTTACCTGCGTTGCCGGCGGAAGTTACCGGCACAACGCCTCTTTGGGCAGCCAGGTCAAAGGCTATGGTTGTCAGGCCGGTGTCGCCATCCATATCCGCGGTAGTGTAACTGTGCTCTCCAGAGTCAAAAGTTGAGTAGCCCAGAGAGGAGTTGATAACGTCCACGCCTGAGACTTCCATCCATTCGACGGCAGCGACGAAGTTGTCCTCTTCGACGTTGCGCTCCAAAGGGGACCACTCGGTGTGAGCGACATACACGGTATCGGCCCCGTAACAAGGGCCAATCAAGTCTCCTGCAGCATTGCCCAGTGTCACCGCTGTCGTGTTCACGCCGTGGAAATTCGGATCCACCTGGGTGCCAACGCCAGGGTCGTCAGACACATAGTCGCGATACCGGACCCTGTTTGCATCCGCCAGGTGTTTCGTGGCGGGGTGCCCCAGCTGCACGCCATTGTGGTCGAAGCGGGTATCAACAAAGCCGATGATAACGCCCTTTCCGTTAACGCCGTCGTCGAGCGGCTTTATGGCGTTTACAACCGACAGCTGATAGCAGGATGATCCGCAGTCCAGCGGGCGGGAGCGGGGCCGGGCTATCATGGGTGGCGCAGGCGTAGACTCGCTGGCGTCCGTGGTAAGACCTGCCACACGCTGGATCTTGTGCACGAAGGGCAGCTGCCGCACCGCTTCCCGCTGCTCCGCAGTGAGATAAGCCGTTACGGCATTAAGCCAGCGGCTGTGCCGAACAACTGTTACGCCTTCATTTGACAGTGCCTCCAGGTAGGTATGGGAGACCGGGGCATCCTGCGCAGCCAGCCAGCTGCTGCCGCGAATCTGACGTCGTTCTTTCGCGCGCACAGAGATGTATCCGGGTTCAGCCTGCATTGTTTTGCCTGCAGCATCCAGCTTGTCTGTGAAAAAGATCCAGGTTTTTTCCACCTCTTGCGCTGAAACGGACAGAGGGATGGCGAAAACCAGAACGATGATGGTCAGGTGCTTCATGGCAGTATCACTTTTGTGGCGGAGGCCCGGGAGCTGTATGACGCAGGTCCAATCGCCAGAATGACCGCTGCATTGCCGTGCATGCAAAGGTAGGGTCTTGCATGTTCCAATGCTGGTCGGCTATCTACGCTGTGATACAGGCTGTGTTCACAGGGGGAGGCAGCTTTGCGGGGCTGGCCCGGGCAGCACCTGCCACATGGGTTCCCGCAGGACCGGTGATGCATCCGTGGCACCGGAGTACCCAGCTGTGGCAAGTGCAATGCGCTCTGCCCGGTCATGGTGCTCCACATTGGCGTTGGCTGCAAGAAGCTTTCAGGTGCCCGTCGCTGGTCCAGGCTGGGCGAGTGTGATGCCAGCAGCAAGACGCCCGGAGCGCCAGGAAATCGGACGTGGGGATGAGATGGTGCAAGCGCTGCACCATCTCACTCATCGGCCAGAATGGTTCGCTGCGATACCCCAGACCGCCTGGCAATGTGCAGCGCCCGCGTGGCAAAACATGCAGGCTGTTTGCTCACCGGAACGAGGCAGCCGATGTATCCGTTGACACGAGCGTGCCGGGATGGCGGAATAGGTAGACGCAACGGACTTAAAATCCGTTGGCCTCAGGGCCGTGCGGGTTCGAGTCCCGCTCCCGGTACTAGAATCCGAAGAAGCCGCCCTTCTTGCCGCGGGGACGATAGATGAACTTCAGCATCACGTAACGTCCCAAAGATATTACGCGGCTTTCCTGTACGTACGTGGCGGTGTTCGTGTAGTTGACGCCCGTATTCTGGTCAAAGACATCAAAGATTTCGAGGCGTACCTCGCCGCGCCCGTCCAGGAGCAGGTGAGATATGGCAAGGTCCAGCCTCAGGATGTTGCTCTGCCGGCTGAATGTGCTGGGAAATCTGCCGGTGTATTGGTTGTCAAACACATCGCGGTCAAAGATCCGGTACCAGAGTGTGGATTCGAATGTCAGATTCTCCGAGGGGTACCATGCTATGTCGCTGTTGATGGTGCTGTTCACATAGCTCTGATTGGCTTCCGTGTTGAGCGAGTACCGGTTGTCATTGTATGTTGCCTTGACCCCTATCTCAGCCTCAACCACTTCTGCGGACCGGTTGCGCACACGTACCCCAGCGGAGTTGACAATGCGCTGGTTAGTGTTTTCGGCGCCATTGATGAACTCGGCACCCACGCTTGCGGAAAAATCGTTGGATATGTCCACGGTGATTCCCAATGGGCGTATGGGGGTTTCAAAGCCGACACGTCCTCCCGCACTCCAGCTGACCGCCTCGGCATTGACGCGGCTTTGCACCTGGCGAAGCTGCTCGTCCACAGTGCGTGTCGTTACGATCTCGCTCTGTGTCAGCTGCATATTGAACCCTGCCGAGAACCCCACAAACGAGAACTGGTCGTATGTGTTGAAGTCGCCACGTACAGTGTGGCTGTACTCGGGGCGGAGATCCGGGTTGCCCATGTAGATGCGCAGCGGATCCGAGTTGTCCGTGAATGGCTGCAGTTCCGTGATACTGGGGACGCGTGAGCGCCCGGAGTAACGCAGTCCTATCCTCTTGCCTGTAGCCAGCCTCCATCGATACCGCACCCACGGCAGCACGTACGTGTAGTCGCTGGTGACCTCTTCCTGGGCGTCTGTGAGGATGCCGCGGAGTGAAGTGCGCTCAAGTGTGACGCCGCTGGAAAACCAGGCATGCTCCTGCGGGCGCAGGCTCAGCTCGATACCGGTGGACAGGTACCGGTATGCTTGTTCATATTCTTCGCTAAGCTGCTCATTCAGCACCTGCTTCTCGTCCACCAGATCGTAAAACGTCTTGTCCTGCCAGCGGGTCGTGTTGCGGTGCCGTACAAACAGTTCCAGTGCACGCTCCTCTCCCAGGGGCTGAGTCAGCGCTATACGCTGCATATGTCTGAAGCGGGCACCCTTTTCCTCCTGGTGCTGCCGGAGCTTCTCTTCAGCATCCAGATCACCCAGAGACTCCATGAGTGTCGTCTCCGAGTTGATGTTACCCAGAGCGCTGGAGCCTTGGGCATCAAGGTCGCCTTGGGCCACCAGGCTGCGGCCGTTTTCTGACAGGCGCTTGCGCCATGCAAGCGACAGATCGCCGTCCAGATTGTCCGTGTCTTCGCTGTGCACGGAGGAAGCGCGGACCTGTGCTCCCCGCTGTGTACCCGAAGTGTTCTCAACGCTTTGCCGCATAAGCGAGGCGGTACCTGCGGTCAGGTCTCCCCGGATCCGCATATCGTGCCCCACCCCGAGGTGTATCCTCGCATTGATGTCAACAGTGTGCCGCAGGTTAAGGTTTTCCTGGTAGCTGTCCAGGCTGCTCAGCGCCGCTGCTCCGGACCCCAGCACCTGCTGCCGCTGGACAGCCTGGTCACGGGAGGCATCGTAGCTGCTCACGAAGTAGCTGCCGTTGATATTACTCTTGGATCCGATATCCTGGCTGGCGTTGAGTCCTGCATTCAGCGACTGCGAAAGTCCGCCGCCAGCAGAACTACTGAACATCTCCGCTCCAGATACTCCCAGAATCAGGGCACCGAGCGCACCGGCACCACCGGCCACAGAAAACAGCTGCCTTGAACCAAACCCTTGGCGGTTCACGTTGTTGGCGCTGGAAAGTATGGACATCTGCCTCGTCGGCGAGAACCTGAACAGATTGCCGCGTACATCATACCGTCCCTGATTCAGGCTTTCACCACCCAGTCCACCGGTAAGGTTGCCGAAATACCCCACCTTGGCATCTTCGCTAAGTTCGAGGTTGATGGTTTTCTCCTCGTTGCCGTCTGGGATGCCGGTCAGCTCAGCCTTGTCTGACTCTTTGTCATAGACTTCCACCTGATCTATGGATTGGGCTGGCAGGTTCTTGGTCGCAATCGTGGGATCACTGCCAAAGAACTCTTTGCCGTCCACAAGCACATTCTGAACATCTTCACCATGCGCCTTTATAGAGCCGTCTGCGTTGACCTCGATGCCGGGAAGGCGCCGCAGAAGGTCCTCGGCCACCTCGTTGGGACGTGCCCCAAAAGCTTTGGCGTTGTAGACGATCGTGTCGCGCCCGACAAGTACCGGTACGCGATCCGCGCTAACGACAAACTCATCCAGCGCGACTGTCTGCTCCTGCATCACCAGCGTGCCTGTGTTCACATCTGCGCCGGCCACTTCGAAGTCGTGATAGAGGATCTTGTACCCCACATACGTGATTTGCAGGATGTATTCCCCGGCCTCCAGGCGTCGCACGGTGAAGGTGCCATCCCCTCTGGAGGTGCTGAACTTTGCCAGTGTGGAGTCGTTGCGGGTAAGCGCCACAATGGTGGCGCTGGGCAGGCCGGTGCCTGATGTGTCGGTCACAATCCCTTCCAGACTGAAGCGAGGCGTCTGGGCCTGCACAGCATAAGGCAGAAGAAGAATGGCTGCCAAGGCAGCCAAGGGTACGGCTGTCTGTCGCATTACGAGGACTTAAAAGTCAAATACAGTATTTCGCATGCGGGACATGGCAGCCCGCATTTCTGCGTTCTTCTCCTCAGCGATCTGCTCAAACTCCTCCAGTGTTACTTCTTGCCCGTTGGCCGGCCGCACGACATCCGGAGCGCTGCTCAGATCAACCCTGGTTGCGGTGAACGTGTGATCGCCGTCATCAAGTATGACCAGAAGTATCAGCCCTGGCAGCCCGCTGTACAGTGCCGGGCCCGCGGGAACCGGAATCTCCGGGGTGAACCATGCTTCGACTGACACAGTATCCTGTGTCGCCTTGGCCTGCAGGATGCGGTGGCCAAGGAAGGAGCGCTCCTGTCCTGTCAGCTTCCACGAGAGTGGTTCCATGCTCCTTGTTACCAGGAACCTGCGGTCAAGGATATTTCGCTGTTCAGTAACGGCTTCCTCATCGAAATTGGTATAGGTAAGCTCCACCGGAAGAGCGGAGATATCCATCTTCTCTGTATCGATTGAGTTCATAAAGGCCATTCCCAGCGCCATGAGCTGGTTCGGGTTGTAATCCTCCATGAGCTTCGTCGGGTCAAACTGGGCCATCAGGCTGTCCAGATGCGCCTTGTCCTGGCGCATGACTGACGCCGTCGCGTCAAACGTCAGGATGTGGCGCAGGGTATTGTGTTTCGGGAACTGCGCCAGGAGCTCCTCCATGCCCTCCATATTCTTGACCTCCTCAGGGAGTTCGTACTCGAGCTTGGAGATTTCGTCAAAGTACACCGTGCCGTGCTGTGCATAGATGGTTATTGGCGCCAGCGCAACGGCAACAGTCAGGAGCTGGTATTTGAGCATGGACTATCTCGTGGCTTCAGGATCGGACAGCATCACAGACGAGTACGCAAATAGACGGGTCGAAGTTGCGTGCACAGCCGCCTGGGGCACAAGCCACCCTCGCCTGCAGCGCCTTTCCACGGCCGCCTTATGCATCAATCATGGCTGAGTGCCAGACGCTTCATGCCTTCACCGGTGCAGGGATGCTTGTCCGGTGTGCTGCATGATCCGGTTGTGTCGAGAGCCAGAACCGCACGTCCTTGCCCTGCTGTCACTGCCTGATGATGATGGTTTTGACATTGTTTCGTCCTCCCTTGGTCTTCTCCAGCTCCGCGAGCTTGTCGGCCACGATCTGATCAAATTTCTCCACCGTGACGCTGCGCCCCTTTGAGGGTTTCTCAAACTCCGGAACAGTTTCCAGGTCCACCTCCGCGGCCGTGTAGGTTTCGTGACCTTCATCGAGGGACAGCATCAGGATAAGCCCCGGCAGGCCGCCGTACAGAGCAGGACCTCCGGGCACAGGAATCCCGGGTGCAAACCATGCCTCGACCGAGATGGTATCTTTCATGGCAGTCGCCTTCAGAACATGATGTCCAAGAATGGATGCCTCATCTCCGGGGAGCTTCCATTCCAAAGGCTCGAACTCTCCTGAGACCAGAAACGTGCGTTCCATGAAGTTGCGCTCCTGGGTGTACGTGGCCTCATCAAAATCGACATAGGTGGCCCTTACAGTTACAGTTGCAGTGCGGGCCATCCGGGACAGGCTTGCGCCGGCAGTGATTGCCACCCGTCCACCGCGGCCAAGCTCGTTGACAAAGTCAAACTGTTCTACGCTTGGGTTCCCGTTACCGGGCTGCCCGTCGTCGATGATGAGTGACGAGGTGGCGTTGAATGTCAGGACTTCCCGATTCGTTAGTTCTTTGGGTATTTTGGCGATTGCCTCGTCCAGTCCGTCGACCTTCATGGCCAGAACCTCTGCCGGCAGCTTCACATCAAAGGCGATGGTGCGATCATAGTGTACCGTGCCGTGCTGGGCATGGACTGTCACTGGCATTAGAGCCGTGGCAAGAAAAAGCAGGCGGAGTATCATCTTCAAGGTGTGTGGTGTATAAGTGGTGGTCGCTGAGACCTGTGGCAGCAGGGCAAGGGCGTGGTGCCAAGATACGCTGCGCACAACAACAAGGGTATCCTGTCTGTAACGCAGGACGCCGCGATTTATTGTGCACCGCTCCCGTAAGCAGGGTGCGTGTCTTAGATTCGGTGCAGAGGGTCAACACGGATAACAGGCAGTGATGGATATCAGATAAGAGACGGGAGTCAGCCACACTCTTTGCCTGGCCGGTTGCAGGAACGGTTCGTCCCACGGTCCACCAGGGGGCTGTCCGGTTCTTTGCGTCTTATACTCCTCACGGCAGCCTTGTGGTGAGAACACCCTTGACCTTGTTTCCTGATGTGATCAGTGGCAGAAAAAAAAAGCGCACGCCCCCTCGGAGGCGTGCGCCGTCAGCCCGTTGATCAGCGGGACTAATACCCCGGGTTTTGCACGAGCTTTGTATTGGCTTGGAGCTGTGCAGTCGGTATTGGTGCCACGTTGCGATGGGCAGAAGAAATGTCCTTGAACTGCCACGGATCGTTGTAGCGGGTTGCACCACCCTCGGTGCCGGCAAAACGGATCAGGTCCTGCCTGCGGGTTTGCTCCCAAACCAGCTCACGGCCGCGCTCCGCCAAGATCTTGTCCGCATCAAGCTCAGTAAAGTCGTGCACACCGGACCGGGCACGGATCTGGTTTACCAAAGCCAGTGCTTCCGCTGAGCCTGGGTTCGTACGCCAGAGTGCCTCGGCCTTGAGCAGAAGCACATCGGCATACCGGTAGATCACGAAGTCGTTGCTTAAGCTGTTTCCTATGCCATGCTCGAACTCGTACTTGCCGATGCGGGCCCCGCACTGACGACATGCAACAGCCTGCAGATCGTTCATAGCCGGTGTAAATGTCAGTGGCGGTCCATTAAGGTCAAAGTCGGAATAAATGCCGGTGTCCATGACCCGCTCACCCGAAGCGGTGTATTGCGGACCAACAATAAAGTTGCCCAGCCGGTCGTCCATTGTGCCCGTCACACGCTCAAGTCCGTCATCGTCGGCTGTCGGGTACACGCCCCAGACTTCGCCCTGAGGTCCGGGATTCTGCTCAGGCTGTATGACGGATTCGTACAGCTTCTGCGTAGCGGACCAGCCGTTCCACGGTTGGAACTGGAAGTTGTAGGTGTTCTGGCTTCCGTAATGCAGTGTCATCTGGTGCAGGTTGAAGCCGGTCAGGAAGACCCTATCGAACGGTACCACAAAGATGTTTTCTGGCGAGCCGTCATTAGCTGTCACGAAGTTGTCGTGGTATTTGCCCGCCAGCGTATAATTGCCGGAGTTGATGATCGCATTCAGGTGTGTGAGCGCGTCGCTCCATCGTGCGTTACCCGTGTATACCTCAGCATTCATGTAAAGCTTGGCCAGTGTGTAGTGCGCGACCCACTGGTTCATGCGTGCATAGGTCCCCTGGGCGTCATCGCTCAGGTTGCCAAGGTTGCCCTGGAGCTCTGACTCGACAAAGTTGAAGACCGCCTGGCGTCCCTGCTGAAAATCCGAAGACGGCTGGGATGGCGCTTCCGTCTCTGTGAAGTCTGTGACGATGGGCACGTTGCCGAAGGCGTCAAGCAGCCAGTAATAGTAAAAAGCCCGCATCGCGATGAGCTCCGAAAGGAATGGAGCCGCGGCCTCTTGCGTGGTTCCGCCGTCGGCGATGGCACTCTCAAACTGGAAGATCAGGCGGTTCGTGTTGTTTACCCCGCTAAAGTAGGAGCGCCAGAACCCGTTGAACGTGCCATCATCCGGTGTCCACTGGTGGCTGTTCACACGATACCAGAATCCGCCTTCCGACCAGTCCTGACCCCGTGCAGGCACGATGATCTCGTCGGTGGTGGCTTCATTGAACTGAGCGGGACTGCCACCACCGCCTACAGCCCGCAGCGGGCTGTAGGCATCGCCCATAGCAGAGACGAACTGCTCATCAGTCTGAAAAAATGTCTCGGCGGTAACCTGGCTGTCGACAGGCTCCGAAAGATCCGTGCACGCTGTGGCAAAGGCCATAAGCAGTCCGGCCAGGACCCAGATGCGCGCTGGAAAGGTGTTGTTCTGTGACACGGTATTGCCTCCGCGTAGTTTGTTTCGTTAAGGGGTTACAGGTTCAGGTTGACGCCGAAGCTGAACGAGCGCGCGGTAAACCACTCGATTCTGCGTTCAATACCAGGGGCGAGTGAGCCGCCACTGGAGCCCTGCTCCGACTGCCCCTGGTTGTAATCAACATACCGCACCTGCGGGTTGAGCCCGCTGTAACCCGTGAAGGTATACAGGTTGTTGGCAGAAAGGTAGATCCGCAGCCGGCGGATGGGACCACCTTCGAGTACCGACGGGGGTACGGTATAGCCGATGCTGGCGTTGTTGATCCGCACATAATCCGCGTTCTCCACGTAATAGCTGGACCAGCGCGGGTCGTCCTTCAGGTCTGACAGGTCAAAAGCGTCCGTGAGCACATTGTAGGACGAGATCTGCTTCGGTGCCGTGTAGAACAGACTGAACATGTTTGCCAGCTGGTGCCCAAAGACGCCTTCGATGAAGAATCCGAAGTCGAAGTTGTTGTAGCGCATGCTGCTGGTCCAGCCGATCTGGTAGTCCGGCAGGCCATTGCCCAGAATCTGCTCATCATCCGGGAAGGTCAGGTCTCCGTATTCCACTTCGGTGCCGTCCGGCTTCAGGAACAGCCACTGCCCGTTTTCGCCGATGCGCGAAAACTTGGGCCCCCAGAGCTGCCCGATCGGTTCACCTTTCTTGATGCGGATCAGGTCAGGAGTGTTGAGTCCGGGAGAGCCAGGGCTGGCGATGTACTGAACCTCGTCAGTCAGATACTCATCGAGCATCGTCTCGCCGTAAAGGGAGGCTATCACGCCGCTGTTCCAGGACAGCCCGTCCGCATTGTCCAGGATGTCGTAATTCAATGACAGCTCCAGGCCGCTGGTGGAGAGCTCCCCGACATTGGTCCATGTCGTTGGAAAGAGGTTGGGGGGTACGGGTACACCGACCTCGAAGAGCAGGTCGCTGGTCGTCTGAGTGTACCAGTCAATACGGCCGTTCAGCTTGTTGTTCATCGTTACAAAGTCAGCCCCGACATTGATCTCTGTCTTCTCTTCCCACTTGAGGTTGGGGTTTGCGTTGCTGACAGGGCCAAAGCTCTGGACAAAGGCGCCGTTGACGAAGAAGTTGCCCGCGGGCGCAAAGCGCTGCAGCGAAAGGCCGCTGCTGGGTGCATCTTGGCCGGTCTTGCCGATACTGGCCCTGAACCGCAGGCTGCTCATGCCGGAGATACCCACAAGCTCGGTGACCTCAACGCCCAGCCCGGCAGACCAGAAAAGCCCCCACTTGTTGTCGATGCCAAAGCGGGACGATCCTTCACGGCGCACACTGGCGTTGAAGAAATATGCGCCGTCGTAGTTCAGGTTGGCCCGGCCAAAGAAGCCGATAATGCGGTGCGTGCTCCTGAAGCTGCCGACCGACCCTTCGCCCTGACTGAAGTCCTGGGCAAAGGAGAAGTTGTTCCATGCGACATTGTCCGCGATAAAGTCGCCGCCGGAGGCGTTGAAGCCTTCGTCCACGAAGTCGTTATACGAGTATCCGGCGATAGCCTCGAGTGCGAGCGCATCGATGTCACGTGCAAGATGCAGCGTGGACTCAAACAGCTCACTGCTGCTGTCGAGGTAGAACTGCTCTGCGCGGCCCGGTCCGCGTGCGGCGGCGGTGGCACCGCCACCCACCTTGTGCTGCCGGGAATAGAAGTTGCGGTTGACCTGGTCCAGCGTCTGGTACGAGTAGCTTACGGCAAAAGAAAGGCCGTCCAGGCCTTCATTGAGGCCGCCAAGGTTGTACTCGCCACGGAAGACGCCGCTATAGTGCTTCCGCTCACCGACCCGCGTACCCTCTTCAATGATGGCCACAGGGTTGAAGTAGTTGAACAGGGGCTGCTCAAAGTAACCTCCCGTGTTCTCGAAACCCACATCCGTAACCGGGGCCGTCGGGTTCATGATACCTGAAAACTTGAAGGCGTCGGCAAAGCCGAAGTTCTGATCCTTCGTTGTTCCGGCCAGCTGCACCGTGAGTTCCAGGTCATGATTCAGTGCCCACTGCGTCAGGTTGAGCCGCCCGCTGATCTCCTGGAACCCGGTGTAGCGCTGGATACCATTGCGGTCCCGGTAGTTTCCGCTGACGCGGTACACGGTGTTCTCGTTGCCACCGGAAAGGGCCAGGCTGTGCACCATGTTGGATCCCTGCTGTGTGACCTCTTCGAACCATACCGTGTTATAGCCCAGATCCGGTGCATTAAGTCCGGTGTCGTTTGCCAGCTTCCGGTACTCGTCGCCTGTCAGCACTTCCAGCCTGTTCTCAATGCCCTCAAAGGTGTAGTAGGCACTGTAGTCTACGGAGACGCCGCGCCGGGCCTCCCCCTGCTTGGTGGTTACGAGGATAACGCCCGCCGACCCGCGTGTGCCGTAGATGGCGGCCGCAGAAGCGTCCTTAAGCACGTCAATGGACTGGATGTCGTTCGGGTCCAGGTTTTCCAGCGCAGCGCCAACGACGCCGTCCACCACCACAAGCGGAGACTGGTTGGCACCGAAGGTGGAGATGCCGCGCAGGCGTATTTCAATGTTATCGTTCGGATTGCCGTTGCGCGTCGTAATCTGCAGGCCGGCCACTTTTCCCTGGATCAGCTCTGCCGCCGTGTTGACATTTCCGGAGACGAAGTCTTCTTCGTCCAGGTTGGCTACCGCCCCCGTGATGGTTCGCCGCTCCTGGGAGCCATAGCCTGTCACCACCAGCTCCTCCCCTATGCCGTAGACCGTCTCCGCCAGCGCGGCATCAATCTGGCTGCGCCCGTCGATAGGGATCTCCAGGAGCTGGTACCCCAGGTACGAGAACACCAGGGTGTCAGTCATGGAAAGAACGGTAAGGGAATAGTTCCCGGAAAAGTCAGTGGCTGTGCCTATCGTCGTTCCCTTGACGAATACGTTCACGAATGGCAGCGGCTCTTCTGTTTCTGAATCTCGGACTGTGCCGGAAACCTGCCCCTGCGCGAACGCGACAGCAGGGGCCAGCAGCAGGATTGCCACGAACAGAAGGTGTATAGGTCGTCCCATCATCTTCGAAAGAGCTGGTTGGTGTGTTCCTGTGTGAGAGAGCTGATACCTCCCGGTTACATACTAGCAAAAATTACGAAAAAAAACCAAACCCATAATCAAAACAGCGATATCCGATCCAGCTTAATAGTCCCGGGTTACCGCAGCGGTGGCAACGCGTCAGCCTGGAGTGTGCAGAGGGCATTAACCAGTGACGCCGCCTGGCGGTAAGAGTGCGCCGTCGGGTCCAGGAGCACTGCCTGCAGCAGCTTGCTGCGCGAGTTTTCGACAAAGGCTTCCACCAGAACCTGGTTGATGCTGACCTGCGTCCTGAGGATGGCTAGGACGCTCTCGGGAAGTGGTGGCATGGTGCGGGCATGCAGGCCATGCTCATCCACCGTGGCGGGTACTTCAACGACCGTGCCGGGAGGCAGTCCAGGCACATTGCCTGCATTAGGAATGTTCACCGCATCTAGCATCTGCGAGGTGTTGCATCGAAGGCCCTCTATGATCGGGATGGCCAGCTCGCCCGACGGTGACAGGTCGTCGCTCTTCTCCGGCACGTCATCACCGAACAGTGGGCGATCCACAGCATGGGTATGCAGGTTGTAGATCCACGGGGGGATGCGGCCGGTTTCCCAAGGGTGGCCATCGGCGGGGTCGTAGTAGAACTGCATCGCACTGCTGCCCAGAAACTCCGGCGCCCACCCGATATACTCCCCGATGTGGTTGGTGCCTGGTGACGGATAGAGCCCGAAGGTGCGCAGCAGGATGCGGCTCAGTGCAATCTCGTCCCATTCCCCCAGGGGGTGCGCTGCGCGTTCACGTTCACGAAGCAGCGGATAAAGATTTTCTCCGGTAGAGCGGCGCCTGATGGACTGAAACCATGTGCAGTGATTCAATCCGCTCGCGAAGGCTTCAATGTCATCCAGCGGAATCCCCAGAAGCCGACTGAGCTGCGTCTTGCCCGCGAAAACGCCATGGCAGAGACCGACCGTGCGTATGGGTGAGAGCGCAGTCAGCGCCTGGCAAAGCTTGGTGAGCGGGTTGGTGTAAGTGAGCAGCCAGGCGCCGGGGCAGTGGCGCTCCATGGCCCGCGCGATCGCCAGCGTAGGGCCCATATTGCGAAGCGCATGAAACAGGCCGCCCGGTCCGCCGTTCTCTCCGTAGATCTGTCTGAACCCGAACTGGCGCGGTACGTGAAAGTCCTGCGCCCAGTAGTAGTAGCGCCGGACCTCTGTCGCAGCAATGACAAAGTCTGCGCCCTGAACGGCTTCATCAATCTGTGTGCTGACCGAGATGGCGGGGTTGCGTTTCAGCAGGCCCGCCACATGCTCCGCGTATGCATGTGTATCGGACAGCCGCGTGCTGCTGATGTCCATGAGCGCGATCTCAACGTTCTGCTGGCTGACAGGCTCGCTGAGCAGTATGTCACGGATGGTCGCAGGCCCGAACTCCTTGCTTCCTGCACCGACAAGGACGATCTTCATGAGAAGGTATGACGTGTGTAGCCAGCAAATTTAAGGTCAAACCGGTAAGCATGGTGAGCAGGTATTGGGTCTGGGCGGTTACGGGCATGGTGCTCTGCGGCACCGTCCCGGAGTGCGCGGTCTATGAGGTGGAAGACATCGCGCGCTACGAGAGAGCCAGAACCGGCGGCAACTACATGTACAACTTTTATCTGCCGCCGCCAGGCGGCAGCCAGCCGTGGTGGCCGTCCTGGTCGCCGGATGGCCTGCAGCTGGCGTTCTCCATGCATGGCTCCATCTGGCTGACGGATGTCGGGAGTGGTGCAGCGCACGAGATTGCGCACGCCGGGGAGTACCTGTCTTCTCCGGAATTTGCCCCGGACGGACGGCATCTGGCATTCACGGCCGACGACGGGCGTGCGATAAACCTGCGCCTGCTGAACCTGGAAACAGGTGCGGTACGCCCCATCACAGACGATGATCAGGTGAATGTGGACCCGGCTTTTTCGCCGGATGGCACCCGCCTGGCCTATGTGTCTACGCGACCCAACGGGTACTTCAACGTGTTCGTGATCAGTCTGGAGGACACCACCGCAATCCAGGTAACACATGACAACCCGTTTGGTCGTGACCGGCTGTACTTCGGAGACTATGACCTGCATATTCAGCCTGCCTGGGAGCCTGGCGGGGACACGCTCCTGGTTCTGTCCAACCGTGGCATTCCGCTGGGATCTGGTGGCCTGTGGCGCGTGCCCGTTCAGGAGAACGCCATGGAGCATGCCACGCTCATTCACAAAGAGGAGACGCTTTACCGGACGCGTGCGGACATTGCTCCGGACGGGACGCGCCTGGTCTACAGTGCGCATCTGGGAGGGCAGTTCAACAACCTCTTTGTGCTGCCGATAAAGGGTGGAGAGCCGTACAAGCTCACTTTTGGCGAATGGGACAGCTTCCATCCGCGCTTCTCGCCGGACGGCCACCAGATCGCCTACGTCTCCAATCAGGGCGGGCTGCCGCACCTCCGGCTGCTGCAGACGTTCGGCGGCAGGGATACCGTGATACGCCTTGACACGCTGCACTGGATGACGCCTGCCGGACACCTTGCCGTGCGGGTTCAGAGCGCGGAGACCGGCCGTGTTCTGCCAGCACGGGTGTACCTGCACCAGGAGTACGACGACCGGATCAAAGCCTTTGCCCCTGCGGATGCTTACCACCGGCAAGGGCGCCTGGCAGAGCACTTTTTCCATACGGACGGTGCATTTGCGACGGAGCTGCCAGCAGGCGAGTGGACGATAGGGGCCATGCACGGATTTGAGCATGTGCCTGCGGCAGTATCCGTCGTTGTTGCAGGGGGCGACACTGCACGTGCCACGCTGACGCTGGAACGGATGGCGGATCTGGAAGCCGGGGGCTGGTACAGTGGCAGCAATCATGTCCACATGAACTACGGCGGCAACCTGCACAACACGCCTGAGAACCTCGTCTTCATGGCGCGGGCGGAACACCTTCATGTCATTGGTGAGCTTGTTGCCAACAAGGACAACCGTATTCTGGACTACCAGTTCTTCACGGGCGCACCGGACGAAGGTCCGGATTATGTGCTGTACTTCAACGAGGAATACCGGCCGCCTTTCTATGGGCATATCTCCCTCATCAACCTCACGGAGCACCTCATATCGCCATTTACGACGGGGTACGAGGGCACGGCTATTGAGAGCCTTTATCCCTCGAACACTCAGATCTTCAGGCTGGCCAGGGAGCAGGGCGCCCTGGGCGCGTATGTGCATCCATTCTGGGGGGACGAGGATCCGCTGGAAGCCGACCTTGGTGTGGCCAAGGCTTTTCCGGTGGACCTGGCGCTTGGCACACTGGACTACCACGAGCTCGTATCGGGGGCCGGCTGGGCCGCGTATGATGTCTGGCATCACGCATTGAACAATGGCTTCCGCATTACCGCAGTAGGTGGCGAGGATGCTATCAGCAATCTTCACCGCACTGCCATCATCGGCCAGATGCGTGCGTATGCCCGCATGCCTGAGGGACTGAGCTGGGACGGGTGGCTTTCGGCGATCCGACGGGGCGAGATGTTTGTTACCAACGGGCCGCTGCTCACGTTTTCGGTCAATGGAGCCGGCATCGGGTCCACGGTCTCCCTGCCTGCGGAAGGCGGTGTGGTGACGGTCAGCGGAACGGTGAAGGCTTTTGCCCCCATTGAAGCGCCGCAGCTGCTCATCGGCGGGCGTGTGGTAAGCCTGGAAGCAGAGCTTGAAGCCGCATACGACAGGGAGGATGACGGTGACTACCTTAGCGTCGTTTTTGAACGCGAGCTGCCGATCAGCCGCAGCGGGTGGGTTACGCTGCAGGCCTTTTCCAACGAGGCTTATCACCCCATTGACGACCGCTTCCTTCAGGCCACGACGAACCCGGTCTGGGTGATTGTTGGGGATCAGCCTGTGCGTTCCTCCACGTCAGCAGACTACTTCATTCGCTGGATTGACAAGCTTGCCGGCATGGCGGAGGCCCACCCGGGCTGGCGGACGGACCAGGAGAAGGCCCACGTGCTTGGTGAGTTCCAGGAGGCGCGAGAAGTGTATGAGCGCCTGATCGATGAGGCCAGCGCTGCCGGACGCTGATGCGTGTCACGCTGGCACACCCGGCGCCGGGTGCTATGGGGAGCGGTCCCTGCGGTACTCTTCTCTGAAAGCCTGAAGCTCCTCGTGGAGTGACTTTACCTGGCTCTCAACCTTGACAGTGTTGTCCGCCATCATTTCGTCAACAAACACGGCGTTGGCGATAGAGAGCCCCACCAGTCCGCCTACCAGCACAGCAACAGTGAAGTAGGCCCGCATGCTCAACAGAATCTGGGCGCTTACTCCGAGGCGCTCCATCTGGTCGGGTATCTCGTACCAGCCCTCAATGGTGAAAACCTTGAACATCGAGTACATTGATCGGAACGGGTTGCCGAAGAATTGTTCAGCTTCCGGCACATCTCCAAAGAGCAGAGTGGCGCCAAGCCCAAAGATGGCATTCACGATGAACAGGACGAGAAAAACACCCAGAGAGGCCTTGAGAGCCCGACCGATACCCTGAAAGATCCGCGTAGCGTTCGGCACATATTTCAGCACGCGTGTAAAGCGCAGCAGCCGCCCCAGTCTCAGCAGCAGGATCAGTGCGAGATCATCAAAGCCTCCACGGACCAGGGGACCGGCAAGGACCGGGAGGCTCACGACCACCACGAAGAAGTCGAGCTTGTTCCAGTGCTGCCGCCAGTAGGCGCCAAAGGCCCGAAAGCCCCGAGTCTTGACAAGGACCTCTATGATGAAGTAGACGAGGCAGCCGTAGTCCACCCAGTGCAGAAGGGAGCCGGCCCTTGTGTGAACAGACGGAAAGGCGTCCATGAACAAGGCCAGCGCATTGACAAATATGACCGTGACCACGATTGACTCTCTCACAAACAGCAAGCCAATGCGCGCGAGTCCTTCCTGCTGTTTGGTCATTGCTTTACAAATTCCGGCGGATACGGTCGTGCCAGGCAGGTCAATGATGCACGCGCGTAATTTCCGCCCGGCTGTTGATGCTGTCCTGCGCCGGGCACCAGCTTCCGGCAGGGCGATTATTATCACTGCTGTCGGTGGCCCGCTTCCGGCGCGGGCGCAAGATACACGGCAGACACGACCAATTCAAAGTCACGGGGCGCTGTGCGCCTGCAACCAGGCCGGAGGTACCCAGCCCGTGCCTGTGCAAGACGAGGCGGAAAAGGCGGCATGATGCCCGCGCCTGCGGCGGGGGGCCAGACTGGCTGCGCGGCCTTGGCTCCAGAGGAGCACGAGCAGATCAGCACCGGTGTGCGGCAGCCGTCACCAAAACGGTGCGCGCTATTCCCTGCCCATGGACAGCAGGTTCGCGAACAGGCGGTATGCACCGGAAACGGCGTAGGGAAGCTGGCGGTGGAAGGCCAGCGCACAGTACGTGTAATACCCTTCGCCATACTCCGCAATGAGGAATGCGCCCCTTTGCGGCGCCTGGCCGGTATCATGCATCTCGACAAGCGGCGTGTAGGCGGCATCCCACTCGGTGAAGAACTTGGATCCGCGCTGCTCCACCCAGCCGTCAAAGTCTGCCGCTGTGATCCGGTTGGGGCCCTGAAAGATCGGCGCCTCCGGCACCAGGACGGTGACCGGAGCATCTTCTTCGGAAACCTCTTCGGCGCTGCGGGGGAGCGCTGCAGGAAATGGCGCCATGGCCCCCGGCACAAACTCCTGCGTCTGATACAGCACAATCAGGTTGCCCCCGGTACGGGCATAATCCAGCAGGCGCCGGTTGTATGTGTGCAGGTCTTGGCGCACGGCATACGCCCGTGTTCCGATCACGATCGCGTCGAACGCTGAAAGGTCGGCGCCGGCAAGGTCCGTGCCTGAGAGCAGGCTGACGCTGGCGCCCAGCTGCTCAATCCCACTCGGAACATCGTCGCCCACGCCCATGATGTAGCCAACCTTCAGCGCGGGTGCAATGGCGACATCAAGCCCGCTGACCTGCACCGTGGCCGGGCGGTACAGGTAACGCGTCTCCATATGCGCGTGCCGTATGATGTCGTACCCTGTGCTGAACTCCTGCCCCATGGCTGAGGCGACAGCACGAATATCGTGCGTCCCCGGCCCCAGACCCTGCACGGAGACACTGAACGTATACCCTTGGCGCTGTCCGGACTGGGTGAACGTCAGCCCGTGCGTCTCCGGTGTGCTTGTCCACCCGTCAGGCAGTTCCAGGCGCAGTGAGCCGCCGAGGTCTCCGCTGTAGTTGTTCAATACCTCTACCGATACGTCGAACGTGTTGCCGCCGGGTGCCGGCACGATGACACGCTGGCGCGGGGCAACACTTACCGCAAGCGCGGGAGCAACCTGCAGCTTGCGCATGACATATCCGTTCGGGAGGTCGGCCTCGCGCGCCTGCACAGGGATACGTGCTGTGATGCGCTGTCCGTCCACGAAGTAGGTGACCACAGCCTCCAGGGCCGCCGGGCGGCCCGGCAGGTGAAGCCAGGCGAGATCCCTGTACTGATAGTGGTTTTCGCGGATGGAGTTGCGGAAGTAGTACGGCATGGCAAAGGCGGCGTCGTCAGGGACCTGGACGGTAAACCGCGCATCGTAATACGGGTCGGTCTGCATCGGATGTGCGGAAAGCTTCCAGGCCTCCACAGGGGTGCCGCTCGGATCTTCCAGCGAGATGCTCAGTTCCGCGATGGCATCATCGGAAGGGCTGGTGCACTGTACATCAACACGTACGGTCTGCCCGCGAATGACAGGGCCCATGACGGCCTGTGCGCTCCACCACGGGCCGGGCTCTTCGGCCGTACCCGGAGGCACGGCCATCGCGCTGCATGACAGGCTGAGCGCTGAGCCGACCGCGTGCATGAACTGCCGCTCCTTGATGCGCAGCATGAAGGCGGCCTCGCCGCCGGCAGGCAGCATGGCGAGTACACTCCGTACGGCCGACAGGCCCTCCGTGAGGTGTGTCCCGATGTCGGCGGGACGCATCGCGTTCAAGCCGGTGATGGCATGGTCAACCTGGGCTTGCGCTGCTTGCAGGGCATCGACCGCCCCGTCCGGGGCGGCTTCGCCGGTTATGGAGAACACGCCGGAAAGCGACGTGTCCAGGCCGTCAAAGAACGAGGACTCCTTTTCTTCGGACCCGCTATCCAGGTGCTCGTAGTAGTAAAGCACGGGGCCCAGTCGCCTGCGGGTGCGGCCGCTTGTCTGCGAGCGCTGGAGGCTCAGGCCGTAGTAGCCAACGTTGTGGTAGCTGTCACCCAGCCATGGGCTGTGTGTGCCTGTGTCCAGCGCCACGTGCCAGCGTTCGCCTTCGCGCACACCGCCGCGATACAGCTTCGGTGCCACCCACGGCTGCAGCCCTTCTTCGGTGATCTGTTCCGGGAACCGGGCAGGGTCTCCGGCTGCCGTCACGGCTTCCGGTGTCAGCTCCGCTACGGCCAGATGGTTGCCGTGTCCGTCGCGTACCGATCCATGGAACCGGGAGACGACCACCAAAGGACGGTTCATGCGGAGTACGCGCACCATTTCGCCGAGAACCATTTCGCGGTCCCAGCTGCGCATGGACTCCTCCAGCGTCTTTGAATACCCGTAGTCCAGCGCGCCGGAATAGTACTGGTCGTCCAGGCCGTAGTAACGGTCTGAAAGTCGCAGCTCCTCCGTCCGGATGAGGCCTAGTGCGTCAAAGAGCTCAGGTCCGATGGCGTTGGCACCAGCCTCCCCGCGGTTCAGCGTGAGCAGCGCGGTACGCACCCCCAGGCCGCGACTCATGTACGTGAGCATGCCGGCATGCTCATCGTCCGGATGTGCCGTGGTATGCAGTAGGCTGGCTGTGGTACGCAGCTTCAGCAGACGCTGCAACAGACCATCAACCCCCTTGTCTGTGTCCAGCATGGGGCCGCCTTCGATGCTGAGCGTGCTTGTCAGTACGGGTTGTCCCGGTGCTGCAGACGCGCAGAGGAGCAGAGCAGCGAGGAGAAGGCAGTAACGCATGGTAATCTACCGTATGTCTGAGGGGGCGGATCGCAGGATCCTGAGCGCGACAGTGACTGTCGCGGCAGCGGTGATAGCGGAAAGCACCAGCAGCGCGACACCGGCGGGCCCGCGGCCGGTCATCACATATCCGACGCCGAGCAAGCTGGACCAGATGAACAGCACGCCAAGCCCGAAAGCCATCCACTTGCGCGCGGCAGAGGGGCCGGCAGTCACGTCAGGACACTTTGCGGCAATCGGTCCCCACCAGCCGCCGGGCCGGACCCTGCGGTAGAAGGCGATAAGCTTCTCTTCCGGATCCGGTTTGGTGCAGAAGGCCACGATAATCCACACCACGGTGCAGATCACCAGGATGCACACGGCGCGGACAATGTTCCAGTCACTGCCATAGAACGTCTGCACCGCCTCCAGGGCGCTTCCCGAAAGAAGTCCGACGCCCGACAGCAGCTTGGCCCAGATAAAGCCGTTAGCTACCACAAACGATCCGACGATCGCACTGATTTCAGCCCAGGCGTTTACGCGCCACCAGTACCACCGGAGCAGCCAGACGATGGCGATGCCGGCCGTGATTTCGATCACATAGATCCAGCCGCGCTCGATGGACTCCATCTGCCAGGCGGTCAGGATCGCCAGCGAAACAAGAATCAGCACGGCTACGCGTGAGGCCACCACATAGTGTCGCTCTTTTGCGCTTTTCCGCATAAAGCGGCGGTAAACATCATTAACCAGGTAGGAGGCACCCCAGCACAGATGGGTGTCCATCGTGCTCATGAACGCCGCCAGGAACGACGCTACAAGGAGCCCGGGGGGCCCTGCCGGCATCATCTCGCCGATCATCATGGGGTATGCCAGCTCGGGGTCGGCAGCCAGCTCGGGCGCTGCCGTGGCGACCGGAAACACCAGC
>JAAXGV010000014.1 GCA_012271185.1 Rhodothermales bacterium
GGCGGTTCGAATCCGCCCGTCACCTCGACATCTCGAACGGCTCGCCCGCCTCCGCGTCGTCCTCATACATCACAGCAGGGGCAGCTTCGGTGGCCTCTTTGCCCTCCGGCACGTGCGTGTGGTACCGGTCCAGGTTATCGAAGCGGGCAAAGTCGCGCTGAAAGGCCAGCTTGACGCTCCCGGTTGGGCCGTTACGCTGCTTTCCGATTATGATCTCGGCGATACCTTCGGTAGATTGCTGGTTATCATCCGTCTTTATACCATACCGCTCCGCCCGGTATATAAACACAACAACATCGGCGTCCTGCTCTATTGAACCGCTTTCGCGCAGGTCTGACAGCTGCGGGCGCTTGTCGCCGCCGCGCGTTTCCACGCCCCTGTTGAGCTGACTCAGTGCGATGACGGGGATATCAATCTCTTTGGCCAGTGACTTCAGTGAGCGCGAAATCTGGGCGATCTCCTGCTCTCTGTTGTTGGTGACGGTACCATGCATAAGCTGCAGGTAGTCAACGATAACCAGACCGATGTTGTGTTCGTTGCGCAGGCGCCGTGCCTTGGCCCGCAGCTGGAGAATTCCCAGCTGCGGCGTCTCGTCCAGGAATATCGTGGCCTTGTCAAGTTGGCCGGCCGCTCTGCTTACCCTGTTCCAGTCCTTGTTGGACAGCTTTCCGGTGCGTGCCATCTGTGCATTTACTCTGGCCTCTGAGGTCAGAAGGCGCTGCGCAAGTTGCTGCGCGGTCATTTCCAGAGAGAAGATGGCAACGCGTGTTTCGCTGCGCATGGCAGCATTACGGGCGCAAGCCAGCGCAAGGGCTGTCTTGCCCATGGAAGGACGTGCCGCGACGACAATCAGGTCGGAGTTCTGCCAGCCGCCTGTCAGTCGGTCCAGATCATAAAAGCCGCTGGGTACACCGGTGATCCCCCGTTTGTTGCCGTGGATGCTTTCAAGGTGCCTGATGGTATCCTTAATAACATCTTTGAGCGAGCTTGCAGAGCGTCGCAGCTGGTCCTCCGAGATCTGAAAGATGTCGTTTTCAACCCGGTCCAGCAGATGAAAGGCATCAGTCGAGGCGTCATAGGCTTCTGCGACACGGCTTGTCATTGTGGTTATCAGCTTGCGTAGCAGCGCCTTTTGGGCTACTATGCGCGCGTGATACTCGACATTGGCTGCAGAAGCGACCTGCGAGGTCAGCTCAGTCAGGTAGTGCAGGCCGCCGACCTTCTGAAGAGCCTTTGACCTCTGCAGCTCATCCTTGAGTGTGATGAGGTCTACAGGCTCATTGCGTTCAACGATTCTGCATATGGCGGAGAAGATGTCCTGGTGCTTAGGCAGGTAGAACGCTTCGGGCGGCAGTGCCTGGATCGCAAGCAGAACGGCATCACTCTCAATGAGCATGGCGCCCAGGATTGACTTTTCCGTTTCGATGTCCTGGGGAGGCATGCGGCCGGTTGCCTCACTCAGGCTGTGAAGCGGAGGCGGTTGCTTCCGCCGTTCATGCTGGGGTTTATCACGCACAGGCATGATCTTTAACGGGTCTTGGAGAGCTCAGCGTACTTGTCCCGCAGCTTTTGGACATCCTCCCAGGTAGGTCGCTTGAGCCTTGGGTTGCGGAGCAGCGCTGCGGGGTGGTACGTAACGTACAGCGGGATTCCATGGTAGAGGTGTGGTCGTCCGCGCATGGAAGCCAGCGATTGTGAGCAGTTCAGCAGAGTGTTTCCTGCAATTTTGCCCAGGCAGCAGAGAACCTTTGGCCGGATCAGTGCGAGCTGCTGGTACAACACCGGAATGTGAGCCGCAATTTCGTCGGGGTTGGGGTTGCGATTGTTTGGCGGGCGCGTCTTCAGGATATTGGTGATGTAGACCTCTTTCCGGTCAAGGTCGATCGCCTTCAGGATATTTGTGAGCAGTTTCCCTGCCCTTCCGACAAACGGAAGCCCCTGCAGATCTTCATACTTGCCAGGCGCCTCTCCTATAAAGATCAGGTCTGCATCGGGGTTGCCCGTGCCCGGGACGGCATGGGTGCGCTTGGCGTCAACAGGCGTAAGGACGGTTGCTTTGACAAAGTCGGCAATGGCATCGAGCGTGTGAAGGCTGCGTACAGGACTGTTGGCCGGAATCAGCGCGCGTATGCGATCCGAGAAGGTGTAGCTCGGGACGATCGGACCCTGAAAAGCGATTTCATCCTCTATGCCGGTGCGAAGCGCAGTGAAGAGATCCATCGGTGACGGCGGCCTGCAGACAAGCAAGTTACTGGTTTGCAGTGTCGCTGGGCAAGCTGTCGGGCAGCAAGTTATGCCCCAACTACCAACACTGTTATGCACAGTGCGGGGCCTCACGCAGGATTCGCTGGAGCAGCGCTTCTGCCACTTCGTGTTTTGGCATAAGATCCAGCGGTTCTGCGGAGCCGGCAGGTCCGATGAGCGTCACGCGGTTGGTTCCTATACCAAAGCCGGCACCTTCTTCGTTCACGTAGTTCAGCACGATCCAGTCCAGGTTTTTGTTCTGGAGCTTGTGCGTGGCTTTTGCCATGCCCTCATGCGTTTCCATGGCAAATCCAACGAGCACCTGCTTGACCCTTTTTTTCCGCCCGAGGTCTTTGAGGATATCTTTGGTAGGCTGAAGCCGGATTGTGTGCGCCTTGTCCATCTTCGGCAGCTTGTAGGTGGAAGGCTCAGCCGGCGCGTAGTCAGCCACAGCAGCAGCCATAAAAACGTAGTCCGCTGCCGCATGTGCTTTTACTGCGTCGTACATCTCTGCGGCCGTTTCCACGTTGATGCGGTCAACGCCTGCCGGTGTTTCCAGCAGCGTGGGCCCGCTTACGAGGGTGACCTGGGCCCCGCGCCGCGCGAGTGCAGCCGCCATTGCAAAGCCCATGGAGCCGGTGGAGTAGTTGGCAACCACACGCACCGCATCAATGGGCTCACGTGTGGGGCCGGCAGTGACCAGTGCCACCTTGCCGGCAAGGGAGGCGCGATTCAGCAGCAGCTTCACGATGCACTCAAAGATCGCAGGGGGTTCTGGCATTCGCCCGTATCCTGTAAGCCCGCTGGCGAGCTCTCCGTATGCTGCCTCCATCACGTGATACCCGTATGTCTGCACCCGTTTCAGGTTGGCCCGGACTGATGGATGTTCATACATGTCACGGTCCATTGCAGGACAGATCAGGACCGGGAAGCGTGCGGCAAGGACCGATGCAGTAAGCATAGAGTCGGCAAAGCCGTGCGCAAGCTTTGCCAGTGTCTGCGCTGAAAGCGGAGCTATGACCATCAGGTCTGCCCACAGCCCCAGTTCCACGTGCTGCGTCCAGGTGTTGTGATTCGCGAACAGATCCGTCAGCACAGGGCGCCCTGATACCGTCGCGAGCGTTTCAGTGGTCACAAAGTGCGAGGCCGCAGGTGTAGTCAACACCTGGACTTCCGCTCCATGGCGCTTAAGGAGTCTTATCAGCGCAGGTGTCTTGTAGGCTGCGATGCTGCCGGTGACACCCAGGAGCAGTTTGCGTCCACGCAGGGCGGGATCAGTCACTGTGTTCCCAGAAAGGAGCGGATCAGGTCAGCTGTCTCAGCTACGGCGCGTTCCAGGCTGTTGTTTACGACAACGGCATTGAATACGTTTACGTAGTGCATCTCTTCTTCAGCCCGTTGCAGCCGTGCTCGCATTGACTCGGTGGATTCTGTTGCTCGCTGGCGAAGCCGCGCCTGCAGAGCTTCCACGCTCGGGGGCTGAATGAAGATGGTCAGGGATTCGCCAGGGTAGCTGGCTTGCAGCCGCAGAGCGCCTTTCACGTCAATGTCCAGCAGCATGGGCTGCTCACCGGAGGCTCGCGCCAGCTCGGTGTGGAGCGTGCCGTAGAACGTTCCTGGATACACTTCTTCATATTCTGCGAGTTTTCCGTCGCTGACAAGCTGCCTGAACTCTTCGTCGCTGACAAAGTGGTAGTCCTTTCCATTCTGTTCCAGTGCCCGCGGCTTTCTGGTTGTTATCGATACCGAGAATCGCAGCTGCGGCAAGAGTGTCGTGACGCCGTGTGTTATGGAGCTCTTTCCTGCCCCGCTGGGGCCGGTAACGGCGATGATCCTATGCTGCGCCATGCGTCTGGAACGCTCAAGCCGCATAGTGGATCACCCTTCCAGCGATGCGCATGGTGCTGCCCGATGGAGTCTGTGACAGCACATGAGGCGTTTGCGCGAGACCATGCGGATGTTCGAGACGTCAGCCCGTGGACAAGTCACCATCTGCAAGATCCTTGCAGATGGGTTGAATCACAGGCAAACATGAACCTCAGCGCTGGCAATGGGCAGGCGGAAGCAGGAATTGTTTTTGGTGGTCAGGTGTGCTGTGAAAGCTGGAAGGTGATATGATGACATAGAACCTTTCAGCGTGCTGCATTGGAGATGGGGGTTGGCCCCCATAAGCGTTAACTTGTTTTAAT
>JAAXGV010000112.1 GCA_012271185.1 Rhodothermales bacterium
TCCCATTTCTTCCACGGGCTGATAGATCAGCACCTTCAGCATCATGCGGGGATCATAGGGGGAATTGTGCCGCCCATTCCCCAAATAGGGGGCGTAGAAGGGCGTCATATCGAAGGTATCAGCCACGTCGCTGACAAAATAAGCCAGGTGCTCTTCGGGCAACCATTCCTTGGGGTCGGGCGGAAACAGGTGGGGCTGGTCAGGAGCGCACGGGCGAAACGTAGTAGCCATGATGACCTGCAAGGTGGTTAAAGTACGTGTACAAATATGAGTCACGTAAGTTTCTCAACAAAATATTTCTGTGGGACAGACTCCTAGGAGTCTGAGCCGCAGGAACTGAATTGCCATCAGAGTGGGGAGTTTCAGACGAATTGATGCACTTGGTGGGGATTGGCCCCTATTTTGGGCCGTTTTTCGGCTTCAAGTGGGAAATAGAAGCTGCCGATTTTTTCTGGCGCGCAGGCTCCTAGCGGCGCGTCCACTCGATACGATCGCCTTCGACGATTCCGTTGGTGTCAACCCAGCCTGCCGGCACCTCCAGCACATACTGGGCCATGCCATTGAGCGATTTGTTGGAAAAGGGCACCGCATATTTGGCGAAGCTCGCTATCCGCAGGTCCGAGCTGATAAAGACCAGGTCCAGCGCGAGCGGCGTGTTGCCCATCCAGAAGGACTGGAACGATTCATGATCAAAGACAAACAGCATACCGGTACCTTCCGGGAAGGCAGTTCGCTGCATCATACCGCGAGCACGCGTGGAGTCCGTGTCGGCAATTTCAATCTCCAGGGAACGGACCGTTTCGTCGTCCCGCAAGATGTCCAGCGTGCCATCAATGCGAAAAGGGATGGATGGCACTTCCGGTGCGGCCTCCGGTGCTGGCTTCTCGCTGGCGCAGGCCGCCAGGGACAGAAGGAGTGCTAAGGAAGAAAGGCGCATAGTTCAACTGTTGTTTCGTCTCCAGCGAATGGATGCATGTTCGGTTATGCCGTAACGCTCGGTGACGCCGCCCCGCACTTCAACAACGTACTGTGCTGGCGCAGCTGCGCGAATGAAGTCGTCTGATAAGGGTCTGGTGCGTCTGGCGATGTTGACGATGCTCAGGTTCTCGCCAACAAAGATGATGTCCAGGGGCATTGCCGTGTTCCGCATCCAGAAGCTGAGCGAGTCCGGTGCCTGGAAGATGAACAGCATGCCCTCGTCCAGGTCCATGCCGCGCCGGTTCATGAGGCCGCGTTGCCGTGCTACTTCCGTGTCAGCGATCTCAATCGTGATAGAATGTATCACGGTGCTGTCACCTTGTACAAAATCCAGCGTGCCATCAGCCCGGACGCCGTGTTCAGGAGGCGGCTCAAGCCTGTCGGTACAAGCAGGCATCATCACTGTCAGCAGTATCAGAGGCAGGACACTCTTCATGGGTCTGGTAGCTGTTGCGGTCATCTAACCCGGAGCTGCCCCTGCCTGTTCAAAGGTCCTGGAAGAGGCGTACGGCAATGCCGTCGCATACATGTTTGCCATGGTCAGTCAGGCGGAGGAAGCCTTCCTGGTGCTCCATCAGCCCGGCTTCCACCAATGCTGTGATGTCTCTTCGTTTCACGGCTGCAAGGTCAACATTGTATCTGTGCCTGAGCAGCTCCGTGTCCACGCCTTCTGCTGTGCGAAGGCCCAGCATGATGCGCTCAGAAGCCAGCGTCTTCAGCGCAAGGGTCTCCCGGTGCCCGATGGCCTTTTCGTTGTCGCGAATCTGCGACAGGTACCTGCGCAAGCTGCGGACGTTATACCACCTGGAGGCTTCTGAGGCGCCTTCCCACAAGAAGGAGTGCGCGGATGGCCCGAACCCCAGATAATTGACATGAGTCCAGTAGTGCTGATTGTGGCAGGCCCGGTGTCCAGGCCTGGCAAAGCTTGAGATTTCATAATGATCAAAGCCGTATGCCCGAAGTGTGTCCATGGTGATCTGGTACAGCGCAGCGACATCGTCATCCGGTGGTGGCGAGACCCGTCCTTGCGCAATGAGCTTGTGAAGCGGTGTTTTGCGCTCAATGGTCAGTGCATATGCGGATATGTGCGGCGTATCAAAGGATACCAGCCGTTCAAGGTTGGCTCTCCAGCGGCTGGCGGGCTGTCCTGGCAGCCCAAAGATCAGATCAGCCGTAAAGCTGGCAAACCCTGCCTCGGCCACGAGCGCCAGCGCATCATTGGCCTGGCGGGCATCATGGCTGCGGTTCATGAACTGAAGATCTTCATCGCAGAAAGACTGGATGCCGAGGCTGACCCGGTTGAATCCCATATCCTTGAGCGCCTGCAGGTAGGAGGCCGTAACGTCCTCAGGGTTAAGCTCTATGGAGGCTTCCACGACAGGAGACGTATCAAATGCGCTGCTGATCGCGGCTGCGATGCGGGCCGTGTTGTCGATGGACAGTCTCGATGGTGTGCCGCCACCAAAGTATATGGTCCCGACAGACGCTCCATTCAATGCCGACAGGTGCACATCCCGGCAAAGTGCTTCCACAAAAGCGTTGTGATCCCGCTGGCCGGTAACAAAGTAGAAGTCGCAGTACACACAGCGCTTCATGCAAAAGGGTACGTGAATGTACAGCCCTGTCATGATGATTTTTCAGCAATAGTTGTGACCAACCTTAACATTCAGCAGCTTTCACAGCAACTGGCGAGCTTTTCCGCGGAGCAGCTCAGAGAGTGGCCGGTCCGCAGGAAGGCTTTGGCCGAGGCCAGAAAGGCGTTGCGTGCGTATTCGGATACGTGGCACAAGCAGCTCCAGGACCGGGTAAGGGTGCCTTGGCTGATGGCCAGACCGCTTGAAGACCCTACGTGTGCAATACCGCCGGGTGCGCGGCCCACACCGCTAACGGCAGTCGCTGCCGACGGATCCCAGATCTATCCGGATCAGCACATTGAACCGCTGGTGTATCTGCTCAACATAAGCCAGATCGCGTTCCAGTATGGTACGCTGGAAAAGCCCGTGATGTCCACGATAACGCATGTCGGTCCGGAACGGGAAGAGTTCAGGGCCCCGGCGATGGAGGCGGTGACAAGAGCCAGTGCAGATGTTGTGTCCGCGCGGCGAGACCAGATGGAGCTGGAAGCGCTGCTGAGCCTGGCGCTGCGTGTTCAGCAGCCGGACCGGCCCATCATCGCTATGGCTGATGGTTCGCTGATCCGCTGGATGCTCCAGCGGATTGAGCCTGCTCCGCTGAAGGATGAGCTCATCAGGCGGTATGCCAGACAGCTGGCGGCGTTTCGCACACATCGGATTCCGCTGTGCTCGTTTATCAGCATGCCGAACAGTACCGAGGTTGTCAATCTGCTCCGCGGATTGCGCGGCGAGCCGCACAAGGTGCTGTCAGTTTCTTTTGCCGGCATCCTTGACCGCTCACTTTACGACGCTTTTCTCGGGCCGTGGGAACGCACGGCCCTCTTCGCTTCCGCGTCACATGTTCTGGAAGAGTATCATGCCTTGGACCGTGTCTGCTTCTTCTACATGCGCGTGCTTGCGCGACACGGCGAGTCAGAGATTGCCCGCGTGGAGGTGCCTCGATGGGTTGCTTGCGAGGCAGCGCTGCTGAGGCTTGTACATGCCGCCATAGCTGCGGAGTGCGAGAAACAGAACGGTTACCCGATGATACTCGCTGAAGCCCATCAGCGCGTCGTGGTCAGATCGCGGGACCGACGCCTTTTTTACAGCCTGCTGGAGCGTGAGATGAGAAGGCACAACCTGGGGCACCGGAGCAGCCACAAGCGTGCCGCAAAACAGCGACCCGTAGTCTGATGGAAGCCATGGCAGAGGTCATAGCATCCAGCACAGCCGTCTTTACGGCTGAGGTCTACAGCGATTCCAGGCTGCCGGCTCTGGGGCAGTGGGTACGGGTGAAGCCTGTCGAGGGCATTGAGGCATACGGTATTGTGAGCTATGTGGAGATGGTTCCGTTTGACGAAAGTCGCAGCGCAGTGGCACTGGGCAGGTCACCCGACGAGCTGCAGCGCGAGCTGCCGCAGGTGATGGAGCTTCTGCGCACTATGATGCGCGTGCAGATGGTTGCGCACCGCGAAGGCGGAGGCGCCGTGCGCCAGACGCTTCCGCCGTATCCGCCCCGCATCCATTCGCCTGTGCTGGAGTGTCCGACGGAAACGATCCGCCAGATTGCCCGCCCCTTCGACTTTCTGCGTGTGCTGCTGATCAGCGCAGAGACGCCAGCGTTCACCGACGACCTCCTGGTGGCTGTGCTGTCCGGTCTGCAGCGGGTGCACGAGGGTGGTGACAGTCAGGTGATTGTGGAGGCAGGCAAGGCGCTCAGCCGTCTGCTTAGAGACGATACTGAGCGGCTGCAGTCTATCCTTCGGCGCGTAGCCTGAGGAGCAGCGTCACATGACCACGCCGACCTTTAGTGGCGTGGCAAGCTGCACGCTCTTCGCGCCGATAATCAGCGAGGGGGTGACCTCAAAGTACACGGAGACCTGCTGCAGCCGGGCAGCCCAGCCGACACCGCCGGTGAGGCTCGGCCCGGAGAGGGCAGTGTCGGCGAAGGGGAAGGGGAGGAGGGGCATGTAGATACCAGGTCCAAATATCACGTACGGGGACCGGGGATTGGTCGCGTTTAATGTGACGATGGCCATCGCATGGGGCGCTAAATAGAGCTCTCCGCTTTCGTACCCCTCAAAAAGGAAGCTGATTAAGTCGAGATCGACACCGAAAGACAGATCTGCATTAATCGGAAAAGAGCCGCGCACATGCACCCCTAGCCCGATAGGATTCTCGGTACTTGTCGTGAGCAGCGTGGTGAACCCAAATCCTGATCGGAGACTCCATGGCTGTGCTTGGGCAGATGCGAGGATGAGCATCATCAGACACGCAATGGGTACGGCACGACGCATAGCGCAAGTCGGTGGACGGTGATCTCAAGGAGTGGAATGGTACTACTGGCAGCCTGATTCGTTGCATGCGTGAACTGCAAACCACCCTAGCCGTATCAGCGGCCCTGACCATGCAGATAGCAATGGCACGGATATACCTTGATGCGGATGATGCTTTTCTGGTAACCCCCCTGCTTGGCGAGGAGGAGCGGCTGGTTATGCAGACTGCCCGTCGTTACGCGCAGGAGAAGCTGGAGCCACGGGCTTTGGAGGGCAACCAGAACGAGGTGTTTCACCCAGAGATCCCACGTGAGATGGGCGAGCTGGGGCTGCTGGGCAGTTTTATCCCCGAGAAGTACGGTGGAGCGGGCGTCAGCCATACCTCCTACGGCTTGGTGGCACGGGAGCTCGAGCGTGTAGACAGCGGATATCGGTCCTTTATGTCGGTTCAGACCTCGCTGGTGATGTTGCCCATACACGTTTTCGGGACTGAGGAACAGCGATGCACCTTTCTTCCGGGGCTGGCGACTGGAGAGGTCATCGGGTGCTTCGGGCTCACCGAGCCCAATCACGGCTCCGACCCAGGGTCTATGGAGACAGCTGCTGCACCTGCAGACGGCGGCTGGGTACTCAATGGCGCGAAGGCGTGGATCACCAACGCGCCCATAGCGGATCTCGCTGTCGTGTGGGCCAAAGTCAAAGGTGCCCCAAAGGACAATGGTGTCATACGCGGTTTTCTGGTTGAGCGAGGGGCTGACGGATTCACCACACCGAAGACCAGAGATAAGATGTCGCTGCGTGCATCGCTGACAGGCGAGATCATCCTCAGCGATGTGTTTGTGCCGGAATCCCGGGTTTTCCCCGATGTACGGGGCCTTAAGGGGCCGTTCACATGCCTGAACAGTGCGCGTTACGGGATCGTGTGGGGAACGCTCGGCACAGCCGAAGACTGTTACCATCGCGCCCGCCGCTATGTGATGGAACGGCACCAGTTCGGATACCCGCTGGGCTCCATGCAGCTTGTTCAGACGAAGCTTGCCAACATGCTTACCAGCATCACACAGATGCAGCTGCTGGCCTGGCGCCTGGGGCAGCTCAAGGACGAGGGCAAGGCATCGCCGGAGATGGTCTCACTCGCTAAGCGCAACAATTGCGGTCAGGCGCTGGAGATCGCGCGGACAGCACGTGACATGCTTGGGGGCAATGGGATCAGCGGGGAGTTTCGTGTGGTGCATCATATGATGAATATGGAGAGTGTCAACACCTATGAGGGCACGTACGACATTCACGGGCTTATCCTGGGGCGGGCCATCACGGGTATTCAGGCGTTTGTTCCACGCGGCAACGACACCTGATCAGCTGCCGGCGTGACTGCACTTTCCAGCCTTCTTGCACGCACGCTGCCCCGACGCAACCCATGGATACGCCGGCCTGCCCGAGTCCCTCTGCGTGCGTACGGGCGAGGTGCGGTCTGCGACTTCAGGCGATACTTTGAAGGCGAAAGCATCGTTCCGGTCCGATCTTTGGACGATGTTCGGCAGTGGCTGAAAGGCTGCACGTACGTGACCGATCCGCAGCTCTTTGGTTGTGCAGACTACTGGCAGCACCCGTGTGCATTTGAGCAGTCCAGGGCGGGGGACTGCGAGGACTTTGCGCTGTGGGCATGGCGCAAGATGGTGCACCTGGGCTATGATGCCGAGTTTATTGCCGGGCGTATCGTGGATGCGTGCGGAGAGCATCGCGGACACACATGGATACTGTTCCGCTCGGACGGAACGGTGTTTCTGTTTGATCCGGTCTTGGCGCAGCGGGCGCTGATGGTAATGCCGCTGCGCATGGTCCGGGACAGCTACATCCCTGAGGTGTCGGTCGGGCCTGACCTGAAACGCTACGCGTATACCGGCTGCCTGGTCCGTTAGGTGCGCAGGGTGCGGCGCCATGTCTCAAAGGCGAGCCACCAGTCGAGTGCACCTGCCATCGCAGTGTTCCCCTGGTAATATCCCAGCACGACGCGTTCGAGTTTGACACGGTCGTATGCAGCATACGTGCGCACGCCGTCGGAATGCACAAGGTCGAGGGCCCAGGGCTTGACCGCCTGCAGGAAGGCCTGGGGCCGGGGGTCCCGATAAGCGAACCCGGCTTTTTTCTTGATACGGCCCAGAAGCTGCGCACCCAGCGTGGAGAAGTGGAATGGGTAGGACGTGGTGCCCTTGATAAGGGGGTAACGTGCAAGGCTGGGGCGTCGCGTTCGGATAAGCTTCTTGAAGAGTCTGCCGTTGCGGCGCAGCGCAAGCGGAAGCTGAAACAGTGCACGGAGCACCGAAGGTTGTGCAAACGGCATAAAGCATGCCGCCTGGCCATCCAGACGGCTCTGCTCCAGCCCAAAGAAGTTGGGAAGCCTAGTGCGGACACCGATCAGGTCCACAGCGTTTTCCGCATCCAGCTTCTGAGGCAGCCTGTCGCGCAGGCAGGCGATGTCCTCTAGCGCTCCGCCTGTCATGGCATCGGTCGCCTCCCGGCAGAATACCTGCGCACGGGCAGTGCGGATATGGGGCAGCACATCCTTCGGATCTCCCCAACCCTTGCCGAAATGCAGGAGCCGGTTCATGAACTGCCTGCGTGCAACTTCGCCAAAGCCGCCATCTATGATACAGGCACCGCTCTGGTGCAGGTGCTCATAGTGATGCAGGTCCAGTACTGAAGAAGCAGCCGAAACGGGGGGCGTAGTCCGCGCCCGTGCTTCGAGCAGCGCTATTGCGGCGTCGGCGTCCCAGTCCTGCGCATACAGATGGTGCTGGGGGATACCTTCTGATGATGCAATCCTGCGTGCCAGGCGCACGTCCGGGTGGCCGGAAGGGCCAAAGGTGTGCGTTTGCCGGGCACCGAGTGCCAGCAGCAGCCGCGAATCCAGCCCGCCTGACAGCCCCAGGCTCGCTGGCCCCAGGCCTGCGGGTGAACAGTAGCCCGAGACTGCCTGTGCAAAGGACCCGCCATTGACGTCGGCGCTGCCCACCTCGCATTCCCAGTCGTGATCAGACGCTTTCCGGCTGTGCGTGCACAGCGCCAAGTGGCCTCCGGGGCCAAGACGAGTCAAGCCTTGGACCTGGCTCCGCGAGGAGAGCTGGTTAAATGTGATCCAGTGAGACCCGAATGCGGCATAGTCGATGTCAAGCCCTCCCCGCAGGGCTGCAAGCCAGTCCAGTCTTGTGGAAAATACCCAGCCCTCTCCGCAGGAGGCGTAGTGCAAGGTTCTTGTGCCAAGCTGGTCAGTATAGACATGAACAGCCGCCCCAGATACGGTTGCTGCAACAAAGTGCCCGTCAAGGGCCCCCAGGACGGGCTTGGGGGCGGACAGGATCCGCTGCCATGCTGTGCCATCCAGCACACGGTGGTGTGCTGGATCAAGGCCCAGACCCACGACAAACCACTGTCCTGGCGCATCCTTGAGCACGCCTTGGCAGCATGTGGCGGGGAGCCCCCCGGCCTGGAGGTAGTGCCCGGGGCCAGCATCACCATACAGCGGTGCCTCATGAAGGCGCTGGAACCTGGCCCGCAGCGCAGGGGTCAGGCCTCCGACATACCCGAAGAGCCAGCTCATAAGGCGTATGGCTGCCTATTGCGCCTCCAGGTGAGCCTGTGCAGCGGCAAGCCGGGCAATGGGCACGCGAAAGGGCGAGCACGATACATAGTCCATTCCGACCTGGTAGCAGAACGCCACAGAGGATGGTTCGCCCCCGTGCTCACCACAGATACCGACCTTCAGCCTGGGGTTGGCGGCGCGTCCGCGCTCGGTACCCATCCGGACAAGCTGGCCGACCCCGCGGCGATCCAGCACCTGAAAGGGGTCGTCCGGCAGAATCTTCCGTTCCACATAGGCCGGCAGAAACTTTCCTGCATCGTCGCGACTGTACCCGAAGCACATCTGCGTCAGATCATTGGTGCCAAAGGAAAAGAACTCAGCTTCAGCAGCCACATCATCAGCGGTGAGTGCGGCACGCGGCACCTCAATCATGGTGCCCACAAGATAGTCGACGCGAATGCCTTTGCCGGCGAAGACCCGCTCCGCGGTTTCACGGATGTGGTTGCGCTGGTCTACGAATTCTTCAACGGTGCCGATCAGGGGTACCATGATCTCAGGCAGTACCACGACACCTTCGGCCTGCACTTCCACGGCGGCTTCCAGAATCGCCCGGGCTTGCATGGCCGTAATCTCCGGGTAGATGACACCCAGGCGGCAGCCACGGTGCCCAAGCATCGGGTTGAACTCTTCCAGCTCGGCCACTTTTGCTTTTACGGCAGTGACAGGCACACCCATGACCCTGGCCATCTCTTCCTGCCCTTCCAGGTCATGTGGCAGGAATTCATGCAGGGGCGGATCCAGCAGTCGTATGGTGATGGGCAGCCCGGGCATGGCACGAAAGATGCCGGCAAAGTCATCACGCTGATACGGCAGCAGCTTGGCCAGCGCTGCTTTGCGGGCGTCTTCAGAATCCGCCAGGATCATCTCACGTACCGCCAGGATGCGGTCTCCCTCAAAAAACATATGTTCCGTACGGCACAGACCAATACCTTCGGCGCCAAACGACACCGCCTTGGCTGCATCTTCCGGGGTGTCGGCGTTGGCGCGAACCCCAATGGGGCGGATCGCATCAGCCCACTCCATGAATGTGGCAAAATCTTCACTCATCTGTGCCGCCTCGAGCTCCTGCGCCCCCAGGATGAGCTCGCCCGTCGAGCCGTTGATGGAGATCCAGTCGCCTTCTTTGACTGTTGCGCTTCCTGCGACGAACTGCCTGGCCTTGTAGTCTATCACGATTGCGCCGCATCCGGCCACACAGGGCTTGCCCCAGCCGCGAGCGACCACGGCAGCATGGCTGGTCATGCCCCCGCGAGAGGTAAGGATGCCCTCTGCCGCATTCATGCCGCCCACGTCTTCGGGGCTGGTTTCAATCCGGACCAGGATGACCTTTTTGCCATCTGCGTGCCATGCCTCGGCTTCATCGGCCGTAAAGACGGCCTGTCCGACGGCTGCACCGGGCGAGGCGGGCAGGCCTGTTGCGAGCACCTGGTCTTTGTATCCCGCCACATCCTTGAAGCCGGGGTGCAGAAGCTGATCCAGGTGGCCCGGCTCCACGAGGTTGCGTACGGCCGCGACGCGGTCGGTCAGCCCCTCGCTGACCATGTCTACGGCTGTCTTGAGCGCAGCGCGACCGGTGCGCTTGCCATGGCGCGTCTGCAGGATATAGAGCGATCCCTCCTGGATCGTAAACTCAATGTCCTGCATGTTCTCATAGTGTTCCTCAAGCTGCGTGGTAAGCGCCAGCAGCAGCGCGTACTGCCCGGGAAATTCACTGGCCATCTTCGCGATGGGCTTTGGTGTGCGGATGCCGGCAACCACGTCCTCGCCCTGGGCATTGACCAGATACTCGCCATAGAGCTCACGCTCACCGGTAGACGGGTTGCGTGTAAAGCATACGCCCGTGCCGCTGGTATCGCCCAGGTTGCCGAATACCATGGCCTGAACATTTACGGCCGTGCCCATAAGCCCGGTGATACGGTTGATCTGCCGGTACTTGACCGCACGGGTGCTGTCCCATGAGCCAAAGACCGCATTGATGGCGTGCTGCAGCTGCGCCTGGGGGTCTGATGGAAACGCGTGCTTCGCATGGTCTTCGTATATGGCCTTGAACTCGGTCACCAGCGTCTTCAGGTCGTCCGCATCCAGGTCCAGATCGTCTTTCACGCCCTTGCGGTGCTTCATGCTGTCCAGCGCGTGTTCAAACAGGTCATGGCTGACACCCATGACGACGTTGCCAAACATGTCTATGAAGCGCCGGTAGGCGTCGTAAGCAAAACGCAGGTTGCCGGTCTCGGCAGCGATGCCTTTGACGACATCATCGTTCAGGCCCAGGTTGAGCACCGTGTCCATCATGCCGGGCATCGACTGCGCCGCGCCACTGCGCACAGAGACCAGGAGCGGCCTGCTGGCGTCACCGTACCTTCGGCCAAGGGCTTCTTCCACGTGCCTCAGGCCTGCCTGGACCTCTGCTGCCAGCCCGCCGGGCCACTGACGGTTGCTCCGAATGTAGTACTGGCATGCTTCGGTCGTTATTGTAAAGCCGGGAGGCACAGGCTGGCCAATCGCGCTCATCTCTGCGAGGTTGGCCCCCTTGCCTCCAAGGAGGGCTTTCATCTCCTTGCTGCCTTGCGCCTTTCCGTTCCCGAAAAGGTATACAAACTGATCAGGCATGTTATCTTGTCTGAATGGGGTTGAAGACTGCACAACAACTGCGCAAAATACCACGTAACTCCATGCAGTATGTATGAAGAACTGCTTTATCGGCAGGCCTTCCGGTGTAACGTAGCGCTGAACTGTGCGTTTACGGCGTCGCAGGCATGTCCCGAATCCAAAGGTGTATGAACAGGCTACTTATCGTAGAGTCACCGACGAAGGCAAAGACGATCAGCCGCATCCTGCCGGGGCGTGGCTACAAGGTTATGTCGTGTGTCGGGCATATCCGTGACCTGCCGGGCTCTGCAGCGGAGATTCCTGCAAAGTATCGGAAAGAGCCGTGGGCGAAGCTGGGCGTGCGCATTGACAACGGGTTCGAGCCTATCTATGTCATCACGAGCGGCAAGCACAAGGTTGTGCGGGAGCTCAAGGATGCGCTGAGGGATGCGGATGAGCTTCTGATCGCCACAGACGAGGACCGGGAAGGCGAAGCGATCGGGTGGCACCTGCTGGAAGTGCTGAAACCCAAGGTGCCTGTTCGCCGCATGGTTTTCCACGAGATAACCTCGAGTGCCATTGAACGTGCGCTGGGCAGCACGCGCGAGATAGATCAGCGCCTGGTTGATGCGCAGGAGACGCGCCGCGTGCTGGATCGCCTCGTAGGGTACCAGGTGTCCCCTGTGTTGTGGAAAAAGATCAAGCCCAGACTGTCTGCTGGCCGGGTCCTGAGCGTGGTGGTGAGGCTTTTGGTGCTGCGCGAGAAGAGGCGGATGATGTTTGTGCCTGCGCACTATTACAGTGTAAAGGCCGACCTGTCAAAGGATGGTGACCGGTTTGAGGCAGTGCTGACCCACCTTGCGGAGCAGCGTATTGCTGTCAGCAAAGACTTTGATGCAAGTACCGGGGAGCTCGCGGAGTCTCTTCGGAAGGCAGACAATGTGCTGGTGCTGGGCGGAACGCAAGCGGATGAGCTGGTTGCGCGGGCCAGGAAGGCCCGATGGTCCGTCAGAAAGGTGAGGGTCAAGCAGATCCGCCGCTCCCCGAGTGCGCCGTTCATAACATCCACGCTTCAGCAGGAAGCGAGCAGGAAGTTTGGCTGGTCAGCCAAACAGACCATGCGTGTGGCGCAAAAGCTGTACGAGAAAGGGTATATCACTTACATGCGGACGGACTCAGTACAGCTGTCCGGCGAAGCTACGGAGGCCAGCCGCCGGGCGGCCCGTGAACGCTACGGGCCCGAATATGTCAGCAGTGCACCGCGCCGCTACAAGAGCAAGGTGCGCAATGCGCAGGAGGCGCATGAGGCGATACGGCCGGCTGGCAGCAAGATGGCGCCTGCCGGTGAGCGGGGACTGGAAGACTCGCAGGAGCGACATCTTTACGATCTGATCTGGAAGCGCACGGTGGCTTCGCAGATGGCTGATGCGAAGCTGCGCCAGGTTACCGTGACGATTGGTGCTGCCGGTGAGTCGGATTTTAGTGCGACCTTTCGGGCAACGGGGCAGACTGTGCTCTTTCCGGGCTTTATGCGGGCGTACGTGGAAGGCGCCGATGATCCGCAGGCCGCGCTTGCCAGGAACGAGAAAGCGCTGCCCGCACTTTCTGACGGAGACAGACTGCAATGTCATGGTGTAGCCGCTGATGGTCATGAGACCAAGCCGCCCAACCGGTATACAGAGGCCTCTCTCATACAGCAGCTGGAGGAAGAAGGTGTAGGCAGGCCCAGCACATACGCAGAGGTCATGGAACGGGTGCAGCGGGTGGGCTATGCGCAGAAAACGGGGCGCGCATTGGCGGCCACGTTTACGGCATTTGCTTCGAATAACCTGCTTGAGTCAGGTTTTGATCGCCTGGTGGAAACCGAGTTTACAGCTAAGCTGGAGGAAGACCTTGATCAGATAGCTTCCGGCAAAGGTAGCAGGATCGCATTTCTGCAGTCATTTTATACAGGCGAGCAAGGGCTGAGGGCGCGCGTGTCCAAGGCCACGGAAAACATTGATCCGATAAAGATTTCGACCATCAGGTCGCCCAGGTGGGATGATTTTGAAGTGCGTGTAGGCAAGTTCGGGCCGTTTCTGGAAGCTGAGCTGGATGGCATATCAAGGCGTGCGTCGTTGCCTCAGGACTGGCTGCCCGGCGACGTGACGGCAGCGCAGCTGACAGAGCTCCTGAGGCTGGGGAAAGGGCCTGCACTGGGAAAAGATCCTGGGACTGGTGAAGACATCTTCCTCAAACAAGGGCCGTACGGCTTGTACTGCCAGCTGGGGCAAGGTGGCAGCGGC